>CALXCT010000024.1 GCA_944386865.1 uncultured Oscillospiraceae bacterium | reverse complement strand
CCGCCGGCGAGCTGACCGCCAGCTGCACCGTGCGCTGCAAGTGGGAGGAGAGCGCCAAGCCCACTCCTACCCCCACCCCCTCCCCCGAACCCTCCGCCCCCGCCGAGACGGGGGTGGACCTGAAGGCCTTCGCCGAGCAGGTGACCTCCGACTATGAGTTCGGCTTCCTGCAGCTGGCCTCGGCCGAGCAGATGGAGGGCTTCTACCCCGGCATTTCCGCCGTGGCCACCGAACAGTGCCTGATCTATGTGGTCCAGATGACCATGAACAACGGCGAGTTCGGCCTGGTCCAGGTGAAGGACAGCAAGGACGTGGACACCGTCAAGGCCATCTTCCAGACCCGGATCGACAACATGGCCAACGGCGGCGCCTGGTACCCCGGCCCCACCGAGCAGTGGACCAACAATTCCCGGGTGGTGTCCAACGGCAACTACATCATGATGGTGGTCCACGAGGACTGTGACGCCATCGTCAGCGCCTTCAACGCCCTGTTCTGAGAACGGGCCCCTTCCCCGCGCATCCCGCCGCCCCCCGTGGCCGCTCCATGGGGGGCGGCGTGCTGACCATTCTGACCCGGAGGTGTCTCCATGGTATTCTCCACCACCTATTTCCTGTTCCTCTATCTGCCCGTGGTGCTGCTGGTCTACTACCTGGCCCCGCTGAAGCTGCGCAACCTGGCGCTGCTGGCGGTGTCCCTGCTGTTCTACTACTGGGGCGAGCGGATCTATGTGCTCATCATGTTCGCCTCCACCGTCATCGACTACACCCACGGGATGCTGGTGGAGCGGTGCAAGGGGAAGGGCAACCTCCGGGGGGCCAGGATGGCGGTGGCCTCGTCCATCGTCTTCAACCTGGCGCTGCTGGGCTTTTTCAAGTACTGGGACTTCATCGCCGGCTCCCTCCAGGCCGTCGGCCTGACCTTCATGCCGGTGCTGGGCGTCCACCTGCCCATCGGCATCTCCTTCTACACCTTCCAGACCATGAGCTATACCATCGACGTCTACCGGGGCGACACCCGCGCCCAGCGCAGCACCATCAACTTCGGCACCTTCGTCACCCTGTTCCCCCAGCTCATCGCCGGGCCCATCATCAAGTACAAGGACCTGGGCGGCCAGATCGACAGCCGCACCTGCACCGCGGACAAGTTCGCCTCCGGCGTGCAGCGCTTCCTGGTGGGCCTGGGCAAGAAGCTGCTCATCGCCAACAACGTGGGCATGCTGTGGGATGCCTACAAGGCCATGGCCCCCGGCGAGCTCACCGTGGCGGGGGCCTGGCTGGGTGTGCTGGCCTTCACCTTCCAGATCTACTTCGATTTCTCCGGCTACTCCGACATGGCCATCGGCCTGGGGCGGATGCTGGGCTTCGAGTTTCTGGAGAACTTCAACTACCCCTATATCTCCAAAAGCGTCACCGAGTTCTGGCGGCGCTGGCACATCTCCCTGTCCACCTGGTTTCGGGAGTACCTGTATATCCCCCTGGGGGGCAACCGCTGCTCCAAGGGCCGGTGGGTGTTCAACCTGCTGGTGGTCTGGGCGGCCACCGGCATCTGGCACGGGGCCAGCTGGAATTTCCTGATCTGGGGGCTGTACTTCTTCGTGCTGCTGATGCTGGAGCGGCTGGTGTGGGGCAAGGCCCTGGCCAGGCTGCCCGCCGCGGTGGGCCATGTGTACACCCTGGCGCTGGTGATGGTCAGCTGGGCCATCTTCGCCATCGAGGACTTCGGCCAGCTGGGGGCCTACCTGAAGGTGATGTTCGGCCTGGGGGGCGTGCCCCTGGCCGACGGGGCCTTCGGCTACTACCTGCGCAGCTACCTGCCCCTGCTGGTCATCGCCGCCGTGGGCTCCACCCCGCTTCTGAGCATGGCCTGGCGCAAGCTCCGCGCCCGGCCCGCGGCCGTGGCCCTGCCCGTGCTGCTGCTGGCGGGACTGATGGTGTGCACCGCCTACGTGGTGGACGCCACCTACAATCCGTTCCTGTATTTCCGCTTCTGAGGAGGTGCCAGAGATGAGCAAAGGATACGCCCGCTTCATCACCGCCCTGTTCTGCCTGTTCCTGGCGGCCTTCCTGGCGGCCAATCTGCTGCTGCCCGACCGGCAGTTCTCCCCCCAGGAGAACCGCTACCTCACCCAGATGCCCGAGCTGAGCCTGGAGAGCGTCACCAACGGGGAGTTCATGGAGGACTTTGAGGAGTACCACTCCGACCAGTTCGCCGGCCGGGACTTCTGGATCGGGCTGAAGGCCTGGTGCGAGCGGCTGACGGGCAAGCAGGAGAACAACGGGGTCTACTTCGGCACAGACGGCGCCCAGACCTTGTTCGCCCAGTTCACCGCCCCCTCCCAGGAGGACATGGCCCAGCGGCTTGCCTATGTGAACGCCCTGGGGGAGAACGTGGACGTGCCCGTCTACTTCTCCCTGATCCCGGGGAAGAACACCGTGTGGGCCGACCGGCTGCCCCAGGGCGCGCCCCTGGCCGACGAGTCGGGCGCGCTGGAGCAGGCCATGGGCAGCTGCGTGTCGGTGGAGTGGCTGGACCTGGTCACCCCTCTGCTGGACAGGCAGGACGAGTATGTGTTCTACCGCACCGACCACCACTGGACCAGCCTGGGGGCCTACTACGGCTACCTGGCTCTGATGGAGGGCATGGGGCTGGCCCCCGTGGAGTTTACCGGCACGCCGGAGCTGGTGTCCGACAGCTTCCTGGGCACCACCTACTCCTCCGCCGGGGCCAAGTGGGTACAGCCCGACGAGATGTACCGCTGGATCGACCAGGGGGACGTGAAGGTGACCTCCTACTTCACCGGCATGCCGGAGGAGGGCTCCCTCTATGTGGACAGCTATCTCAGCGAGAAGGACAAGTACTCCTACTTCCTGGGTGGCAACCAGCCCCTGTGCGTCATCGACACCGGGCTGGAGGACGCCCCCAGCGTGCTGGTGGTGCGGGACTCCTACACCGACAGCCTGGCCCCCTTCCTCACCCAGAACTTCTCCCAGATCCACCTGTACGACCTGCGCTACAACAACATGAGCCTGAAGGACTATGTGCGGGACAACGGCATCGACATGGTGCTGGTGCTGTACAGCGTGAGCAATTTCACCACCGACGCCAACCTGTTCAAGCTGGGGCTGTGACCCGGCCCGGACGGGACGCGGGGCCCGGCGCGTCTTGCGCCGGGCCCCGCTTTGTTGTATCATGGAAAGAGAACGACTGTGAAACGGGAGGGGTCCCCATGGAGAAAAGAGGACTGGGCGGGGAGCAGCTGCGCCGCTCCTTCTGCGACATCTGCGCCCCCGGCCCCCACTGCGGCGTGCTGTGCCGGGTGCGGGACGGGGCGGTGGTCCATGTGGAGGGCGACCCGGACCACCCGGCCAGCCAGGGGCGGCTGTGCACCCGGGGCCGGGCCATGCGGCAGTACATCTACCGCCCCGACCGGGTGATGACCCCCCTGCGCCGGGTGGGGCCACGGGGCTCGGGGGACTTCGAGCCCATCTCCTGGGAGGAGGCCTTCCGGGAGATCGCCGGGCGGCTGAAGGACCTCCGGGGGGAGAGCGGCGCGTCCAGCGTGGCCTTCTACTCGGGCTACAACAAGTGGTACCGGCCCATGCTCCAGCGGCTGTGCCACAGCTTCGGCTCGGTGAACTACGGCAGCGAGTCGTCCACCTGCTTCACCGCCACCATCCTGTCCTGGCAGGCCATGGCGGGGGTGGACTGCGTCAGGGCCGACCTGGCCCGGGCCGGGGTGCTGCTGGGCTGGTGCTTCAACCCCTACCACTCGGCCCATCTGAAGATCAAGGGGCTGGAGGCGGCCCGCCGCCGGGGGATGAAGCTGATCATCGTGGACCCCCGGGCCACCGTCACCGTCCAGCAGGGGTGCGACCTGCACCTGCGGCCCCGGCCGGGCACCGACGGGGCGCTGGCCCTGGGTCTGGGCCGGGCGCTCATCCACGGCGGGTGGATCGACCGGGAGACGGTGGAAAACCGGGTACACGGCTTTGGAGAGTACGCCGCCTATGTGGAGGGGTTCACCCCGGAGCGGGTGGAGCAGCTCACCGGCGTGCCCGCCGGGCAGGTGCTCCAGGCCGCCCGGCTGATCGGGGAGCACGGCCCGCTGGCCGTCAACCAGTCCAGCTCCTCCATGGTCCACCACACCAACGGCCTTGGCAGCCACCGGGCCATCATGGCCCTGTCGGCCATCACGGGCAGCTTTGACCGCCCCGGCGGCCTGCTGCCCGACCGGCTGACCTACGCCCACTCCCGGGGCGGCTTCGCCACCCGGGACCACCAGTTCGCCGCCGCCACCCGGCCCAAGGACGGCCCGCTGCCCGTGGGCTGCGCTGACCATCCCCTGTGGCACCGGCTGACGGGGGAGATGCAGGCGGTGGACCTGGCCGGGCAGATCCTGTCCGGCAGGCCCTACCCCGTCCGGGCCCTGGTGGCCCACGGGCTCAACTACCGCATGTTCCCCGACAGCGGCAGCTGGGAGCGGGCCCTTCAGGCGCTGGACTTCTATGTGGACGTGGACCTGTTCCTCACCGACAGCGCCAGGCTGGCCGACCTGGTGCTGCCCGCCTGCTCCAGCCTGGAGCGGGGAGAGTTCAAGGTCTACCCGGGCAACCGGGTGCAGTACACCGCTCCGGTCATCCCGCCTCTGGGCCAGTCCCTGCCCGACACGGAGATCCTCACCCGGCTGGCCCGGGCGCTGGAGCTGGACGACCCCCTGCTCACCGCGGGGTACGACGCCTGCCTGAAGGACATCCTCCGGGACCTGCCGGTGGACCTGGAGGCGCTGAAGGCCCAGCCGGAGCAGACCCACGTCCTGGACCTGACCTCCGCGCCCCTGTGCCCGGGGGGACGGCTGCCCACCCCCACGGGGAAGTTCGAGCTGCGCTCCACCCTGCTGGAGCGGCTGGGGCTGGAGCCGCTGCCGGTGTGGAAGCCCCCCTTCCCCGCCGACCCCGCCTTCCCCATGACTCTGGTGGCCGGGGCGCGGCTGCCCCACGCCCTGCACTCCCGGCTGCACGACGTGCCCTGGCTGCGCAGCCTGCGCCCCGCCGCCCTGGCGGACGTCAGCCGGGAGGACGCCAGGCGTCTTGGGCTGAAGGAGGGGGACCGGGCGGTGCTGTCCACCCCCGCCGGGGAACTGATAGTGCCCGTCCACCCCACCGCCCGGGTGCTGGAGGGGACGGTGCACCTCTACCACGGCTACCGGGAGGCGGACGTGAACCGCCTGGTGCCGGGGGACCACCGGGACCCGGACACCGGGTTCCCGGCCTACGACAGTGTGCCCTGCGCCCTGGCGCGGGCGGGAGGTGAGCGCGATGGTGAAGTTTGACGAGAAGCGGTGCACCGCCTGCGGGGCCTGCGCGGTGGCCTGCATGGACCAGCGGGACGTGGACGTGTCCGCCCGGCGGCCCTACCGGGTGGTGTACGAGGTGGAGCGGCCCGACGGGCTGCCCCGGTGCGTCTCCTCCGCCTGCCGCCACTGCGCCCGGCCCCTGTGCGCCGAGGCCTGCCCGGAGGGGGTGTTCCGGCGGGACGGGGAGCTGGGCCTGGTGCTCTACGACAACACCCGCTGCACCGGCTGCGGCGCCTGCGCCGCCGCCTGCCCCTTCGATGCCCTGTCCTTCGACTTCGAAGGGCGGGTGGACAAGTGCGACGGGTGCGCCGACCGCCTGCGGGCGGGACTGCCCCCTGCCTGCGCGGCGGTGTGTCCCACCGGCGCGCTGCATGAATAAAGCGGTGAAACAAAACGGCTGGGGTCCCCCATGGGGGACCCCAGCCTTGCTTTTGCACAGGCGCAGCCTTACTCGTCGAAGGTGACCTCGCCGGTCTCGATGTCGTAGATGGCGGCCATGATCCGGACCTTGCCCTCCTTCTCCAGATGGGAGAGGATCTCGCTGTCCCGCAGCACCTTCACGCTGTGGCGGGCGTTGAGCCACTCGCACTTGCGGGGGTCGGTCTCCTCGCCGATGGCCCGCTTGACCTCGTCGGTGATCTCCTTGATGTGCCCACCGGCGCCGCCGGCCAGGGTGGACTCCACCGCGCCGCAGTGGGTGTGGCCCAGCACCAGGATCAGGGGCACCTGCAGGTGCTCCGCGGCGTACTCCGCCGAGCCCAGCTCGAAGGGGCCGATGACGTTGCCCGCGTTGCGGATGACGAACAGGCTGCCCAGGCCCACGGAGAAGATGTGCTCCGGGGGCACCCGGGAGTCGCCGCAGGTGATGACGGCGGCGTAGGGGTGCTGGCCGTGGTCGGCCAGGTCGTGGCGCACGGCGTCGTCAAAATGGGCGGGGTTGTGGTCGGCGTGGGCAAAGCACACGTCGCCCTCCTTCAGCTTCTTCAGGGCTTCCACAAAAGTTTCCATAGGGTATCTCTCCTTCTCTGTCTGTCACGGGGACCGTTCCCCGTTAGTCTACCTGATTTTTCCCCGGGATGCAAGAGAGGATCTCCCCCTCCAGCCCTTCTTCCGCCAAAGCCACCAGGCGCACCGGCTCCACCCGGTTGTGGAGCGCCTCCCCCCTGGCCCGCACCAGCAGGTAGTCGGGGGTGTGGCCGTACCACAGCCCGTCCCGCTCCTCCTCAAAGAGCACCGGCTCCGTCCGGCCCACCCGGCGCAGCAGGAACGCCCGCTCCAGCTCCCGGGCCAGCGCCCCCGCCCGGTGGGCCCGCGCCTCTTTGACGGCGTTGGGCACCTGCCCGGGAAGCTCCGCCGCCGGGGTGCCCGGCCGCCGGGAGTAGGGGAAGACGTGCATGGCCGCAAAGCCGCACCGCCGGGCGAAATCCAGCGACGCGGCAAATTCCTCCTCCGTCTCCCCCGGGAAGCCCACGATCAGGTCGGTGGTGACGGCGGGGTCGGGGAAGAACTCCCGGAGTAATTTTATACTCTCATAATACCGTTCGGGATCATATTTCCGGTTCATCCGGGCCAGCACCGTGCCGCACCCCGACTGGAGGGAGAGGTGGAAATGGGGGCACAGGTTGGAAAGCCCGGCCAGCCGGCGGCAGAAGTCGGGGGTGACCGTCCGGGGCTCCAGGGAGCCCAGCCGCACCCGGCAGTCCGGGGCCGCCCGGCACACCCGCTCCACCAGGTCGGCCAGCTCCTCCTCACCCGGCAGGTCCCGGCCCCAGGAGGAGATCTCGATGCCGGTGAGCACCAGCTCCCGGTAGCCCTCTCCCGCCAGCCGGGGGGCCTCGGCCTCCGCCTCCGCCGAGGGCAGGGAGCGCACCCGGCCCCGGGCGTAGGGGATCACGCAATAGGAGCAGAAGTTGACGCACCCGTCCTCCACCTTCAGCATGGCCCGGGTGCGGCCCTCCAGCCCGCCGGCGGGCAGCCGCTCGAACTCCCGCCGGGCGAAGGGGTCGTCCAGGCTCCGTCCCGGCGTCCGCTCCTCCACCGCCCGCTCCAGCAGGTCCAGGAAGCCCCGGCGGTCGCCGGTGCCGGCCAGCAGGTCGGCCCCCAGGGCGGCGGCCTGCTCCGGGTGGGTCTGGGGGTAGCAGCCGCACAGGGCCACCACCCCGTCCGGGTTCCCCTTCCGGGCCCGGCGCACCGCCTGGCGGGACTTCTTGTCGCTCACGGCGGTCACCGTGCAGCTGTTGACCACGTAGGCGTCCGCCGGGCCGTCGAAGGGCACCAGGGTGTGCCCCCGCTCCAGCAGCAGGCGCTGCATGGCCTGGGTCTCGTACTGGTTGACCTTGCACCCCAGGGTGCAGAAGGCGATCCTCATGGGCTCATCCCTCCTCCGGCGGGTCCACGTCGTCCGCCGTCAGCTCCATCAGCTGCTCCCGGGTGGGGCCGTCCAGCCGGGCCACCCGGTCGGACTGGCGGGCGACCGCCTTCTCGAACAGGTTGCGCACGTCACGGGCGTTGCCGAAGTTCTCGTCCCGGTCCTCATACAGCGCCCGGAGCATCTCCCCGGCCCGCTCCTCCCCCTCCCGGGACAGGGCATAGCCGTTTTTGGCGCACAGGGAGCGGAAGATGTCCAGCAGCTGCCCGGCGTCGTAGTCCTCGAAGTAGAAATACTTGTTGAACCGGGACTCCAGCCCCGGGTTGGAGTGGATGAACTTCTCCATCAGCTCGGTGTAGCCCGCCACGATGACGATCAGGTCGTCCCGGTGGTCCTCCATGCCCTTGAGCAGCACCTCGATGGCCTCGCCGCCGAAGTCGTTGGCGTTGTCCTGGTTGACCAGGGCGTAGGCCTCGTCGATGAACAGCACCCCACCGATGGCCTTCTGCACCACCTCGCTGGTCTTCAGGGCGGTCTGGCCCACGAACCCGGCCACCAGGCCCGAGCGGTCCACCTCCACCAGCTGGCCCTTGGACAGCACGCCCACCGCGTGGTAAATTTTTGCCAGCAGCCGGGCCACGGTGGTCTTGCCGGTGCCCGGGTTGCCCAAAAACACCAGGTGCAGCGACAGAGGGGGCACGGGCAGCCCCGCCTGCTCCCGCAGCCGGCGCACCTTCACCAGGTTGATGAGGCTTTTGACGTCCTTCTTCACCTGCTCCAGCCCGCACAACCCGTCCAGCTCGGAGAGCAGCTGCTCCAGGGTGGGCTCCGGCGGGGCGGGCGCTTCCGGCTCTTCAGGGGCGGGGGCCGGCTCCGCCGCGGGGGCGCGGGTGACAAACTCGTCAGCCTTCAGGGCGGGCTTGCCGGAGGTCAGCCCGTCGGAGCGGCACAGCGCCAGCAGCTGGTCGGCGCAGCGGTTGACGAAGCCCGCCTCCGCCTCGCTGACCACGCCGTCCGCCGCGGCGAACAGCAGCAGCATCAGGGTCATCAGGTCCACGAACCGCACCGCGTCGCCCCGGCCGTACAGCCTGTCGTCCTCCCGCATCCGGCGGAAGAACTCCGGCTCCCGGAAGCCGGGGTACTCCCCCACTGCGGAAGAAAGCTCCCAGTACAGCGCCGAGGGCGCGGGGCTGCCCTTGCAGTAGATGGCGTTGTAGAATTCCACGTGCCTGGGGGTAAGGACCCCGCCGTCGGCCTGCCACACCCCCAGGGCGCACCGGCGCATGAACCCGTCGATCTCCCCGCCGAACCGCGCCCGGAGGGTCGGGTCGGCCAGCTGCCGCCGGAAGGCGAGGATGCCCTCCTCATACTGCCTGTGGGCTGCCTGGGCCGTGATGCCCTGCTTCATGCCGCGCGCCTCCTTCTCTCCGGGGCCCCGGGGCCCCGCCGTCCCTCAAATTATAGAGGAAACCCGCGCCCTGGTCAAGCCGTTCCGGACGGCCGGGCGGCGGGTTTGTTTACATAAAGTTCATGACTTTTCGATAAATTTCGTTGACGGAAGCAGTCATATCTTGTAATATATATGGTAGCCTTCAAAAAATCAGGGAGAAAGGTGATGCTCCATGGCCGAAAACCGCGCGCCCGTGCGGCGAAACGACGTGATCCACTGTGAGAACTGCGGAGAGGACTACTCCGTTACCTATAAGCGCTGCCCCTTCTGCGACGAGATGCAGTCCCAGCCCGGCCGGACCTCCGGCACCCGGGGCGGCGGCAAGCGAGTGGCCAACGCCCGGGGCGGCGGCTACGGCGGCGGCCCCGACTTCGACCTGCTGCGCATCATCGGCATCGTGGTGCCCCTGGTGCTCATCGTGGCGGCGCTGTACATCATCATCACCGTGCTGGGCCCCATGATCACCGCAGGCCGGGAGGAGCCCTCCATCGACAACAGCACCCCGCCCAGCGAGTCGGTCAGCGGCGCGGTGGAATCGGACAAGCCGGAGGTGTCTCCCTCCGAGCCGGTGGTGGTCACTCCGGTGCCCGGAGATATCACGGGCATCACCCTGGATAAGAGCGACTTCACCCTGGCCGCCAATGAGAGCTACACCATCAAGGCCACCGTGGCCCCGGCGGACGCCCAGGGCACCGTGACCTGGAGCGTGGACAACGCCTCCGCCGCCAGCATCACCCAGGACGGCAGGGTGACCAACACCAACGCCGGCGCGTCCACCGTGACGGTGACCGTCACCGCCTCCAGCGGGGACGTGTCCGCTACCTGCCTGGTGCGGTGCAAGCCGGGCGGCACGGCCTCCGCCTCCCCCCAGCCCAGCCAGAGCGGCTCGGGCACGTCGTCCTCCGGCAGCCTGAGCGCCGGCCCGGCGGTCATCGCCGATGCGGGCACCGGCCTGCGGGTGCGCTCCGGACCGGGCACCTCCTACGAGGTGCTGGCCAGCCTGATCAACGGCAACCAGGTCAACATCGTGGAGAGCGCCGGGGACGGCTGGTACAAGATCACCTTCACCGGCGGCGGCGGGTCCACCGTCACCGGCTATGTGCTGGGCGAGTACCTGTCCCAGAACTGACCCTTTCGCGGAGCCGCCCGGCTGACGGGCGGCTCCGCTTGCATTTCCCACGGGGTTGGGGTATGATGGACAGGACAAGATTCCAGCCGTCCCGGCCAAGCGGGACAAGGAGGTCGAACCCATGAAAGACGGATTTGTGAAAGTAGCTGCCGCCACCCCCAAGATCCGGGTGGCCGACTGCCGCTATAACGCCGAGCAGATCTTCACCCTCATGCGCCAGGCGGACGAGCAGGGGGTGAAGGTGATGGCCTTCCCGGAGCTGTGCCTCACCGGCTACACCTGCGGGGACCTGTTCCTCCAGCCCACCCTGCTCAAGGGGGCGGAGGAGGGCCTTTCCACCATCCTGGAGGCCACCAAGAACCTGGACCTGGTGGCCGCCATCGGCCTGCCGGTGCGGAACAAGTGGGACAACAAGCTGTATAACTGCGCCGCCGTGATCCAGAGCGGGACCATCCTGGGCGTGGTGCCCAAGACCTACTTGCCCAACTACGGGGAGTTTTACGAGCAGCGCTGGTTCGCCCCCGGCGCGGGGGTGCAGGCGGGCCTGACCCTGTGCGGGCAGGAGACGGACCTGTCGGACGGCGACCTGTTCGCCTGCGGGAACGTGCCCAACCTGGTGATCGGGGTAGAGCTGTGCGAGGACCTGTGGGCCCCCCAGCCTCCCTCCATCCGCCTGGCAAGGTCGGGGGCCACCATTATCCTCAACCTGTCCGCCTCCAATGAGCTGGCGGGCAAGGCGGCCTACCGCCGCGGGCTGGTGTCCGGCCAGAGCGGCCGGCTGGTGTGCGGCTATGTGTACGCCGACGCCGGGGAGGGGGAGTCGTCCACCGACCTGGTGTTCACCGGCCACAACATGATCGCCGAGAACGGCACGCTCCTCTGTGAGCGCCGCTTCGCCACCGGCCTGACGGTGAGCGAGATCGACGTGGACCGGCTGGTCTACGAGCGGCGGCGGATGAACACCTACCAGCCCGACCCCGGCCGGGAGAGCTGGCGGGCGGTCTTTGACCTGAGCCTGGGCGACACTCACCTCACCCGCCCTGTCTCCCCCGCCCCCTTCGTCCCCGACGACAAGACGGACCGGGCGGAGCGGTGCAACGAGATCCTGTACACCGCCGCCCTGGGCCTGAAGAAGCGGCTGGAGCACACCGGCGCCAGGACGGCGGTGGTGGGGCTGTCCGGCGGGCTGGACTCCACCCTGGCGGTGCTCATCACCGGCGTGGCCATGCAGATGCTGGGCCGCCCGGCCAGCGACATCATCGCGGTGACCATGCCCTGCTTCGGCACCACCGACCGCACCAGGTCCAACGCCGTGCTGCTGGCCCAGCGGCTGGGCTGCACCCTGCGCACCATCGACATCGGCCGGGCGGTGAAGGTCCACTTTGACGACATCGGCCAGTCCATGGCCGACCACGACGTGACCTTTGAGAACGGCCAGGCCCGGGAGCGCACCCAGGTGCTCATGGACATCGCCAACCAGACCGGCGGGCTGGTGATCGGCACGGGGGACCTCAGCGAGCTGGCCCTGGGCTGGTGCACCTACAACGGCGACCACATGAGCAATTACGCCGTCAACGCCGGCATCCCCAAGACCCTGGTGCGCCATCTGGTCAGCTTCATCAGCGACGACAAGGAGGCGGAGGACCCCCAGCTGTCCGGCGTGCTCTCCGACATCCTGGATACCCCCGTCTCCCCCGAACTGCTGCCCGCCATCGAGGGGGAGATCGCCCAGAAGACGGAGGACCTGGTGGGGCCCTACGAGCTGCACGACTTCTACCTCTACTACGCCGTGCGCTGGGGCTTCCCGCCCCGGAAGGTGCTCCGGCTGGCCGAGCGGGCCTTCGGACGGGCCTATGACCGGGCCACCCTGCTGCGGTGGCTGAAAAGCTTCTACCGCCGGTTCTTCTCCCAGCAGTTCAAGCGCTCCTGCCTGCCCGACGGCCCCAAGGTGGGCTCGGTGGC
>CALXCT010000023.1 GCA_944386865.1 uncultured Oscillospiraceae bacterium | reverse complement strand
TCAGCCCGGCGGTGAAAATTACCCCCGCCACGACCCAGTAGGCCAGCCAGGCCAACCCCGTCCAGTGGACGGTGTAGACCGTCTCTCCATCCACGGTGACGGCGCGCACATAGTGGTTGTCCCGGATCACCACCTCCCGGCCGGAGCTGTCCTCCCGCCGGATCTCATACCAGCTCCACTCCCCCTCGCCGCTGACAGCCCCTCCAGCGCTGCCCGCGCCTTCCGTGGCCCGTGCGTCCCGCTGGTAGGCTCCGGTGCTGTCAAAGGCCCCCTCCGCCACCGCCTGGGGCGTGTCCAGCCGGACCAGCGCCGGCACCCGGCCGGACAGCAGCGGCTCGACGCCCAGGTAGAGGCAGCTGACCACCAGCAGCATGGCCCACACCCCTCTCCACCAGGTGGGCGCAAACCGCCCGTCCACCGCCCGCCGCAGCGCCAGCAGCAGGGCAGTCACTGCGGCGAATCCAAGGTTCACGGAAACCAAAAAAGCCAGATTTTCCGCCATGTCAGTCCCCCTCCTTCCCGTCCAGCAGCGCCCTCAGGGCGGCCAGGTCCTCCTCCGTCAGCTTCCCGTCGGGACACAGCGCCGCCACCAGGCTGGGCAGAGAGCCGCCGTGGAGCCGCTCCAGAAAGCTGCGGCTTGCCGCCTGCACATAGTCCTCACGGGCCACCAGCGGGGTGTACCCGTTGGCCCGGCCCTCCTTCTCCCCCTTCACAAAGCCCCGCTCCTCCAGCCGGGAGAGCAGCTTGAGCAGGGTGGGCGCCTTCCAGTCCCGGTGCAGCCCCGCGGCGATCTCCCCCGTGTGGGCGGGATAGTCCTCCAGCGCCCACAGGGCCTGCATCACCTCCAGCTCCGCGTCAGGCAGGCGGTTTGGCTCCTCCTTCATCTTCTCGCCTCCTTTATTAGACGTTTGTCTATCCTCATTATTATTTTACAAACGTCTAATTTATTCGTCAACTATTTTTTGCAATACGCTTACAGACAAAAACAGGGCGCGTCCTGCGGGACGCGCCCTGTTCTGAGTGCGGATCAGTCGTCGGCGGCTCCGGTCTGTTCGCCGTTGAGCTCGCCCAGATATTTGTAGATGGTGTACCGGGACACCCCCAGCCGCTTGGCCACGTAGGGCACCGATTTCCGGTAGGAGAAGCCGTTTTTCTGGTCCATCAGGGCGATGACCTTCATCCGGTCCTTCTTGGACAGGGCGGTCACCGGCTTGCCCACCGCCGCCAGGCACTCGTCCAGCACGTCGGCCAGGGCGGCGTCCCCTCCGTGCCACAGGGCGCTTTGCAGGTCCGCGTCGGCACTCATCAGGTCCACCAGGATGCGGTTGGCGTATACCAGGGAGGAGTAGTCGAAGTTGATGCCCAGGGCCAGGTTGTAGCCCTCCCCGATAAGGTGGAAGGTGGAGCTTTTGATCTGCTGGCCGGAGGGGGTGCTGGCAAAAAGGTTGACCAGGTCGGCGTGGGAGGCCTCGTCGTCCACCGCCTTGGCGGTGCCCAGGATGTCCTGGGTGGAGCCCACCGAGCGGCCGGAGACGTGGCTGTTGTAGATGGACAGGATGGGGTGGGTGGGGATGGAGAAATCATGGACCAGCGTCTCACAGGAGCTGCCGAACATCTCGGCGATGCCCCGGGCGGTGCGGTCCAGGAATTCAAAGGCTTCCTCTCTGGTCATGGCGCGCTCCTCTTTTCCTCCGGGTGGTTTCAGTCGGCACCATTGTATCCCACCCCGTGGGAAAATGCAAGCGTTGCGCGCCCCGGCTCCCGGTGCTATAATCAGGGCACAAGGTGCGGCGCGGACCCGTTCCCGCCCGCCCCAGCTCTGAAAAGCGAGGTGTCTCCCATGACAGCAGCACAGCGCAGGCAGGCGGTGGCCCAGGCCCTGCGGCAGGCGGACGGTCCCCTCAGCGCCGCCGCCCTGGCCGCCCGGTTCTCGGTCAGCCGCCAGATCATCGTGGGCGACGTGGCCCTGCTGCGGGCCGCGGGCGAGCCCATCGCCGCCACCCCCCGGGGCTACGTGCTGGGGGAGCCGCCTGTGAGCGGCGTGCGCCGCACCCTGGCCTGCGTCCACTCCTCGGCGGACATGGGCCGGGAGCTGTACCTCATCGTGGACAACGGCGGGGAGGCGGTGGACGTGGTGGTGGAGCACCCGGTGTACGGCGAGCTGCGGGGCGCTCTGTGCCTGCGCAATCGCCGGGACGTGGACGAGTTCCTCCGCCGGGTGGAGCAGGCCCCCGCCAAGCCCCTTTCCATCCTCACCGACGGCATCCACCTGCACACCATCGCCTGCCCCGATCAGGCCGCCATGGACCGGGTGACCGCCGCGCTGGATGAGGCGGGCTTCCTGCTGGGCGGCTGATGGCAAAAACGCCAGATTTTAGTTTCTTTTGCCGCGGTACTGTGGTAAAATAAAGACATGAAACCGCCCGGCATCCCCGGGCCGATAAGGAGGATGTCCCATGCTGACCGTTGATACTTCCAACCTCGTCTCCTTCCTCCCCCAGGACTATCTCACCACCCGTCTGAGCGCCCTGACTCTCGCCCAGGAGAAGCTGCTGCTGGGCAGCGGCGCCGGGGGCGAATTCACCGGCTGGGTGGCCCTCCCCCGGGACTACGACCGGGAGGAGTTCGCCCGCATCCAGGCGGCGGCGGAGAAGATCCGCTCCGACTCCCAGGTGCTGGTGGTCATCGGCATCGGCGGGTCCTACCTGGGCGCCCGGGCGGTGATCGAGCTGCTCACCTCTCAAAACTATAACCTCGCCCCCAACGGGGTGCAGGTGCTGTTCGCGGGCAACACCCTGTCCACCGACGCGCTGGCTGAGACCATCGCCCTGATCGGGGACCGGGACTTCTCGGTGAACGTCATCTCCAAGTCGGGCACCACCACCGAGCCCGCCGTGGCCTTCCGGATCTTCAAGGCCCTGCTGGAGAAAAAGTACGGCCGGGAGGAGGCCCGCAGACGCATCTACGCCACCACCGACGCCCATCGCGGGGCGCTGAAGGGCCTGGCCGACGCCGAGGGGTATGAGGAGTTCGTGGTGCCCGACGCGGTGGGCGGACGCTACTCGGTGCTCACCGCCGTGGGCCTGCTGCCCATCGCGGCGGCGGGCATCGACATCGGTGCTCTGATGGCCGGGGCGGAGCAGGCCCGGCAGGCTCTGTCCGCCCCCGGGGCGGACAACCCCGCCTGGCAGTATGCCGCCGCCCGTCACGCCCTGTATGAAAGCGGCAAGTCGGTGGAGCTGCTGGCCTGCTACGAGCCCAGCTTCCGCTTCTTCGCCGAGTGGTGGAAGCAGCTCTACGGCGAGAGCGAGGGCAAGGAGGGCAAGGGCCTGTTCCCCGCCAGCGTGGAGTTCACTGCCGACCTGCACTCCATGGGCCAGTACATCCAGCAGGGCCGGCGGCTGATGTTCGAGACGGTGGTCTGCTTCGACCGGCCCCGGACCCAGGTGACCATCCCCACCGATCCGGACAACGTGGACGGGCTGAACTTCCTGGCGGAGCAGCCCCTGGACTTTGTGGCCCGCCAGGCCCTGCGGGGCACCCTGCTGGCCCATGTGGACGGCGGCGTGCCCAACGTGCTGGTCCACCTGCCCCAGCGCACGCCGGAGGCGGCGGGCTGGCTGATCTACTTCTTCGAGTTCGCCTGCGGCCTGTCGGGCTACCTGCTGGGGGTCAATCCCTTCGACCAGCCCGGCGTGGAGGCGTACAAGAACAATATGTACGCCCTGCTGGGCAAGCCCGGCTATGAGGACCGCCGCGCCGAGCTGGAGGCCCGTCTTTCCTGAGCGGAACACCCCCTCCATGGATGTGAACTTTCGGCAAACTTACACAAAATGCAGTTGCATTCCAACCCTAAAGATGGTATCCTAACATCAGAAACCGGATCACCGTTCCGGCGGATTAAACAAGGAGTGATAGACTATGGTTAGAGTCATTATGGGAAAGAAGGGCTCCGGCAAGACCAAGCAGATGATCGAAATGATCAATGCCGCCGTCACCACGGAACACGGCAACGTGGTGTGCATCGAGCGCGGCCCCAAGCTGACCTATGACATTCATTATAAAATTCGCCTGGTGGAGGCGAGCAACTACGACCTGGGCAGCTTCACCGCGCTGCGCGGCTTCATCTGCGGCCTGTGCGCCGGGGACTACGACATCACCCACATCTTCATCGACAGCCTGTGCAAGGTGATCCCCAGCGAGGTCAACAACGATGTGGAGGAGTTCCTGGACTGGCTGAACAGCTTCTCCGAGACCCACAACATCAAGTTCACCGTCACCATCAGCGCGGACGCTGACCTGGCCCACGAGGGCATCAAGAAATTCTTCTGATCCGCCGGTTTTTCAAACATCAAGCGGGGCGCCGTATCCACGGCGCCCCGCTCTTTTTCACGTCTTTCCGCCCCGGAGCCCGGGCAGGAGCAGCTCCAGGCACTCCCGCATCCGCTCCTCCAGGTCGTACGCCCCGCCCTGGGAGCACCAGTCGTAGCACACTCCGCGCATATAGAGGAACAGGTCGTCCACCATCCGCTGGGCGGACAGCCGCCCGGTCAGCTCCCCCCGCTCCTGGCCCCGGAGGACCACCTCCTCCAGCACCTGCTGCATGGACTTCTTCCGGGCGAACCACTCGTTGTCCGGGGTGAACATCACCCGCAGGGTGTCCACCCCGGTGCGCACGTTCAGCCGGGCGTAGTGGGCGAAAAACACCCGCAGGGCCTCCTCCGCGTCCGGCCCGGCGGTCTCCCTGCGCACCACGGTGGCGAAATACTCGTCGCCGTCCTCGTAGAGCGCCTTGAGGATGTCCGTCTTGCCGCTGAAATAGGAGTAGAAGGAGCCCACCGCCGTCCCCGCCCGGGCGCAGATCTCCCGGATGGTGGTGCCCTGATACCCCTTTTCCTTCATCAGCTCCAGCGCCGCCTCCAGCAGGGTCTGCCGGGTGACGGCGGATTTTTTATAGCTTCTCCTGGGCCGGGTGTCCATGTCCGCCCGCCTCCCTTTTAAAATAATGAACGCGTTCACTTCTCAATTATACGGGCGCAGCGCCCGGTTGTCAACGAAAAGAGGAGAAGGCGGGCCCGGAGGGCCCGCCTTCCGCGGTTCAGGGAACAGGATGCTCAGTTGGCCACCACCAGGCGGATCTTGCCGCTGAAGCTGTCGTAATACACTGTCAGGTTGTCGGAGAAGGCCCGGGCGTCGTCCAGGCTCTCGAACCAGCTCTTGGCCCGCTGGTTGTAGCACTGCACCTCGTCGGACACCAGGCGGGTCCTGCCGCCCGCGTCCACATAGACCTGACCGTCGTAGGTGTAGAAGTCGGAGCGGCCCACGTTCTTCACCGCGGTGAGGGTGGTCAGGCCGGCCAGCTTGCCGTCCAGGCCGCCGGCGATGCCGCCCGCCTGTCCGTCCTGGAAGGCGTAGCCGGTGAGGTAGGCGGTGCCGCCGCCGGGGTTCTTGCTGTTGCGCACCGCCACGGTACGGTTGTAGAACTCCACCCCGTCCCAGCTGCCTGCGCTCTGCTCGTCCTGCTTGAGGAAGCCGTACTCGTAGCTGTCGCCGGTGACGTCGGAGAGCACCAGCACATCCACCTGCTTGGCGGAGTTGAGGTGATAGTAGCTGATCTTGGAGGCGGGCACCGCGGCCATCCCCGCCAGGTCCTTCAGGCTCAGTTCCTTCACCTGTCCGGTGCTGCCCGCCCGCTCATAGAGGAACAGGCCGGGGCTGAGGGGGTAATTGCCCAGCTTTCGGCTGGCCACCTCCAGCACGCCGGGGGCGCTGCCGCCCGAGACCTGGCTGAGGGTCATCTTGCCCACCTGGTAGGAGGACACCATCACCAGCTGGCCGGTGAGCTTGGAGGCGTCGGAGCTGACCGCCCCGCTCAGGGTCAGGTTGCTGCCCAGCAGCTTGACAGTGGCGCTGCCCGCGCTGCCCTCGGTGACCACGCCCACGGCGTTGCCCCGGACGGTGTTGGGGTCCTCGATGCCGGCCACCGCGCCGTCTGCGGTGAGCAGCAGGGTGACCGTATTGCCCACCCGGAACCGGGCGGCGCTGGAGGCCGCGCTGGCGAGCACCTTGAACTTGGTGCCGAACACGGTGACCTCGGAGGGGCTGGTCTCGTTGGGCTTGGCGTTTTCGTACAGGGCGGTGATGCGCAGGTCGCTCACCCGCAGCACGCCGTTGTCATAGGTGGCCACGTCGTAGGGCTGGATGTCGCCGAAGCCGATCTCCTGGCCGTTCTTGTAGATCTTGTAGTTCACCGCCCCGCCGGTGAGCCGGGCAAAGGTGGAGGCAGAGGCGCTGCCCTGGACCACCACCGCGTCGGTGGCCGGCGCGCCGGAGAGGTACACGCCGCTGATCTTGCCCCCCTCCAGATAGAGGGTGACCATGCTGCCCGCGCCCAGGTCCACCCACTCCTTCTCAAAGGTGCTCTTGCCCTCACTGGTGTAGGCGGGGGTGTCGGGCGAGATGGTATAGCGGGTGCCCGCGCCGTCCTCCACCCAGCCGGCGTCGCACCGGGCCACCACCACGGTCTTCTGCTGGGTGCGGTCCGGGATGAAGGTGAGGATCTGATCCTTGTCGTTGAGCAGCAGGGTGCCCTTCTTGCCCACGATGGACTGGGGGCTGATGCCGTTGGCGGTGGAATAGGTCCCGCTGGAGGTGCGGATGGCGCCCTCCGAGCCGTCGGGGCCGGTGACGTCCAGGGCCAGGATGACCACGTTCTGCTCCAGACGGCCCAGCTTGGCGGCGTAGGTGCCCCCCTCCTTCCGGGGAGTGTCCAGCAGGTTGCAGAACAGCGTGGCCGCCTGGGCCCGGGTGATGTTGGTGTCGCCCCCCAGGCCGGTCAGGCCGTCGGACAGGCCGATCTTCTGGGCCAGGGCGATGAAGCCGTCGGGCCAGAGCATGCCGGTGTCCTCATCAGTATAGCCCAGGATGCGGATGAGGATGGTCACCGCCTGGCCGTAGGTGATGGGGGCGTCGGGCTCAAATTCGCCCCGGTCGGTGCCGGCGATGATCTTGGTCTCGCCGGCGGCGGCCAGGTTGACATAGCCCCGGGCCCAGTGGTCGGAGCGCACGTCGGGGAAGATGGTGCGGGTGCTGTACAGGGCCACCTGGTTGGCGTTTCCCATGGCGTTGACCGCCATGACGCAGAATTCCGCCCGGGTGAGGGTGCTGCCGGGGCGGAAGGTGCCGCCGGTGTCCCCGGCCACCACCCCCAGCATCCGCAGGCTGTCCACCTGGGTGCTCAGCTGGGGGTCTGTCACATCGGAGAAGGACGGCGTGGCCGCCAGGACGGGCAGCACCAGCGTCAGGGACAGGGCCGCCGCCGTCAGGATGGAAGTCAGTTTCTTCATGTGTCTCTCTCCTCTCTTACTCGGCTCTCAGCGCCTCCACCGGCTGCAGGCCGGAGGCTTTGACGGCGGGGTACAGGCCAAAGATGACCCCCAGCACCACGGAGAACAAAAATGCGCCGATGGTGATGGCCTTGCCGGGGATCAGGATCATGTTCAGCATCATCTTGGCGGCCACCAGGGTGCCCAGGTATCCGATCAGGATGCCCATCACGCCGCCGATGCCGCAGATCACCGCCGCCTCGATGAGGAACTGGGCGATGATGCTCCGGCGCTCGGCGCCGATGGCCTTGCGGATGCCGATCTCCCGGGTGCGCTCGGTGACGGTGACCAGCATGATGTTCATGATGCCGATGCCGCCCACCAGCAGGGAGATGCCCGCGATGCCGCCCAGCACCAGGGACTGCATGAGCAGGTAGTCGTCCATACTGT
>CALXCT010000022.1 GCA_944386865.1 uncultured Oscillospiraceae bacterium | reverse complement strand
TGGACTGCCGGCCCGGCAAACGGGGGTTCGAGGTGGAGCTGGACCGCACCGCCTTCTACCCCGAGGGGGGCGGCCAGCCCTGGGACACCGGGACGCTGGGCCCCGCCCGGGTGCTGGAGGTCCACGAGCGTGAGGGGTCGGTGATCCACCTTACCGACGCGCCCCTCCCGGTGGGCGAAACGGTAGAGGGCGCGCTGGACTGGGACCGGCGCTTCGACCTGATGCAGCAGCACTCGGGGGAGCACATCGTCAGCGGCATGATCCATGCCGCCTTCGGCTATGACAACGTGGGCTTCCACCTGGGGACGGAGCTGGTCACCATCGACTTCAACGGCCCCCTCACCTGGGAGCAGCTGCTGGAGCTGGAGGCGCGGGCCAACCGCTATCTGTGGGAGGACCGGCCGGCGGAGATCGCCTGGCCCTCGCCGGAGGAACTCCGGGCCCTGACCTACCGGAGCAAGAAGGAGCTGGAGGGTGCGGTGCGCATCGTCAGCTTCCCCGGGGCGGACCGGTGCGCCTGCTGCGGCACCCATGTGCGCTCCGCCGGCCAGGTGGGGCTCATCAAATTCCTCACCTGCCAGAAGTTCCGGGACGGGGTGCGCATCGAGCTTCTGTGCGGGAAGCGGGCCTACGACTACCTCTCCCGGATCAAGGAGGAGAACGACCGCACCTCCGTGCTCCTCTCCGCCAAGGCCCCGGAGACTGCCTGGGCGGTGCGGCGGCTGTACGACGAGTGCCAGCGGCTCAAGGCCCGCTGCGCCGCGCTGGAGACGGAGCGCTTCGCCCAGCTGGCGGCGGAGCAGGCCGGGGCGGGAGACGTGCTGCTCTTTGAGGAGGGGCTGACCGCCGACGGGGTGCGCCGCCTGGCCGACGCAGTGCTGGACGTGTGCACCGGACGGTGCGCCGTCTTCTCTGGGGACGACCGGGAGGGCTGGAAATACGCCGTGGGCGCCCGGACGGGCGACGTGCGGCCCCTGGTCAAGGCCCTCAACGCCGCCCTGGACGGCCGGGGGGGCGGCAAGCCGGACTTCTGTCAGGGCTCCGTGCGGGCCGGGCAGGAGGAGATCCGGGCCTTCTTCGCCGGACTCTGACGGCTCCATTCAGACAAAATCAGCGGGCGGACCGGATACACCGGTCCGCCCGCTTTTCCTTTCTCCGGGGGGGACTCACTCCTCCGCCTCGTAGACGGCCTTGCAGGCCTTGTAAGTCATATAGCAGTCCAGCTTGGACACTGTCTCGAAGGGGGCGTGCATGGACAGCACGGGCACCCCCGCGTCCAGGGTGTCGATGTTGCGGTTGGCCATATAGAGAGCCACGGTGCCACCGCCCCCCTGGTCCACCTTGCCCAGCTCGGCCATCTGCCAGACCACGCCCGCCTTGTCGAAAATGCGCCGGGCATAGCCCACCACCTCGGCGGCGGCGTCGGAGGCGCCTCCCTTGCCCCGGGAGCCGGTGTACTTGCACAGGCCCACGCCGTAGTTGGCCCGGGCGCTGTTGCGCTTCTCGTACACCTCGGGGAAGTTGGGATCGTAGGCCGCCGTCACGTCGGCGGACAGGCAGAAGGAGTTCTCAAAGCAGGTCTTCAGGGGCACCTGCCTGCCGTCGCACAGGTCGGAGATGAAGTGGTCGAAGGCGTGGGACTGCATGCCGGACACGCCCATGGAGCCCACCTCCTCCTTGTCGGCCAGCACGCACACGGCAGTGCGGGCGGGGGTGCCCAGCTCCAGCAGGGCGGCCAGCGCCGCGTAGGCGCACACCCGGTCGTCATGGCCGTAGGCGCCGATGAGGGAGCGGTCAAAGCCGATATCCGCCGCCCGGAAGGCGGGCACGGCGGACAGCTCCGCGGAGATGAAGTCCTCCTCCACGATGCCGTACTTCTGGTTCAGGATGTCCAGGACAGCCAGCTTCACCCGCTCGGAGCCCTCGTCCTCCCGGAAGGGACGGCTGCCCACCAGCAGATTGAGCTGCTCGCCGGTGATGCCCTCGGCCAGGGTCTTCTTGGCCTGGTCGGCCCCCAGGTGGGGCAGCAGGTCGTCCACGGTGAACTGTGGGTCGCCCGGGTTGCCGCCGATGGACACGTCCACCAGCCGCCCGTCCTTCAGCGCCACCACGCCCCGCAGCTCCAGGGGGATGGTCACCCACTGGTACTTGCGCAGGCCGCCGTAATAGTGGGTCTTGAGGAAGGCCAGCTCGCTGTCCTCATAGAGGGGGTTGGGCTTCAGGTCCAGGCGGGGGGAGTCGATGTGGGCCGCGCAGATGTTGATCCCCTCCTCCAGCCCACGGCTGCCGATGACGGCCAGCATCACCGCCTTGCCCCGGTTGGCGTAGTAGATCTTGTCCCCCGCGGCCAGCGCCTGGCCCCGGGTATAGGGCCGGAAGCCCCGGGCCTGGGCCAGGGCCACGGTGTAGGCGGCGCACTCCCGCTCGGTCTTGCCGCCGTCCAGGAACTTCTTATAGGCCGCGCAGTACTCCTCCAGCAGCGGCTCCTCCTCCCTGGGCAGGCGGTCGTAGCCGTTCTTCTGGCGGTAGAGCAGCGCCTCCCGCTTCTGGTCTGCCAGGCTTTTCTCCTTGTTCTCTTCCATATTGTATTCCTCCTGACTCAGATGATCTGTATGAACAGGGACCGGGCCCGGTCGGCGAAGGCCGCCGGATCCTCCCCGTCGTTGACAAGGATATGGGGACAGTGGGCCCGGAAGAAGTCCTCCCCCTTCTGGGCATCCACCCGGGCGCGGGCGTAGTCCTCCGAGATACCCTCCCGGGCCATGATGCGCCGCACCCGCACCTCCGCCGGGGCCAGCACGGCCACCACCGTGTGACACCGCCGGGCAAGGCCGCTCTCGATCAGCGCGATGGCGTCCACTGCGGCGGCGGGATGGCCCGCTTTCTCCGCCTGGGCCAGGCGGCGGTCGATCTCCGCCAGGACATAGCGGTGGGTGATGGCGTTCAGGTCCTCCAGCGCCGCCGGGTCCCCGAAGACCAGACCGCCCAGCTTTTTCCGGTCCAGCTCTCCCTCCGGGGTGTAGACCGGCCCGAACCGCCCCTCCAGCTCTTGGCGCAGGGCGGGACTGCTTCGGGTCAGCTCATGGTAGACCCGGTCGGCGTCGATCACCGCGCCGCCCAGCTGCTCCAGCACATTCAGAGCGGTGGTCTTTCCGGCCCCGGTGGGACCGGTGATGCCGATGACCTTCATCTTCCGTCCACCTCCCCGCACACTTCCTCCAGCGCCGCCCGGCTCAGGCCGCCCTGGCGCAGGATCCTGGGGGGCGTCACCGTCAGGTCCAGGATGGTGGACTCCACCCCCACCCCGCAGGGCCCGCCGTCCAGCACCGCGTCGATCCGGCCGCCCAGGCCGTCCAATACCTGGGCCGCCGTCTTGGGGCTGGGCCGACCGGAGAGGTTGGCCGAGGGGGCGGCCAGGGGACGGCCCAGAGCCGCGATCACCCGGAGGGTCAGCTCCTGGTCCGGGCAGCGCACCCCCTGGGTCTCGCCCCCCGCGTTGACCACGGCGGGCAGCGTGCCCGCGCTGGGCAGGATCATGGTCAGCGGGCCGGGCCAGAAGCACCGGGCCAACTGATGGGCCAGGGGCGGGATGTCCCGGCAGACCGTCTCCACCATGGCCATGCCGTCCACCAGCACGTTCAGCGGCTTCTGCTCCGGCCGGCCCTTGGCGGCGTAGATCCCCTCCACCGCACCGGGCTGGAGGGCGTCGGCCGCCAGGCCGTACACCGTCTCGGTGGGCAGGGCCACCAGCCGCCCCGCCCGGAGCAACCCCGCCGCCCGGTCCGTCCCGTCCGGGCCGAGGGTATCGGTGCGGCGGCGGAGGATCAGCGCCGTCAGCTCCTCCGGCGTGGAGGCCAGCAGGTCGGCCCCCTCTGCCTCCAGCTCCTCTCTGGTGCGGAAGCCCCACAGCACGCCGCAGCCGGGAAGTCCGCCGTTCTTCGCCGTGCGGATGTCCACGTCGCTGTCTCCCACGAACAGGGTGCTCTCCGCAGGCGCGCCCAGCCGCTCCATCAGCCGGCGGAGCAGGATGGGATCGGGCTTCACCGGCGCGCCCTCCTCCGCCCCCTGCACATCGTCAAACAGGCCGGGATAGTAGTGCTCCACCACCGCCCGGGCCATGGGGTGGGCCTTGTTGGACAGCACGGCCACCGTCACCCCCGCGTCCTTCAGCGCCGCCACCGCCTCCGGCATCCCCGCGTAGGGGGCGGTCTTGTCCTGCTTGTGGGCGTCGTAATAGGGCATGAACTCCTCCAGCACCTGCTTTACCCGCTCCGGCGTGCGCCAGTCCTCGGGGACGAACCGCTGGGCCAGCCTGGCCATCCCGCTGCCCACGAAGCGCTTGTACTCCTCCACCGTGTGGGTGGGCCAGCCGTGGCGGCGGGCCACCCAGTTGCAGGCGTCGGCCAGGTCGTCGATGGTGTTGAGCAGGGTGCCGTCCAGGTCGAATATCACATGGGTCACCATTTCTATCTTCTCCTTGCGCGCGCGGATTACTCGCCGGACTGCCTGAGCCGCTCGGCCTGGTCGGCGGTGACCAGCGCGTCGATGATCTCGTCCAGGTCGCCGTCCATCACCGCGCCGATGCGGTACAGGGTCAGCCCCACCCGGTGGTCGGTCACCCGGCCCTGGGGGAAATTGTAGGTACGGATGCGCTCGTTGCGCATCCCGCTGCCCACCTGGCTGCGCCGCTGGGCGGAAAACTCGCTGTTCAGGCGCTGCTGCTCCCGCTCGTACAGGATGGAGGCCAGGATGCGCATGGCCTTGTCCCGGTTCTGGAACTGGCTGCGTTCCTGCTGGCATTCCACCACCGTGCCGGTGGGCTTGTGGATCAGCCGCACGGCGGAGGAGGTCTTGTTCACGTGCTGCCCCCCCGCGCCGGAGGAGCGGAACACCTGCATCTCCACGTCGGCGGGGTCCAGGGTCACGTCCACCTCCTCCATCTCGGGCAGCACGGCCACGGTGGCGGTGGAGGTGTGCACCCGGCCGCCCGACTCGGTCTCGGGCACCCGCTGCACCCGGTGCACCCCGCTTTCGAACTTCAGCCGGGACCAGGCCCCCGCGCCCTCCACCACAAAGGAGATCTCCTTCAGCCCGCCCAGCTCGGTCTCGCTGGCGCTGGTGACGTCCAGCCTCCACCCCTGGCGCTCGGCGTACATGGCGTACATCCGGTGCAGCGAATGGGCGAACAGGGCCGCCTCCTCGCCGCCCACCCCCGCCCGGATCTCCACGATCACATTGCGCTCATCGTGGGGGTCCCGGGGCAGCAGGAGCACCTTCAGCCGCTGCTCCAACGTCTCCAGGTCCGCCCTGGCCGAGGCGTACTCCTCCTGGGCCAACTCCCTCATGTCCGGGTCGGAGAGCAGCTGCCTGGCCTGCTCCAGCTCGTCCTGCCGGCGGCGGTAGGACCGCCAGGCGGTCACCACCGGCTCCAGCTCCCGCTGCTCCCGGTTCAGCCGGGCCACCAGCTGCGGGTCGTCATAGGTCTCCCCCGCGCCCAGCTGGGCCTCGATGGCGGAGTAGCGGTTTTCCAGATCGTTCAGCTTGTCCAGCACGGGCGGCCGCCTCCTCTCTCACCGGTCGAACACAAAGGACTTCACCAGGGCCATAGGCTCCCGGACGTACATATACAGCAGGGAGGGCAGGTGGCTGCTGGGGGCCGCCAGGGTGGTCAGGTTGCCGTCTCCCCCCGCCGCCCGCTCCCACAGCAGCCGCACCCGGGCCAGGTGGAAGCCGTTGGACACCACGGCGATATCGGCGGTGGTGTCATAGCCCGCGCCGGCCAGCAGCTCGATGCTGTAACGCAGATTCTCGTTGGTGTTGTGGGACCGGTCCTCCAGCAGGAGCTGCTCCTCCGGCACACCGGCCTCCATGAGGTAGTCCGCCATGGCCCTGGCCTCGGTGGTTGGCTCGTTGGAGCCCTGACCGCCGGAGACCACGATGAGGATCTCCGGATGGTCCTCCCAGTAGTCCAGCGCCTCATCCAGTCGGTCCTGCAGCAGCACCGACGGCCCCCACTGCTCCACCTTGCAGCCCAGCACGATCATCGCTCCGGGCTCGCCCCTGAGCTGGTCCCGGCTGCCCAGCAGCACCGTCCCCAGCAGAGCGGCGTAGGCCAGCGCCCCCGCCAGGATCAGCGCGATGAGCGCCTTGGCCCAGGCGGGGAACCGCGATCTTCCCCGATACCGTCCCATCTTATCCCCTCGCCTTCTCCAGCTCAGCCTCCAGCTTCTCCCACTGGGCGTAGAGCCGGAAGATCTCCGTCTCCAGCTCGTCCTTCTTCTCATACAGCTCCTGGAGCTTGAGATAGTCCGTCTCATACTGCTTCATCTGCTCGGTGAGCTCGAACATCTGCTCCTCCGCCCGGGCCACCTCCCGCTCGGCCGCCTTCACCTGCTTCTCCAGTTCCTTGGTGCCGCCGGGCCGCTTGGGCTTGTCCGGTTTGGGCTCGGGGGCCTGTCTGGCGCTCTGGACCGGCTCTGCCTGGGCGGCGGCCCGGGCCCGGGCCGCCTTGAACTCCCGGAAGGTGCCCCGGAAGTCGGTGATCTTCCCGTTCTCCAGGTTCCAGATCCGGGTGGCGAAGCGGTCGATGAAGTAGCGGTCGTGGGAGACGAAGAGCAGGTTGCCCTCGTACTCCCCGATGGACGACTCGATCCACTCCCGGCTGGCCAGGTCCAGGTGGTTGGTGGGCTCGTCCAGGATGAGCAGATTGATCTTCTCGTCCATCAGCATACAAAGCCGCAGCCGGCTCTGCTCCCCGCCGGACAGGGCGGAGACCGGCTTGAACACGTCGTCCCCCCGGAACAGGAAGGCGGCCAGCCGGTTGCGGGCCGACTGGGGGGTGCAGTCCAGCTCGTAGATCAGCGTGTCCACCAGGCTGCGCTCGGGATGGGCGAAGCGCACGTGCTGGGGCAGGTAGCCCACCTTCACCGTGGGGCCGAAGCGCACCTTGCCCCCGTCGGGCTTCTCCTCCCCCAGCAGGATCTTCAGCAGGGTGGTCTTGCCCGTGCCGTTGTCCCCGATCAGGCCGATGCGCTCCCCGCCCCGCACCTCCAGGTCCACCCCGGAGAACAGGGCGCGGCCCTCAAAGCTCTTGCTCAGGTCCTTCACGGTGAACAGCTCGTCCCCCCGGAACTCCCGCTCGCCGAACTTCACGTCCAGCCGCCGCTCGGCCTTGGGCCTGTCGGTGGTGCGCATCTTCTCGATGCGCTTTTCCATGGAGAAGGCCCGCTTGTGCAGCTTGTCGTTGCCCAGGAAGGCCCACAGGTGCATCTGGTCGGCCGCCTTCTGCAGCTGCTCGATCTTGGCCTGCTCCTTCTCGTACTGGCGAAGCCGCTCCTGGTAGCGGCGCTGCTTCTCCTCCACGTAAAAGCTGTAATTGCCCGCGTAGAACTCCGCCCTGCCCTCCACCAGCTCGATGATCCGCCGGGCGGTCTTGTCCAGGAAATAGCGGTCGTGGGAGACGGTGAGCACCGTGCCCCGGAACTTCTCCAGATACTCCTCCAGCCACTCGGTGGCGTGTAGGTCCAGGTGGTTGGTTGGCTCGTCCAGCAGGAGCACGTCGGTGTCCTCCAGGATCAGCCGGGCCAGGTTCACCCGGGTCTTCTCCCCGCCGGACAGGCTGTCGAAGGGCTGCTCCCGCATGGCGGGCGGGATGGTCAGGCCGTTGCAGACCTTGTTCTTGTTGGTCTCCCGCTCGTAGCCGCCCCCCGCCTGGAAGGAAGCGGCGAGCTTGTCGTACCGGGCCAGCAGGGCGGGGTCGTCCTCCCCGCCCGCCATCCGGCGCTCCAGCTCCGCCATCTCCCCCTCCATCTCGCTCAGAGCCTGGTAGGCGGTGTCCAGCACGTCCTCCACGGTGTGGCCCGCGGGATACACCGGGATCTGGGAGATCAGGCCCAGCCGCCGGCCCGGCGCGATGACCACCTCACCCTCGTCCCAATCCAGCTGGCCGGTGAGGATCTTCAGCAGGGTGGTCTTGCCCGCGCCGTTGGCCCCCAGCAGGCCCACCCGCTCGCCGGTGTCCACCTGGAAGGTCAGCCCGTCCAATATTTTGCTGCCCACCTCGAACTCCTTGGTGAGGTTGGACACGGAAATCTCGATCATGGTTTGCTCCTTGTCTGTGTTTGTGGTACACTGGACCTGATCAAACACTGTGAAAAGGGTGATATCTATGGAAGCCATCCGCTGGAAGGACGGCGTGCTCTCTCTGCTGGACCAGACCCGGCTGCCCGCCGAGGAGCGCTGGCTGGACTATACCGACTACCGGGAGGTGGCCGGGGCCATCCGCACCATGGTGGTGCGGGGCGCGCCCGCCATCGGGGTAACGGCGGCCTACGCCATGGTGCTGGCCGCCCGGGAAGGGGCGGACCGGGCGGACTTCGCCGCCTTCATGGCCGGCGCCAGGGACGCCCTGGCCGCCAGCCGCCCCACTGCGGTCAACCTGTTCTGGGCGCTGGACCGGATGGCGCGCTGCTGGGAGAAGGCCGGGGCCGACGTCCTCCGCCTGGAACAGGAGGCGCTGGCCATCCACCGGGAGGACGTGGAGATGAACCGGGCCATGGGCGCCTTCGGCGCGGCGGTGGTGCCCCCGGGGGCGCGCATCCTCACCCACTGCAACGCTGGAGCGCTGGCCACCGGCGGCTACGGCACCGCTCTGGGGGTGATCCGGGCCGCCCATGCCCAGGGCAAGGTGTCCATGGTCTACGCCGACGAGACCCGGCCCCTGCTCCAGGGCGCCCGGCTGACCGCCTATGAGCTGGCCGCTGACCGCATCCCCGTCACCCTGATCTGCGACGACATGGCCGGGGCGCTGATGGCCCAGGGCAAAGTGGATCTGGTGGTGGTGGGCTGCGACCGGATGGCATCCAACGGGGACTTTGCCAACAAGATCGGCACCTATTCCCTGGCGGTACTGGCCCGGCACCACGGCATCCCCTTCTACACCGCCCTGCCCTCCTCCACCATCGACCTGTCCCTGCCCGACGGCAGCGGTATCCCGGTGGAACAGCGGGGGGCGGAGGAGGTGCGCCGCTTCGCGGGCACGGCCACCGGCCCGGAGGGCATCCCCGTGTGGAACCCCTCCTTCGACGTGACCCCCCACCAGCTGCTCACCGGCATCATCACCGAGCGCGGGGTGCTCTATCCCCCCTTCCCCCAGTCGCTGAAAGAGGGACCTTCCAAAACCTGAACAAGCCCGACCGGAGCGCGAAGCGCGCTCCGGTCGCTTTTTTTCTCAGCCGGACACGCTGGGGGTGATGGAAACCAGATAGTCCACCAGCTCCTCCATGGCCATCCCCCGGGAGGCCTTCACCAGCACGGTGGAGCCGGGCCGGAGCACCTTCTCCAGGATGGGCTTTGCCTGCTCCTTGTCGGCGCAGTGGTAGCTCTCGGGCACCCCCGCCCGCTGGGCCGCCCGGCACAGGTGGCCCGCCAGCTCGCCCACCGCCACCAGGCAGTCCACGTCGGTGCGGCCCAGGTACTCGCCCACCCCCTCGTGGAGGGCCTGGGCAAAGGGCCCCAGCTCCAGCATATCCCCCAGCACGGCGATCTTATACCGGGCCGCGCCCGAGGAGAGCACCTCGATGGCGGCGCGCATGGACTGGGGGTTGGCATTGTACGCGTCATTGAGGATGGTGATGCCCTGTCCCCGCTCCAGGATGTTCATTCGCATCTTGGTGGGGGCGAAGCGCAGGATGCCCTGCACCAGCTCCTCCCGGGTCAGCCCCAGCTGCTCGCCCACCGCCGCGGCGGTGAGGGTGGGGTAGATCATATGGGCGCCCAGGGCGGGGATCTCCACCTCCGCCTCCATGCGGGGGGTATGGAGGCGGCAGTGCAGGCGGGCCTTGCCGTCGCTCTCCACGTCGCTGGCCCGGTAGTCCAGCCCCTCCGCCCCGCCGCAGAACACCATGGGCAGCTCACAGCTGTCCTTCAGCCCCCGCAGCAGGGGATCGTCCCCGTTGAGGATCACAAGGCCCGGGCGGCGCACATGGGGCAGCACCTCGCACTTGGCCGCCAGGATGCCCTCCCGGCTGCCCAGGCTCTCGATATGGGCGTCCCCGATGTTGGTGATGACCGCGATGTCCGGCTCGGCGATGGAGGCCAGGGCGTCGATCTCCCCCTTTTTGCTCATCCCCATCTCCAGCACGCACACCTGGTGCTCCCGGGTCAGCCGCAGCACCGTCAGCGGAAGGCCCACGGTGTTGTTGAAGTTGCCCTCCGTCTTCAGCACCCGGTAGCGGGTGCTGAGCACCGCGGCGATCATGTCCTTGGTGGTGGTCTTGCCCACGCTGCCGGTGACGGCCACGGTGGGGATGGAGAACCGGCGGCGGTAATACCGGGCCAGGTCCCACAATGCTTTCAGGGTGTTTGCCACCTTGATATAGAATTTCCCGGGCAGATAGCTCTCCCGCTCCCGGGCGGTGAGGCAGCCCGCGGCGCCCCCCTCCAGGGAGGCGTTGATATAGGCGTGCCCGTCAAAGCGCTCCCCCACCAGGGGGATGAACAGGGAGCCGGGGTGGAGGTCCCGGCTGTCGGTGTCCACCCACGTCAGCTCCAGGTCCAGGTCCTCGCCCCCGGACAGCAGGCGGCCGTCCACCGCCTCCAGCAGCTCGCTCAGCTTGATCGGTTCCATCAGGTCAGCAGCCTTCCTTTCTCGCCCGGAGAGAGGCCTCGATGATCCGCTCGCACAGCTCTCCGTAGCTGATGCCCACCGCCGCCGCCTCCTGGGGCACCAGGCTGGTGGGCGTCATGCCGGGCAGGGTGTTGATCTCCAGAAAATAGGGTGTGCCGTCCTCCGTGACGATGAAGTCCGCCCGGGAGACCGCCTTCAGCCCCAGGGTGTGGTACACCGTCTCCGCGTCGGCCCGCACCCGCGCCTCCCACTCCGGGGGGATGGGGGCGGGGCAGACCTCGTCGGCCGCGCCGGGCTGGTACTTGTTCTCGTAATCGTAGAAGCCCTGCTTGGGGATGATCTCGATGGAGGGCAGCGCCTTGCCGTCCAGCACCGCCACCTGGATCTCCCGGCCCTTGATGTACTGCTCGATGACAGTGTCGCCCCCCATGGCGGCGGCCCCCTCCAGAGCGGCGCGCAGTTGCGCCCGGTCGGCGGGGATGGACACCCCGATGGACGAGCCGCTGGCCAGCGGCTTGACCACGCAGGGCAGCTGGCACTGCTCCAGCACCGTCTCCAGGTCCTCCCCGGTGACCCGCACCTTCTTCCAGGCGGGGGTGGTCACCTTGCCGGCCACCAGCCGCTTGGTCAGGTCCTTATCCATGGCCAGGGCGGAGCCCAGATAGCCCGAGCCGGTGTAGGGCACCCCCATCAGGTCCAGCATGGCCTGCACCCGGCCGTCCTCCCCGCAGGTGCCGTGCAGCCCCAGGTAGACCACGTCCGCCCCGGCGCACAGCTCGCTCACACCCGGGCCGATCTGGCTGGGGCTCTTCCACGCCCGGGCGGCGCGCACCGCGTCCAGGTCGGGCTCCTCCCGGGCCACCCGGCGCCACCGCTCGGGCACGGGGGCGTCGTAGACCGCCTCCGGCGCGCAGCCGTAGTCCTCCACTCCCATATAGAGATCCACCAGCGCCACCCGGTGGCCCCGCTCCCGCAGGGCCTGGGCCACCATGCTCCCCGAGGAGAGGGAGACGTTGCGCTCCCCGCTCAGGCCGCCGGCCAAAACCACAATTTTCATCTCATCGCGTTCCTTTCCCGCCGCTGCCCCGGGGGCGCGGCACAATAGCAGTATATTATACCACGTTCCCCGCAGTTCCTCAACTGCAAAAACCGCCCTTTCTCCGTTTCTCCGCAGTGCGCCTCCCGGAGCCCCCCGCCGGAGGCGCCGCGCGCCCCCGCTGCCGCTTCGCGCCTTGACCGTTCTGGGCCCCGTGTGCGCACCCGATCAGCGTGGCTGCGGGGCAGATTTTACACGTTTTTTTCCAAATGTACCTCCTAATTTTATCATTTTGTCGTATAATAATAAATGGGGGATCTTGCGCCGGGCCGGCGCGGTCCATCACAGCAGAACAAGGAGGCGGCATCCCGCACCATGAAATACGCGCTTGTGGACCTGGGGTCCAACACCATCCGCATGTCCATCTATGACGCCCGCCGGCCGGGCGGTTTCCAGCTCCTTTTCTCCCAGAAAAAAATGGCCGGACTGGTCAACTATATCAGCTGCGGCGTGCTCTCCCAGGAGGGGATCAACGTGGCCTGCCAGGTGCTCCAGAGCTTCCAGTGGCTGCTGCGCCAGTTCGGCATGACCCAGCCCACCGTCTTTGCCACCGCCTCCCTGCGCAATATCTCCAACACGGAGGAGGCGGTGGAGGCCATCCGGGAACGCACCGGCCTTCACGTGGACGTGATCTCCGGCGAGCAGGAGGCCGAGCTGGGCTATTACGGCGCCCAGCTCAGCTGCGACGGCCGGCCCGGACTGATGTTCGACATCGGCGGGGGCAGCACCGAGCTGACGGTGGTGCGGGACGGACAGCTGGAGCAGGCGGTGAGCTACCCCATCGGGTCGCTGAACCTGTTCAACCACTTCGTCTCCAAGCTGTGGCCCAACAAGGATGAGATCGCCGAGATGCAGGCCCACATCCTGCACACCCTGAAGGGCGCGCCCGCCTGGGGCCGCACGGACCTGGCCTGCGGGATCGGGGGCACCGCCCGGGCCGCTTTGAAGATCGCCAACCTCTATTTCCGCAAGCCGGAGGGGAACCGCACCCTCACCGTGTCCGAGCTGGACGAGCTGACCGAGGTGCTGCTGGCCAGAAAGGCCGCCGCCCGCAAGCTCATCCTCAACTCCTGCCCCGACCGGGTGCACACCATTCTTCCGGGCATCTTAGTGATGAACACCGTGGCCTCCACCCTGTGCCGGGAGCGGGTGTTCATCAGCAAATACGGCGTACGGGAGGGATATCTATGCCGAAGACTGTTGACCGCTGGGACCTGAGCTACACCCAAAACCGGGAGCTGAGCTGGTTGAAGTTCAACGCCCGGGTGCTGGAGGAGGCCACCGATCCCTCCGTCCCCCTGATGGAGCGGCTGCGCTTTATCTCCATCTTCACCAGCAATCTGGACGAGTTCTTCATGGTCCGGGTGGGCAGCCTGTTCGACCTGGCCGCCATCCTGCCCAAGGACCGGGAGAACAAGAGCGGCCAGACCGCCCAGGAGCAGCTGGACCGGGTCTTTGAGGCGGTGCGCCCCCTGATCCGCCTGCGGGACAGCGTCTACGCGGAGGTGTGCGGAGAGCTGGCCCGCAACGGGGTGTCCGCCGTCCCCTACCGCCAGCTGGAGGGCGCGGACAAGGACTTCGTCCAGGACTACTACCGGGGCAGGATGCAGCCCCTGCTCTCCCCCCAGATCATCGACCGCAGCCACCCCTTCCCCCACCTGAAGAACAAGGCCCTCTATGCCGCCGCCCTTCTCCAGGACCGGGACAAGACCCTGCTGGGCATCGTGGGGGTGCCCGAGTCCATCCCCCCCATCCTGATGCTCCCCGGAGAGGGGACCCGGTTCGTCCATACGGAGGAGATCCTTCTCTCCCATGTGAAGAAGATCTTCAAGATCTACCATGTGGTGGAGCGGTGCGTCGTCTCGGTCACCCGGAACGCCGACATCAGCTACGACGAGGAGAAATTCGAGGAGACCGACGGGCCAGACCTCAGAAGCCACATGGTCAAGCTGCTCCGCCTGCGGGAGCGGCTGGCCCCGGTGCGCCTGGAGATGCAGGGGGAGGCCCCCCAGCTGCGGGGCCTGCTGGAGCAGATGCTCAAGCTCGCCCCCCGGCAGACCTACCTGAGCGCCTGCCCGCTGGACCTGGGCTGGGCCTATCAGCTCAACGACTGCTCCCCCGCCCTGTACCATCCGCCCTACACCCCCGCCTACCCGGAGTACCTCTCCCGGCAGGTGCCCATGTGGACCCAGGTGCAGCAGCGGGACGTGCTGCTGTTCTACCCCTACCAGTCCATGCAGCCCTTCCTGGACCTGCTCAAGCAGGCGGCGGAGGACCCGCTGGTGCTGTCCATCCAGATGACCATCTACCGCCTGGCCCGGCACTCCGCCGTGGTCAAGCACCTGTGCGCCGCGGCGGAAAACGGCAAGTCGGTCACCGTGCTGGTGGAGCTGCGGGCCCGCTTCGACGAGCGCAACAACATCGAGTGGGCCCAGGCGCTGGAGGATGCGGGCTGCAAGATCCTCTACGGCGCGGAGGGCTACAAGTGCCACTCCAAGATCTGTCTCATCACCCGGCAGGAGAAAAACGGCCAGCTCACCCACGTGACCCAGATCGGCACAGGCAACTACAATGAGAAGACCGCCGGGCTGTACACCGACTTCAGCCTGCTCTCCGCCGATCCCCGGCTGGCGGAGGACGCGGTGAACTTCTTCCAGAACATGCTCATCGGCGACCTCCACGGCAGCTACCAGCGCCTGCTGGTGGCTCCCTTCACCATGAAGGACACCCTCCTGCGCCTCATCAACGGCGAGATCGCCCGGGGCAGCCAGGGCCACATCATCCTCAAGGTCAACTCGGTCACCGAGCGGGAGCTGATCGACAAGCTGGCCGAGGCCTCCCAGGCCGGGGTGCGGGTGGAGCTGATCGTGCGGGGCATCTGCTGCCTGGTGCCCGGCGTGCCCGGAAAGACCGACCGGATCACTGTCACCAGCATCGTGGGCCGGTTCTTGGAGCACTCCCGGGTCTACTGCTTCGGGGACGGCGGGCTGCGCCAGATCTACATCTCCTCCGCCGATATCATGACCCGCAACCAGAACCGGCGGGTGGAGATCGCCTGCCCGGTGGACAGCCCTGAGCTGAAGGACTGGCTGTCCCACTATCTGGACATCCTGCTCTCGGACAATGTGAAGTCCCGGCGGCTGCTGCCCAGCGGCGACTATGTCAAGCCCCCGGACGACGGCCGCCCGCCCCTGTCCGCCCAGAGCTATTTCATGGCCCACCCCCCCGCGCTGGCCCCCACCCAGGTCCCCCGCGCCCCCCTCTGGCGCCGCCTGCTGGGCGGGCGGGAGAGCCGGTAACAAGACGCGGAAAGGCCCCCGGTCCCATTGGGACCGGGGGCCTTATATGCTGCAGGATCAGCTTCCCGTGCGCCCGCTCCGGCTCACGTCCCCTTCCCGCCCACGGCGGGGCGGAAGCGGCGGTAGACGTAGAAGGACAGGAGCACCGCCAGGGTGTCCGCCGTGACCTGGGACCAGACCAGCCCGTACATGCCGAACAGGGTGTTGAGCAGGAACAGCATGGGGATGTTGAGGACCATCCAGCGGCTCACCCCCAGAAACAGGGACACCCGCCCCTTTCCAAACGCCTGGAAGGTGTAGACGGTGAAAAAGCACAGGAACATCAGCGGCGTGGCCAGCACCCGCACCCGCAGGAACCGGGAGGCCAGCTCCACCGTCTGGGCGTCGGCGATGAACAGGTGGGAGAACTGGAGGGCGAACAGCTCATACAGCACGATGCTCACCGCCGCGATGCCCAGCCCCAGCCGCCGGGCCAGGCGGATGACGGCCTCCATGCGCTCCCTGTTCCCGGCAGTGTAATTGTAGGCCACCAGGGGCATCATGCCCTGGCAGATGCCCAGTCCCACGTTCAGCGGGAACCGCTCCACCTTCAGCACGATGCCGATGGCCGCCATGGCCAGGTCGTTGTAGGAGACCATCAGCTTGTCCAGGATCACATAGTCCAGGTCGAACAGGAAGGTGGTGATGGCCGACGGCACGCCCACCCCGAAGACGGCGATGATGCTGGCCAGGCTGGGCAGGCCGCCCTTGGGGGAGAAGGTGATCACCGAGCCCCTGCCCATCCGGGCCAGCACGGTGAGGAAAAAGAGGAAGGCGGTGCAGTTGGACAGGCAGGTGGCGATCCCCGCGCCCAGCACCTCATAGCCGTCCGGCATCAGCACGAACATGAACAGCGGGTCCAGGGCGATGTTCAGCACGCCCCCCAGCACGATGCCCGCGCTGGCCTGCCTGGAGCGGCCGATGCTGCGGATCAGGTTGGCCAGCACGTTGGACAGCACGGTGGGCACGCCGCCGATGACGATGACGCACAAGGCGTACTGTCTGGCGTACCCATAGGTGTTCTCCCCCGCGCCCAGCAGACTGAGCACCGGCTCCATGAAGACGCCCACCCCCAGCGCGAACAGCGCCCCGATGGCAAGGCCCAGGTACAGGGAGAAGGCGCTCACCCGCCGGGCCTCCTCCTCCCGCCCCTGGCCCAGCAGCCGGGCGATGAGAGAGCCGCCGCCGATGCCCGCCAGACCGGCCAGGCAGAGGGTGATGTTGAAGGCGGGCAGGATCAGCGAGGTGGCCGCCACCATGAAGGGGTCGTTGGTCTTGCCCACAAAAAAAGTGTCCGCCATGTTGTAGATCAGCACGATCAGCTGGCTGGTGATCGCCGGCACGATCATGGTGCGCAGGGCTGCCGGGACGGGGAGGTCCCGGAACACCTCCTCCCGCGCGGAGCTGGTATGAACCTGCATGTTCCCACACCTGAACTTTCTCTCCGCCGCCCCCCGGGCGGCCCGGATTGCTTTTACAAGCTTATCATACCACACACGCCCTTATTCCTCCATCCCGAATTTTACAAAGGAGGCCCGGGGCAATGAAACGCCCTCCGCAAGCGGCAGGCCGCCTGCGGAGGGCTGTCTATTCCATACCATGCAGATAAGACAGACAAGGCGGGGCCCCGCACGGCGGGGCGGCGTCTCTGCGCCGCGCGCGCGTCCTGCCGCAGGCAAAACCTCGGCGCAGGGCGAATTTACTTCGCCTGAGCATTTTGATCAAGCAGAGGGAGGGCGGCCTCAGGCCGCCGGAACCCAAAAAGAAGGACATCCTTTCGGATGTCCTTCGTGTTGGAGCTACTGGCCGGACTTGAACCGGCGACCTGCTGATTACGAATCAGCTGCTCTACCGACTGAGCCACAGTAGCAGATCCGATCCCGGAGAGCAGGCGGGCACGGCTTTTCGCGCCCGGTTCACAGGATCTCAAATTTTGCTTAAATAGTGTACCACAACTCCCGGCGCTCGTCAACCGGAGATTTCCTGTGCCCGCGGGAGATTACGTTTTGTATTATTTCTTCCGGCCGTCCCGCGGCTTCGTAATTTTGACCAACCCGCTCCCGGCCATTTTCACGGCGTTTTTCTCCCGTTCTGTTTTCTCATATCAGCCAATTTACTTTACATAATTTCTAACTCGTAGTTTTTCTACGAAAAGTTATCCACACTTTCCACAACTTTTTCCACACCATTTTACCCCTTTTGTTTCAGTGTGTTCCAGTCTATTTCCATAAATTTCATGGCGCTGTATCCACATTTTCAACAGTTTTCTCCACAACGTTTAGTTCACATAATACATGATTTTTGTTTTTATCGGGCAAGCAGTCTTTTTCTCCCTTTCCGCTGCCCCCTCTCCCCTTGACAAAGGGGCCCGCGCGTGGTCTCACGCGCGGGCCCCTTTCCTGCTCTCACCGCAGGGAGATATCCAAATTGGCGTAGGCGTTCAGCTCCATGTCCCCCCGGGTGCCCGCCAGGTACTCGTAATAGCCCTGGCAGCCGATCATGGCCCCGTTGTCCCCGCACAGCTTCAGCTCAGGCAGGAACAGCCGGTCGCCCGAGCTTTCGCACGCCTTGGTCAGGTCGGCCCGGATGCGGCTGTTGGCCGCCACGCCCCCGGCCACCGCCACCCGGCCGTAGCCCAGGCGGCGGGAGGCCTCCATCACCCGGGGCACCAGGCTGTCGCTCACCGCCTGGCCGAAGGAGGCGGCGAAGTCCCGCAGCTCCAGCTGCTCCCCCTTCTGGGCGGCGTTGTGGATCAGGTTCAGGGCGGCAGTCTTCAGTCCGGAGAAGGACATGTCCAGCTCCGCGTCCTGCACATGGGCCCGGGGCAGCTCATAGCGCGCGGGGTCGCCCCCCTGGGCCAGACGGTCCATGGGGCCGCCGCCGGGGTAGCCGATGCCCAGCACCCGGGCCACCTTGTCGAAGCACTCCCCCGCCGCGTCGTCCCGGGTGGCGCCCAGCACCTCCATCTCGGTGTAGCCCCGCACGTCCACGATGGCGGTGGTCCCGCCCGAGACACACAGGCAGACAAAGGGGGGCTCCAGCTCCGGGTGGGTGATATAGTTGGCCGCGATGTGGCCCCGGACATGGTGCACCGGGATGAGGGGCACCCCCAGGGCATAGGCCGCCGCCTTGGCGAAGTTCACCCCCACCAGCACCGCGCCGATCAGGCCGGGGGCGTAGGTCACCGCCACCGCGTCGATGTCCGCCCGGGTGAGCCCCGCCCGCTCCAGGGCGTGCTCCGCCAGCCCCGCGATGACCTCCACGTGCTTCCGGGAGGCGATCTCAGGCACCACGCCCCCGTAGATGCGGTGCATCTCGATCTGAGAGGCCACGCAGTCGGTGAGCACCGTGCGTCCGTCCCGCACCACCGCCACCGCCGTCTCGTCGCAGGATGACTCCACTGCCAGAATATTCATACCGTTTCTTCCTCCCTCCAGCGCAACCGGGGCCGCACCGGCTCCCCCTCCTTCAGGGGCAGCTGGATGAAGCGCTCCATCTGCTCAGCGCTGAAGTGATCCCGGTATACCCGCTGGTGCCTCTCCAGGATGCGCCCGTCGTCCTTCTCGGGACCCCGGTAGAGGGCCTGGTAGTGCACCCCGAACATGGCACAGTCGTAGCCCAGCCGCCGAAAGCCGTTGCGCTCGTAGAATGCCAGCCGCCGGCGGCGCAGCCCCTCCTCACCGGGCGCTCCCGCGTCCGGGGCCTCTGACTCGCAGAAGATCTCCGGATAGCGTTCTTCAAGCAACGCCAGCAGCCGGGAGCCCAGGCCGCTGTTCCGTCTGCCCCGGAGCACCCCAAGATAGTCCAGCAGGGCGCCCCGGCGCTCCCGGTCCAGCCACATCATGGCATACCCCAGCGTCTCGCCCCCGTCCTCCAGCACCAGAGGATCGTACCGGCCGTCGGCCATCATCCGCTCCATGCTGGCCAGCGATTTGAGCTCCTCCGGGGGAAAGACGAAGCGCAGCTCCGTCTCATACAGCGTTTTCAGTTCTTCCCGGGACAGTATCCTCAGATTCATGCTTCAACCTCCAGTGTCATGATGATCGCGTCCTCCTGCGGGTCGCGATAGTAGTTGGGCCTGCGGCCCACCTGCTCAAACCCGTTCTTCAGGTAAAACTGGATGGCCGGCCGGTTGCCCGCCCGCACCTCCAGGGTGAGAAAGGCCAGGTGCTCCCGGCCGAAGCGCAGAAAGCAGTCCAGCACCGCCTGAGCCACCCCCTGCCGCCGGTAGGCCGGGTTGACCGCGATCCGCTCCAGGCAGCCCTCGTCCAGCACCGCCTGGATCACGCCGTAGCCCAGCACGGCACCGTCCTCCCCCTCGGCCACGATCAGGCTGCTCAGGTCGTGGTAGAGCGCCTGCTCCAGAGTCTGCTCCGACCAGGGGTCGGGAAAGCAGCTGCGCTCCAGTGCGGCCACCTGGGAAAGATGCCTCCGGTCCATGGGGACCAGCTGAAAATTCATCTTCTTCGCCTCCCGTCAATGGGCGTCCGCCCAGCTGCGGCCCTGCTTGGCCTCGGCCAGCAGGGGGACGGACAGGCTGACCACGCCCTCCATCTCCTCCTCCAGCAGTTGGGCCACACGTCCGCCCTCCTCCTCCGGGCACTCCACGATCAGCTCGTCGTGGACCTGGAGGATCAGACGGGCGGCCAGGCCCTCCGCGCGCAGCCGCCGGTCCACCCGGATCATGGCCAGCTTGATGATGTCCGCCGCCGTGCCCTGGATGGGCATGTTCAGCGCCACCCGCTCGCCGAAGGAGCGCTGATTGAAGTTGGAGGAGTGCAGCTCGGGCAGCCAGCGCCGCCGTCCCATGAGGGTGGAGACGTAGCCGTCCGCCTTTGCCCGCTCCACCACCTCCTTCTGATACCGGGCCACCCCCGCGTAGGTGTCAAAATACCGCTGCATATACTCCTTGGCCTCGGCCACGGTGACGTGGATGTCCTGGGACAGGGAGAAGGGGGAGATGCCGTAGACGATGCCGAAGTTCACCGCCTTGGCGGAGGAGCGCTGCTGCCGGGTGACCTGCTCAGGGGGCACCCCCAGCACCTGGCTGGCGGTGATGGTGTGGATGTCCGCCCCGGTGCGGAAGGCCTCCCGCATGGCCTCGTCCCCGGCGATGTGGGCCAGCAGGCGCAGCTCGATCTGGGAGTAGTCCGCGTCCACCAGCACCCGGCCGGGGGCGGCCATGAACATTCTGCGCATCTCCGCGCCCAGCTCGGTGCGCACCGGGATGTTCTGGAGGTTGGGCTCGGTGGAGCTCAGCCGCCCGGTGGCGGTGACGGTGTTCTGGAAGGTGGTGTGCACCCGTCCGTCCGGGCCGATCACCTTGCCCAGCCCCTCCACGTAGGTGGAGTTGAGCTTGGCCAGCTGCCGGTACTCCAGCACCCGCTCCACGATGGGGTGCTGCCAGCGCAGCTTCTCCAGCACCTCAGCGCTGGTGGAGTAGCCCGTCTTGGTCTTTTTCACCGGGGGCAGGCCCAGCTCCTCAAAGAGCACCCGGCCGAACTGCTGGGTGGAGTTGATGTTGAACTCGTGGCCCGCCAGCTCATAGATGGCCCGCTCCAGCTCCTCCATCCGCCCGGTGAGCATGGCCCCGAACTGGGTCAGGGCCTTCCGGTCCACCAGGAAGCCCTCCCGCTCCATCCCGGCCAGCACGGGACACAGGGGAAGCTCCAGATCGGTGAGCAGGGCGGTCATGCCCAGCTCGTCCAGCCTGTGGCCCAGCTCGCCCCGCAGGTCGGTGATCAGGACGGCGTCCTCATACCACTCCGTCCGGGCCCGGGTCTCGTCCGACAGGGCGGTGAAGGCGTTCTCCGCCCGGTAGGCCACGCTGGTCTCCCCATCCCGTTTGAAATACTGCATCCCCAGCCTGCGCAGCTCATAGCTGCCCGCGGTGGGGTCCAGCAGATAGGCGGCGATCTCGGTGTCAAACACGAAGCCTTCGGTGGACAGCCCCTCGTCCAGCAGGGCGCGGCACAGCTCCTTCACCCCGTGGGCCGCCTTGCGCACCCCGGCGCAGAACAGCCGCTCCAGCAGGGCGCGGTAGTCCCCCTCATACCGGGCGGCGCGGATATCGTACAGCACGGCGCGCCCCTCCTCCCTGAGGCACACCGCCACCCCGTCCAGCCCGGGCAGGGGCAGCACGGCCACGCAGTCCGCGCTCTCCCACTTTCCGGCGATCTCATCCAGCTGGGCGGGACCGGTCACCTCGGTCACGTCCAGCGGCCTGTCCGACACGGGCACTTCCGCCGCCGGGCCGCCGGCGGGGCCGGGGCGCAGACCGTACTTCTCGATGAGCTTGGTGAATTCCAGGTCCAGGAACAGCTGGTAGAGCGCCTCCCGGTCGGGCTCACGGCGCAGGGCGTCCTCCGGCGTGAAGTCGATGGGGGCGTCACAGTGGATGGTGGCCAGCTCATAGGACATCCGGGCCTGCTCCCGGCCCTCCTCCAGCTTCTTCACCACCCCGGGCTTGGCCGGGACCCCCGGCTCCATCAGGATATCGGGCATCTGCCCGTACAGGCGCTCCACCGAACCGTACTGCCGCACCAGCGCCAGGGCGGTCTTCTCTCCGATCCCCTTCACCCCGGGGATGTTGTCCGACGCGTCTCCCATCAGTGCCTTCAGGTCGATCATGTGGATGGGGTCGAACCCATACTCCTCCCGGAAGGAGTCGGGGGTGACCTCCCGGGTGGTGGTCTGACCCATGCGGGTGGACACCAGCAGCACATGGGTGTCCTCCGTCACCAGCTGGAGGGAGTCCTTGTCCCCCGTCACCGCCGTGCACGACCACCCCGCCTGGCGGCAGCGCCCGGCGATGGTGCCGATCAGGTCGTCCGCCTCCCAGCCCTCCAGCTCGTAGCGGGGGACGTTCAGGGCGTCCAGCACCCGCTTGAGCACCGGCATCTGAGCGGCCAGCTCCTCGGGCATCCCCTTCCGGGTGGCCTTGTAGCCCTCGTAGGCCAGGTGGCGGAAGGTGGGTGCCTTCAGGTCGAAGGTGACGCACAGCCCGTCGGGGGCGTTGTCCTCCAGCAGCTTGTGCAGGATGTTCAGAAAGCCGAACACGGCGTTGGTGGGCCGGCCGTCCCGGGTGGTGAGCATGTGCACCCCGTAAAAGGCGCGGTTCACGATCGAGTTTCCGTCAATGACCATCAGCTTCATCTTGCGTCCTCCTCGGGCACAGCCGCCCTCTCAAAGCAGTATTATATGCGTTTTTCCCCGTTCTGACAAGGGGGCGTGCTGCACCGCCGCCGGGCAGGCTCTTCCGGGTTCCCCCAGAGCGGAAAGTGTGGTAAGATAAGGCTGGAACTCACGCGGGAGAGAGCGGCGCAGCAGGCGGCCGGCATCGGCTTCCAACCGCTGCGCCGGCCAGTCGGTGCTCCGCGCGGACAGCGGAACCGCGGCGCGCCGTCCGTCCTATCTCTGCTCCCGCCATCCCGCTCACACTTCACACAGGCAGGTGTTTTCCATGATCCGCATCTCCAATCTGACCCTCGCACCCGGTGAGAGCGAGCAGCGGCTGCTGTCCCTGGCGGCGAAAACTCTCGGCGTGCGCCCCGGCGACATCCGGCAGCTGACTCTGGCCCGGCAGTCCATCGACGCCCGGAAGAAGCAGGACGTGCACTGGGTGTATGCCGTGGACGTCTCCCTGGAGCGGGAGGACCGGGAGGAGCAGGCGGTCCGGCGGGCGGGCAGGGGCTCCGTCACCCTGCACCGGCCCCAGCCCTACCGGTTCCCCGCCGTAACCCGACGCTCCCCCCTTCCCCCGGTTGTGGTGGGGATGGGGCCGGCGGGCCTGTTCGCTGCCCTGTACCTCGCCCGGAACGGACTGCCCTGCATCCTGCTGGAGCGGGGCCAGCCGGTGGAGCGGCGGGTGGCCGACGTGGAGCGCTACTGGGCGGGGGGCGCGCTGGACCCCCGCTCCAATGTCCAGTTTGGGGAGGGGGGCGCGGGCACCTTCTCCGACGGCAAGCTCACCACCGGCACCCACGACCCCCGCATCGACCAGGTGCTCCGGACCTTCGTGGAGGCAGGCGCGCCCGCCGACATCCTCTATTCCCACAAACCCCACATTGGAACCGATATCCTCCGCCAGGTGGTGGCCCGGCTGCGCCGGGAGCTGCTGAGCCTGGGCTGCGACATCCGGTTCGGTCACCAGCTCTCCGGGCTCATCTGCTCCGGCGGAGCGGTGAACGCCCTCCGTGTCACCGGGCCGGAGGGTGATTATGAGCTGCCCTGCGACGCCCTGGTGCTGGCCCCCGGGCACTCCGCCCGGGACACCTTCCGGATGCTCCACGGTGCGGGGGTGCCCATGGAGCCCAAGCCCTTTGCGGTGGGCGTGCGCATCGAGCACAACCAGCGGGCGGTGAGCATGCAGCAGTACGGCACGTTCTGGGACAAGCTGCCCCCCTCCGACTACAAGCTGGCCTGCCATCTGCCCGGCGGACGCTCCGCCTTCAGCTTCTGCGTCTGCCCCGGCGGGCAGGTGGTGGCCGCCGCTTCAGGCCCCCGGCAGGTGGTCACCAACGGCATGAGCCTGCGCGCCCGGGACGGGGCGAACATCAACGGCGGCTTCCTGGTGGGTGTCACGCCGGACGACTTCCCCGGTGAGGGTCCGCTGGCGGGCGTCCTCTTCCAGGAGGTCCTGGAGGAACGGGCCTGGCTGGCAGGCGGGCAGAGCGGTGCCGCCCCCGCCCAGCTGGTGGGGGACTTCCTGGCGGAACGGCCCTCCCGCGGTCCGGCGGCAATTCTGCCCACCTACCGCCCCGGCGTGACCTGGACCGACCTGGGCCTATGTTTGCCTGACTACGTAGCCGGGACCCTCCGCCAAGCCTTGCCCCTGCTGGACCGGAAGCTCCGCGGCTTTGCCTGCCCGGAGGCGGTGCTCACCGGCGTGGAGAGCCGCTCCTCCTCCCCGGTGCGCATCCTGCGGGACGGAACCACCCTCCAGTCCGCCCTGGAGGGGCTCTATCCCTGCGGGGAGGGGGCCGGGTACGCCGGCGGCATCGTCTCTGCTGCCGTGGACGGCATCCGGGTGGCCGAGGCGATGGCCGCGGGCCGGCCCGGCGGCTTCGCGGACACTTGATCCCTCCACCTGACTGCAGCCGCCCTTCCCCGTCCTGCCCTCTGGATCGTCGTTTCCCATCCAGTCTGGCCCAGGCCTGCTGCAGCCCCCGCTTTTTCTTTCCGCCGCGCTTGCACACCCATGAAAAACCGGCAAGGCCAGGCAGAGAATCCACTTCTCTGTCTGGCCTTGCCGGTTTTGTGAATATGGAGGCCCACAAAAAAGACCTCCATATTTTTGTTCTGAGCTCAGGGGATCACACCCAGAAAGCCTCCACTTCCTTGGCGATATCCTCGTTGACGATAGCCTGGGCGCTGCGGATCGCGTCGCGGAGCAGCACGACAGAGAACATCGCCAGGGAGACGCCCTCGATCAGGTAGAAGGGCCAGTAGGGGATCAGCAGGTTGCCGGTGGCGGTGTGCTTGGTGGTGATCAGCGCGACCATCTCCTGGAACACGGCGACGGTGGCGAACGCCAGGGTCACGGTGGTCAGCACGGAGGTGATGGTGAACAGGGCGAAGCGCACCTTCATGGGCATCTTGCTCAGGAACATGGTCACATGGATGTGGCCGTGCTGGGTCTGCACATAGGCCCAGGAGGAGAAGATCAGCGCACTCAGGGTCACCTGGGTGATCTCCACGCCGCCGGTGATGTTGTTGTCGGTGTAGCGGCCGATCACGCAGATCACGTTGAAGAACATGATGAACGCGATGACGACCATGGAGATATAGCTGATATACTCACAGATCTTATCGGTAATCTTGATAAAAGTATGCATGTTTTACTTTCGTCCTCCCTGTAAAATCCGTCCCGCAAGGGTCGGGATTTTATGAAGCGGCGGGGCGAGGCCTCGCCCCGCCGCCGGAACACTTAGAACCGTTCTGCCAGAGGCAGGGTCAGATTACTCCAGGGTGATGCCCAGAGCAGCGGCGTTGGCCTCCAGGTCAGCGGTGGCCACGTCGGAGGTAGCCCACTGATCGATGGTGAACTCGGTGTCATAGATGGTGGCGTACTCGTCGGCATAGCGGCCCACGATCTCCATGCACTTGTCGTAGATGGCCTGGCCGTCCAGGTTGTAGCTGTTCAGGAAGGCAATGTACTCAGCGTGGACAGAATCCTTGACGGAGTCGGAGGTCATGAAGTCATACAGCTTCTGAGTGGGCTCGTAGATCTCAACACCAGCGGACTCCATCTCAGCGGCGGTGGTGAACACGCAGGTATCCCAGTACCAGCCGGCCATGTCGGAAGCATAGGCGCCGGAGTACAGGTCAATGGCGTCCTTCACGTGCTGGGGGAAGCCGTCATAGCGGGCCTGGTTCATGATCACGAAGCAGGGGGAGGTGGACACGCAGTAGTCCATGGTGTAGCCGATAACGTCGTACAGGTTGAAGCAGTCGATGTTGTGCCAGTCGTTCATGCAGCCGTTGACGATGTTCTTCTCCAGGTACTCATAGGTATCGGAGGTAGCCACGGTGACGGGCTCCATGCCGACAGCGGACACCCACAGGCCGGCGGTGGTGCCGGCGGTGCGGAACTGCAGGCCCTTCAGGTCGTCAGGAGACTCCACCTTGCCGTAAGCAGCGGTGGTGGACAGGATGCCGGGGCAGTTGCCCTGCAGCTGGATGACCTTGACGCCGGCGTACTCAGCGGCGACCTCGGGGATCTCAGCCAGCATATCCATGAAGACCTTGGAACCCATCTGAGCGGAGTTGATGCCGTTCAGGGGCAGCTGGATGAACTCGGAGATGGGGAACTGGCCGGAATAGAAGGCCGCAGCGCCCCAGGCCATGTCGGCATTGCCGGCCTCGACGGCGCCGTAGGCCTCACCGCCGCCATACAGGGAGCCGCCGTTGTACACGAAGACTTCCAGGGTGTCCTTGGAGTTGGCGGCGACATAGTCGCTCATCAGCTGGCCCAGGTCGTTCATGTACTGAGCGCCCTTGGAGGTCTCAGAGTCGTGGTTGGTGACGATCAGCTCGTACTTGGTGCCGTCGCCGGGCAGGTCAGCGGTGTCGCCGGTCTGCACGGGGTCGTTGCTGCCGGTCTCAGCGGGGGTCGTGTCACCGCCGCAAGCGGTCAGCAGTGCCAGGCACATGGCCATAGCCATGAGCAGGGCAAGGATCTTGCGCAGTTTCATTCTTTTTTCCTCCTAATATTTATTTTTCCCATTCCGGGGGCTAAACAAGGTTGGGGATGGGCCGCACAGTTACGCCAGCTTGACGATGCTGGGCAGCCACAGGGCGATGTCGGGGAAGAGGATAATGAAGATGATGGCCACGATCATGCCGCCCACCATGGGGGCCACGCCCTTGAAGATGTTCATCAGCGGGACATCCTTTGCCACGCCGGAGACGATGTACACGTTCATACCAACGGGAGGAGTGATCAGGCCGCACTCCATGACCATGATCATGACCACGCCATACCAGACCATGTCGAAGCCAAGGTCCTCCATGATGGGCTGGAAGATGGGCACGGTCAGCATGACCATGGCCAGAGAGTCCATGAAGCAGCCCAGGATGACGTACATGATGATGACGCTGACCAGAACCACATAGCGGTTCACGCCCAGGCCGGTGATCCAGTCAGCCATGGTCATGGGCATACGGCTGAAGGCCAGGAACTGACCGAACACGTAGGCGCCGATCAGGATGAAGAGCACCATGCCGGTGGTCTTCAGGGTGTCGCGCAGGCAGGTGATGAAGTTCTTCCAGGTCAGCTGACGCTTGAAAGCCATGAACAGCAGGCCCACGAAGGCGCCCACGCAGGAGGCCTCGTTGGCGGAGAAGAAGCCGGTGAACATACCGCCGATAACGATGGCGAACAGGATGATCATGCCCAGGCCGCCCTTGATGGCGATGATCTTCTCCTTCCAGGTGAACTTCTCGCTCTTGGGCGCGAGGCCGGGTCTGACGCGCACAGTGATGGCGATGGAGAAGATGTAGCAGATGGCCAGCAGGATGCCGGGCATGACGCCGGCGGCGAACAGCGCGCCGATGGACTGGCCGGCCACGATGCCGTAGATGATGAAGCCGGTGGAGGGCGGGATCAGGATGCCCAGGGTACCGCCGGCAGCGATGGAGCCGCAGGCCAGACCGTCGTCATAGCCGTACTTGCGCATTTCAGGCAACGCAACCACGCCCATGGTGGCGGCGGTAGCGGCGGTGGAGCCGCAGATGGCGGAGAACGCGGCACAGGCAGCCACGGTCGCCATGGCCAGACCGCCCTTCAGGCTGCCCAGCCACTTATTCGCAAAATCGAACAGATCCGACGATATGCCCGACATGAATGCGAATTGTCCCATCAAGACGAACAGCGGAATCACGGCAAATGAGTACATTGTGGCCTGAGTGAAGGGCACCGTCGCGAAAACAGTCATGGCCGGCGTGAATCCGCGGAAGTACCACACTCCGAAGAAGCCAACAGCCATCATTGCCGCGCCGATGTTCATACCGGCCACAAGCAGGATCAGCAAGATGATGATGCCGATCACAGCAATCATTGTGTTGCTCAAGTTTTCTACCCCCTGTGTTACTTTGATTTGCTTGCCCTATGGGTACTTCTGCCTGAAAGAAGGCCCCATATTTCATCAGCATTTTAACATTCTTCTCTGGAAAAAGCTAATATTCTTTTCTTTATCCTAAACATAACTCTTTCATTATAGCATTTTATATGTTATAATCATTTAGGTTTAAACTACCGGTTGTGCCTCTCAACTCCCGGTTGTAGTGCTGTTTTCTGATTTATCCGTTATGAGGTGAGAATATGACACAAGCCCAGATTTCATGCTTTCTGGCCGTGGCTGACCGGCTGAGCTTTTCCAAAGCCGCCCAGGAGCTTTACATCTCCCAGCCCGCAGTGAGCAAGCAGATCGCTCTGATGGAGCAGGAGTTCGGCGTGCCCCTCTTTGACCGCACCCGCAAGACCATCCAGCTCACCGAGGCGGGCCGGCTGTTTTACGAGCTGTTCTCCGATTTCAACTCCAATTTCAAGGCGACGCTGGAAAAAGTCCAGTCCCTCAACTACACCCGCAAAGGCGAGGTACATATCGGCTGCACCATCAACTGGGACATCTCCAATCTCTATACCCCTATCCAGAATTTCTTCAGCCAGAAGTACCCCCAGCTGAAGCTGTCCTGGGACGGCTACTCCTTTGACGACCTGATCCCCGCCCTGAAAAGCGGAAAGGTGGACGTGGTCTTCTCACTGGACATCTTCCTGCGGGACTACCCCGAACTGGTCACCCGCAACCTGATGCAGATCAAAAGCATTTTGTTATACTCCGCCCAGCACCCCCTGGCCGACCCGGAGCACCCCTCCCTGCTGGACCTGCAGAACGACACCTTCTTCGTCCCCTACACCAAGACGGGCAAGTCCCTGCGGGACAGCGTGGTCAACCAGTGCGCCGCAGCGGGCTTCACCCCCAAGATGATCAACAGCCCGGACTACTCCTCCATGCTGCTCCAGATCCAGTGCGGCGGCTGCGCCATGCTCACCGACGAGTGGATGATGTCCAAGAACAACCCCCTGTTCCGCCACCTGGAGATGGACTACGAACACACCGTGGGAGTGGCCTACCTCCAAAACGGGGAGAATATCTCCAAGAACCTCTTTGTCAGCGAGCTGCTGTTCTACTACCGGCAGATCTTCCCCCCCGCCGGCTGACGCGCAAAAGGACCGGGCCCCTCTCCCGTTTGGGAGAGGGGCCCGGTTTTTTCTTTCCTCAGGTCAGGCCTTCTTCATGGGCAGGTCGCCCACGTTCAGGTCCTTCTCGGTGTCCAGCCCCTCCAGCACGATCCGCTCGTAGCCGGGGGCGGAGATGTTCAGGGTGTAGGTCCCCACCGCCAGGTCCCGGAACCAGAAGTCGCCGAAATCGTCGGTGGCGGTCTCCCAGTTCTTCCCGCCGTCGCTGAGCAGGCAGCGGGCCCCCTCGATGATCTCCTGGGTCTCGGGGTCGTAGACGGTGCCGGCGATGAACTTGCCGGGGATGTTGCGGTAATAGACCTTGGGGCCCAGGCCCAGCTCGGGGCTCATCACCTGGGCGCCCCGGATCAGGTCCTTCAGTTCCTCTTCCTCGCCGAAGCGCAGCGCGTCGGTGGGGCAGGCCTCCACACAGCGGGGCACCGTATCGCCGTTATCCAGCAGATGGGCGCAGCCGGTGCATTTCTGGGGCAGCTGCAGCTCCTCGTTCCAGTAGACCGCGCCGTAGGGGCAGGCGTCCACGATCTGCTTCTGGCCCACGGCCTTCTCCGGGTCGATGATCACCAGGCCGTCCTCCCGGCGGTAGACCGCGCCGTCCTTGGCGGCGGCGATGCAGGGGGCGTTGGCACAGTGGTTGCACATCTTGGAGATATAGTGGATCTTCACCTTGGGCATGGTGCCGCACACATGCTCCTCCACCTTGCACCAGAACTGCCCGATCTCGGGCTGGGGCTTGGCGTAGGGGGTCCAGTCGTTGCCGCAGTGCTCGTCCTTGCAGGCCAGCTGGCAGTTGTAGCAGCCGGTGCAGCGGGCCACATCAATATAGAAAACCTTGGACATGTTATTTACCCTCCTTCTCGGCGTCGATCAGCCAGCCCTCCAGGCACACGCCGGCGGCGTAGTCCACCTTGCGGGCGAAGGCCTCGGGATAGTCCCGCTTCCAGCCCTCCATCTCCTCGTCGGTCACCTTCTCCACTTCCACCAGGAAGCCGCTGGTGGCCATGCCGGTGCAGTTCTTGGAGGTCATGCCGGTGGGGGTGATGGAGTTGATGCAGCCGCCCCGGTCCAGCCAGCCCGGGATGATGGGGTCCAGGCGGGAGCCGTGGTCCACGTAGCAGGTCCGGGTGTTCAGGCGCTCGGTCACGTAGGCGCCGCACAGGACGATACCCCGCTCGTTGAACACCTTCACGATGTCGCCGTGCTGGATGCCGCGCTTGGCCGCCTCAGCAGGGTTGAGCCACACCGGCTCATACTGGTAGCCGTCCTTGCCGTGGATCTTCATGGTCTCCTCCTCGCGGTTCCAGACGATGTCGTCACACTGGGCGTGGACGCGCCAGCGGCCGTGGTTGGACATGCACAGCAGGGGGTACTTCTTGGCTCGCTCGCTGGACAGCCGCTCGTCGTGGGTCTCGCTCTTCTCCACCCAGTGGGGCACCGGCGGACGCTCGGGGTCGTCGGGCATATACTTCTCGATGTCGCTGGAGGAGTACTCCAGCAGGCCGGTGGGCGTGGTCAGCGGGTTGCCCTTGGGGTCCTTATAGAAGTTGTACAGGCCGGCGGGCACCTCCTGGGCGTCCGGCTTGCAGGGGATGACGAACACCTTGCGCTTCTGGAACTCCTCCCAGGACATGGTGTCCTCGCAGCCGGTAGCCTTGTAGAAGAACCGCACCCGGTCCTCCTCGGTCAGACCGCCGCCGGTATAGGCCCGCACATATTCGGGGCCCAGCTTCTCCGCCACCTTGACGCACACGTCAAAGTCGGACAGGGACTCGCCGATGGGCTCGCAGCAGGGCCGCTCCAGGTAGATGGACTGGAACACGCCGGAGCTGAAGTCGTTGCCCAGGTCGTTCATCTCGTGCTTGGTGGCCACGGGCAGGATGATGTCGGCGAAGTAGCAGTCGTTCTCCATCCAGGGATGCTGGGCCACGATGGTCTCGATGGAGGGATGCTGATAGGCCTCCACGAACAGGTTGCCGTGGTTCCAGCAGGTCACGTTGCAGGGCGCGTCCGTCCAAATCATGTGGACCTGGCTCTGGCCCGGACGGGGATAGACGATCTTGTCGAACTGGAAGATATTGGTCGGCTGGCGGAAATTGTTCTTGTCGGGCACCTGGCTGGTGGAGAACATATGCATGCCGTACCACTCGGCGTGGCCGTCCACGATGGCCTTGTGCACCAGGCAGCGGGGGATGAACTGGGTGGGCGGGGGCAGCTGCTTGAACAGCTCCACCAGCTCGGGCACCTTCTTCTGCTGCT
>CALXCT010000021.1 GCA_944386865.1 uncultured Oscillospiraceae bacterium | reverse complement strand
CAAGCGGGGCTTCCGCAACGTGAAGAACGACGCCACCGGCCAGTGGGAGAAGGTGCCCACCTACACCTTCGACGACCCGCTGCCCTACGGCCACGGGGAGAAAAGCGTGTACATCGTCAACGGCTTCGTCCGCCTGACCCGGGAGGAGGCCATGGCGATCCGCTGGCACATGGGCTTCTCCGGCCCGGAGGACAACCGCACCGTGGGCCAGGCGCTGCAGAAGTACCCCCTGGCCTTCGCCCTGGCCATGGCGGACATGGAGGCCAGCTACTTCCTGGAGGGGGAGGGATGACCGGCCCCGACGGGCGGCGGGTCAACGACCTGGGCCGGGACCCCATCGGCCCGCTGGTGCTCCGCCTGGCCCTGCCCTCGGTCACCGCCCAGCTGGTCAACGCCCTTTATAACATCGTGGACCGGATGTACATCGGCCACATCGAGGGGGAGGGCCGCCTGGCCCTCACCGGCGTGGGGGTCACCTTCGCCGTCATCATGCTCATCACCGCCCTGTCCAGCCTGGTGTGCGTGGGGGGCGGCGCCCGGGCCGCCATCCACATGGGGGAGGGGAACGACCGCCGGGCGGAGGAGATCCTGGGCAGCTGCACCCTGCTGCTCACCTTCATCGCCCTGGCCGTCACCGCCGTGCTCTGGTCCATCCGGGAGCCCATGCTCCTTCTGTTCGGCGCCACCGAGAACACCGTGGGCTACGGCAGCGACTACCTGGGCATCTACCTGCTGGGCACCCTGTTTGTGATGTACTCCGTGGGTCTGAACACCTTCATCTCCACCCAGGGCTTCTCCACCGTGGCCATGAAGACGGTGCTCATCGGCGCGGTGATCAACATCGCCCTGGACCCGGTGTTCATCTTCGCCCTGGGCATGGGGGTGCGGGGGGCCGCCCTGGCCACCGTGCTGTCCCAGCTGGTGTCCGCCTTGTGGGTGCTGCGCTTTCTCACCGGGACGCGCACCAAGCTGCGCATCCGCCGGGAGTACCTGCGCCTGCGCTGGTCCATCCTGGCTCCGGTGCTGGCCATCGGCGTGTCCCCCTTCGTGATGCAGTCCACCGAGAGCGCCCTGAACGTGGCTTTCAACGCCTCCCTGAAGGCCTACGGCGGCGACCTGGCGGTGGGCGCCATGACCATCGCCTCCAGCGTGATGCAGGTGCTGGCCACCGTGTTCCTGGGCTTCTCCCAGGGGGCCAGCCCCATCATCGGCTATAACTACGGCGCCGGCCAGAGCCAGCGGGTGAAGCAGACCGTGCGCCTGCTGGTCACCGTGGCCATGGGCCTGTCGGTCACCTTCTGGCTGCTGCTGGAGCTGTTCCCCGGCGTGTTCGTGCTCCTGTTCAATGACGACCCGGAGCTGGTGGACTACGGCACCTGGGCCCTGCGCATCTACGGCGCGGGCATCTTCGCCATGGGCATGCAGCACGCCTGCCAGCAGTCCTTCGTGGCCCTGGGCCAGGCCAAGATCTCCCTGTTCCTGGCCCTGCTGCGCAAGTTCATCCTGCTCATCCCCCTCATCTTCCTCCTGCCCCACTTCTTCGACGACAAGGTCTTCGCCGTCTTCCTGGCCGAGCCGGTGGCCGACATCCTGGCCGCCGCCACCACCGGCACCCTGTTCTTCACCGGCCTGAACCGCATCCTCCGCCGCCGGGAGATCAGCCTGGACCAGCCCTGACCCGCCCCTCTCCCCGCCGTGCCCGCCGGGCGCGGCGGGGTCCCTTTTCCCGGGAATTAGAACAAATGTTTGACATTTCCCCCGTCTTGTGATATACTTTGCAAAACGAGTTCCGCCACGCGGGGACAAGGAGGCGCCCATGAAACAGCAGCTCACCCCCAAGCAGCAGCAGATCTATGAGTTCATCCAGGCCTTTTCCGCCCGGAACGGCTATCCCCCCTCGGTGCGGGAGATCGCCGCGGCGGTGGGACTGAAGTCGCCCTCCACCGTCCACTTCCACCTGAAGGGGCTGGAGGACGCCGGCGTGCTGGTGAAGGCGGAGGGCAAGACCCGGGCCATCACTCTGGCCGACTCCGGGCGGCCCGTGGCCGAGGAGGAGCGCGGCCAGGCCGACCGGGTGCCCGTGGTGGGCAATGTGGCCGCCGGCTCGCCCATCCTGGCCCAGGAGTGCGTGGAGGACTACCTCACCTTCGACACCCAGGGCCTGGAGGGGGAGCACTTCGCCCTCCGGGTGCGGGGGGAGTCCATGCTGTACGCCGGCATCCTGCCCGGCGACCTGGTGGTGGTCCACCGGCAGCAGCAGGCCCGCAGCGGCGAGATCGTGGTGGCCCTGTTCGAGGACGAGGCCACGGTGAAGACCCTCCGGGTGAAGGACGGGCAGGTCTGGCTGATGCCCGAGAACCCCGACTACCAGCCCATCGACGGCACCCGCGCCCAGATCATCGGCAAGGTGGTGGCGGTGGTGCGCCGCTACTGAGCCGGGGAGGCAGCGCCCATGGAACTGACCGTCTTTGACACCCCCATCGGCCCCCTGGGCCTGGGGGAGGAGGAGGGGGCCATCGTCCGGCTGTACCTGCCGGGACGGCCCCTGCCCCGGCTCATGCCCCACGACACCCCCCTGCTGGCCGAGGGACGGCGGCAGCTGTTGGAATATTTTGCCGGGGCGCGCCGGGCCTTCGACCTGCCCCTCGATCCCCGGGGCACCCCCTTCCAGCTGCGCTGCTGGCAGGCCCTGAGGGAGATCCCCTACGGCACGGTGTCCACCTACGGCCGCCAGGCCCTGCGGGTGGGCTGCCCCAGGGGCTTCCGGGCGGTGGGCATGGCCAACCACTCAAACCCCATCCCCATCCTCATCCCCTGCCACCGGGTGGTGGGGGCCGACGGGCGGCTGACCGGCTTCGCCTCCGGCCTGGCCCACAAGCAGGCCCTGCTGGAGCTGGAGGGGGTGGAGGTGCGCGGAGGCCGGGTGCGGGTGTGAGCCGCCCTCTCTCCCGGCGGAGCCGGGCGGGAGCCAGGACGCGCCGCGCCCCTCAGTACTGGCCCCCCGCCGGGGCCCGCACTTTTCGGAGGCGCCGGGACGTCCGCCTTGCCGGCCGGACGGCGGCCGGGGCGGCGGGCCCGTTTTTTCCGGCGGCCGCGCCGGACGGAATCGGGGGGCGAAGGTAAAATAAGGGTAAAAAGGGCGGGGAATTTGGCCCCCGCCCTTGCTTTTTCCCCTCTGGGGGCATATAATGGCCCTGTCTCCGGGATTTTCTCCCGGGAAGGCGGATATCCGCCGGAAATCTCCCCATGATAAAGGATGTGAGACAGGATGGATGGCCGAAGTCGGCAGATCAGCGCGGACAGCTGCGAACAAAAACGCCGGGCGGCGGCCACCCCTGTGCCGGGGGCGGCCTGAGCCGCCGTACCCTGGAGCGGGCCGGAGCCCTTCCCCCGCCCCGCCGCGTTTGTGTGCGCAGCCGCCGGCCCGTGGGGCCGCGCGGCTTTTTTGCTGCCTGCTTTCCAACGCGCGTGCGCGCCATTTCCCTGGAAAGGAGTGCTTCCCTTGCCTGAAAACATTGACTTTGAGCACCTGACCCAGCTGGCCCGGGAACGGCGGTTCCGGGAGCTGAAGGCCCTGCTGGCCGAGATGAACGAGGTGGACATCGCCGAGTTCCTGGAGGAGCTGGAGGACCGGGAGCTGCAGGTGCTGGTCTTCCGCCTGCTGCCCAAGAGCATGGCGGCCGACATCTTCACCTACCTGGAGGACAGCGACATCCAGGAGCAGCTGATCAACGACCTGACGGACACCGAGCTGCGGGCCGTCATCTCCGACCTGTACCTGGACGACGCGGTGGACATCATCGAGGACATGCCCGCCAACGTGGTCTCCAGGATCCTGCGCAACACCGACCCCGCCACCCGCAGCCAGATCAACGAGCTGCTCAGCTACCCCAAGGACAGCGCCGGCTCCATCATGACCCCCGAGTTCATCACCCTCCACAAGGACGCCACCGTGGAGCAGTCCTTCGCCCGCATCCGGAAGATCGGCATCGACCGGGAGACGGTGTACACCTGCTACGTCACCGAGAACCGGGTGCTCATCGGGGTGGTCACCGTGCGGCGGATGCTGCTGTCCGCCTACGAGACCCGCATCGAGGACATCATGGAGACCAACGTGGTCTCGGTCCACACCCACGACGACAAGGAGGATGTGGCCCAGGTCTTCTCCCGGTACGACCTGCCCGCCGTCCCCGTGGTGGACGGGGAGGACCGGCTGGTGGGCATCGTCACCTTCGACGACGCCATGGACGTCATGGAGGAGGAGACCACCGAGGACATCGAGAAGATGGCCGCCATGCTCCCCTCTGACAAGCCCTACCTGCGCACCGGCGTTCTGGAGACCTGGCGGGCCCGCCTGCCCTGGCTGATGCTGCTCATGCTCTCCGCCACCTTCACCAGCGTCATCCTCACCAAGTTTGAAAACGCCCTGATGGCCTATGCCATCCTCACCGCCTTCATCCCCATGCTCACCGGCACCGGCGGCAACAGCGGCACCCAGGCCTCCACCGCCGTCATCCGCGCCCTGTCCCTGGACGAGGTGGAGTTCTCCGACCTGCTGGCCGTGGTGGCCAAGGAGATCCGGGTGGCCGCCCTGTGCGGCGTGTGCCTGGCGGCGGCCAACTTCGTGAAGATGATGGCGGTGGACTTCTGGCTGTTCCAGAACCCGGAGGTCACCCCCACGGTGGCCGGGGTGGTCTGCCTGACCCTGGTGGGCACCGTGATCTGCGCCAAGACGGTGGGCTGCATCCTGCCCATGCTGGCCCAGAAGCTGGGCTTCGACCCGGCGGTGATGGCCTCCCCCTTCATCTCCACCGTGGTGGACGCCCTGTCCCTGCTGATCTACTTCCAGTTCGCCCGGCTGCTGCTGGGCATCTGACCCGACAAACAGCGCGCCCCCGCCGGAGTCCGGCGGGGGCGCTTTTCTGTGTGTCGGGACGCTGGGGCGGGATCACTCCCCGTCCAGCTGGGCGGCCACGTCGGCCAGGTAGTTGGGCTGGAAGGTCTCGATGGCGCCCGCGTCGAAGGCGGCGGCCACCGCCGGGTCGATGGGCAGCCGGGCCAGCAGCTTCACTCCCATGGACGCGGCCACCTCGTCCACCCGGCTCTCGCCGAAGATGGCGTGGCGCTTGCCGCAGTCGGGGCACTGGAAGTAGCTGTAGTTCTCCACCAGGCCCAGGATGGGGATGTTCATCATCTTGGCCATGTTCACCGCCTTGGTGACGATCATGGACACCAGGTCCTGGGGGGAGGTGACCACGATGATGCCGTCCACCGGCAGGGACTGGAACACGGTCAGGGGCACGTCGCCGGTGCCCGGCGGCATGTCCACGAACAGGTAGTCCACGTCGCCCCAGACCACGTCGGTCCAGAACTGCTTGACCACCCCGGCCAGCACGGGCCCGCGCCAGATGACGGGGTCGGTCTCGTTGGGGGTGAGCAGGTTCAGCGACATCACCCGCACGCCGCCCGCGCTCAGGGAGGGCAGGATGCCCGCCTCGCTGGCGGCGGCCTTCTCGTGGATGTGGAAGGCCTGGGGGATGGAGGGGCCGGTGATGTCGGCGTCCAGCACGCCCACCGTGCGGCCCCGGGCCGCCATGGCGGAGGCCAGGCTGGCGGTGACGGTGCTCTTGCCCACGCCGCCCTTGCCGCTGACCACGGCGATCACCTTCTTGATGTGGGACTGCTCGTTGCACTTCTCGTGCAGGTCCTGGGGCTCGGTGCGCTCCGCGCAGCTGGAGCCGCAGCTGGAACAGTTGTGGGTACATTCTTCAGACATGGTTGACACTCCTTCTTCTCTCTCCGCCCCGCGGGGGCGGAGGTTCGATCTGTAAACACGCCCCTCCGGGGCGGAATTCACGAATAGTGGTAGCTGCCGCCGCCGATGAACTCCCGCAGCAGGGAGTCCTTGGCCACCAGCTCGGGGTCGATGGGCTCGAAGTACTCAAAGCCGGCGATCAGGTCCAGCAGCTCGCTCCGGCGCGCGTTCTCCTGGGGGATGGCCTCCAGCAGGGGGGCGGCGAAGTTCTTCATCACCGACACCTCGTAGGGCAGGGAGGAGTCGAAGATGATGTCCGCCCGGTTCTTGTAGGGGGAGATGTACAGCTTCTCCCCCCGGCGCACGTTGGCCCACATGTCCAGCGTCTCGGCCACGCCGGTGCCCCGGAACAGGTAGTCCCGCACCGCCCGCCGGGTCAGCCGCATCCAGGTGCCCTTGAAGCGCAGCTGGCTGCCCTCGTTCACGTCCGACCGGGCCGAGATGTACAGCTTGGTGGCCTCGGGATGCCGGCCGGCCACCTCGTCGTTCAGGGCGTGGATGCCCTCGAAGACGGCGATCTCGTTCTTGCCCAGCCGCAGGGGGGTGCCCCGGTTGTCGTTGCGCATCTGGCGGGCGAACTCGAATTTGGGGATGACCACCTCTTTCCCCTGGGACAGGGCGGTGAAGTGCCGGTCCAGCAGCTCCATATCCATGCACAGGGGGGACTCCAGGTCGATCTCCCCCTCCGGCGTACGGGGTGCGGTGCGCCGGTCCATGGTCTTGAAGTAGTTGTCCATGGCCACCGCGTGGCAGACGATCCCCCGGCGGCGCAGCTCCTCCTCGATCTTCAGCGCCGTGGTGGTCTTGCCCGAGCCCGAGGGCCCGGAGAGCAGCACCAGCGGGCTCTTGTCCAGGTTGGCCAGGATCTTGTCCGCCGCCAGCGAGACCCGCTGACGGTAGTTCTGGTCGCACTCCTCCAGAAAGCCGGCCACGTCGCTCCGGATACGCTCATTGATCTCCTGCAGTTGATACGCCATACATACCTCCCGTAAACCGTACTCAGGGCCGGGCGGCCCCGTCCCGCAGCGCCTGCCAGAAGGGCAGGGCCTCCCGCCTGGCCTCGGTCAGGCGGGGAGCGGCGCCGATATAGTCATATGGATACTTGGGATTGGATATGCGCCGGATGCGGCCCGCCGCCGGGTCCACCAGCTTGGTCACCCCGCCCCCGCCCAGGGACAGGATGGAGTGCAGCTCCTCCATCATCACGATGTTGTACACGCTCTCCAGGCCCGGCCGGCACCAGCCCACGTTCTCGAACCCGCCGGACATGTACTTCTGCCGGTACAGGTAGTAGGGCACATAGCCCGCCTCCCGCAGCCGGTCCCAGGCGTAGTCCAGCATCTGAGCCACCTGGGCCCCGGCGGGCAGCGGCGCCCCCCGCAGGGTCAGGGCGGAGCCCCGCTTCAGGGCCAGGGTGTGCACCGTCACGTTCTCCGGCGCCAGGGCCAGCACCCCGTCCAGGCTCTCCCGGAAGCCCGCCGGATCGTCCCCGGGCAGTCCGGCAATCAGGTCCATGTTCACCGCCGTGAAGCCCGCCCGGCGCACCTGGCCGTAAGCCTCATAGACCTGCTCCACCGTGTGGGCCCGGCCCATGGCCCGCAGCACCTCGTCCCGCAGGGACTGGGGGTTGACCGAGATCCGGTCCCCGCCCAGGCGGCGGATGACGGCCAGCTTCTCCGGGGTGATGGTGTCCGGACGGCCCGCCTCCACAGTATACTCCCGGCAGCCCGACAGGTCAAATGTTTCCTGGATGGCGCCCATCAGCCGCTCCAGCTGCGCCGGGGCCAGGGTGGTGGGGGTGCCGCCCCCGATGTACACGCTGGCCACCCGCATCCCCGCCCGGCGCACCAGCTCCCCCGCCCCGGCGATCTCCTCGGCCAGGGTGTCCAGGAAGGGCTCCACCAGCTTCAGGCAGCCCTTCACGTCGGCCGAGATGAAGGAGCAGTAGGCGCACCGGCTGGGGCAGAAGGGGATGCCCACGTACAGGGAGATCTCCTCCGGCGCCAGGGAGCGCTTCACCGCCAGGCTGGCCCGGGCGCAGTCCATGGCCAGCCGCCGCCGCAGAGGGGAGACGTCGTACCGGTCCTGCAGCTGCCGCTCCGTCCGGGCGGGGGTGAGCCCGGCCTCCATGGCCCGGGTTGGCAGCTTCACCGGGCGCACCCCGGTGAGCATCCCCCAGGCGGGCCGCCGCCCGGTCAGCTCCACCGCCGCCCGGTAAAAGGCGGTCTTCAGCGCCCGCTGCTCCTCCCGGGCGCGGACCACCGCGTCCTCCGTCCCCGCCAGGGGCACCCGGCAGCTGCGCCGGGCCGTCCGCCCGTTCAGCCGCAGCAGGGCGATGCCCGTCATCCACCGCCCGCCCCGCTTCAGGGTCAGGCGCAGGAAGTCTTCCTCCGGCCCCGGGGGCGTGTCGGGATACTCGGGCCGCCGGTCGGGAAAGAGCATGAGCAGCATCTGCTCCGTGCCGTACTTGTGCCCGTGGCCCTCCAGATACAGCTTCATCTCAGCCCTTCAGCGCCTGGACCATGTAGTAGTTCCCCGTCCGCTCCCGGTTCAGGGTGGTCATCTCCTCATGGCCCGGGCAGACGGTGTACTCCCCCTCCAGCTCGCCCAGCCGCTTCAGGGAGGCCATGATCTGATCATAGTCCCCGTCGGGGAAGTCGGTGCGGCCGCAGGAGCCGCAGAACAGGGTGGCCCCGGTGAACAGCACGTCGTCCACCTGCAGGGTCACCGAGCCGGCGGAGTGGCCGGGGGTGTGCAGCACCCGCACCGGGATGTCCCCCACTGTCACCGTGTCCCCCTCGCCGTAAAAGCGCACGTTGGCCAGGTCGGCGGGCAGGGGAAAGAGCACCGGAGCCTTGTCCCGGAAGTCCGCCTCGTGGACGTAGACGGGCACGCCCTCCCCCAGCGCCTGCCGCAGAGCCGGGATGGCCGAGACATGGTCCTGATGGGCGTGGGTCAGCAGGATGCAGTCCACCTTCATCTCCGGGTCGTCCTGGACCACCGCGTCCAGGATGGCCTCCGCGTCCTCCCCCGGGTCGATGACCGCCGCCTTCCGGGCGGCCTCATCCTCCACGATGTAGCAGTTGGTGCCCAGGGGGCCCACCTTCAGTCCCTTGATCCGCATAGTTCGATTCCCTCCAGTATTATTTTTTGAAATTATAACATATCGGTGTCCAGAATCAGGGTGACGGGGCCGTCATTCACCGACTCCACCTGCATATCGGCCCCGAACTGGCCGTGCTCCACCGGGAAGCCCCGGGCGGCGCACTGGGCCAGGAACCGCTCATACAGGGGCACGGCGGTGTCCGGACGGGCGGCGCCGGTGAAGCCGGGGCGGCGGCTTTTGCAGTCGGCGTACAGGGTGAACTGGGACACCACCAGCAGCGCGCCCCCCACCGCCTCCAGATTGCGGTTCATCTTGCCGTTCTCGTCCTCAAAGACCCGCAGGCCGCACACCTTGTCAGCCAGCCGGTCGCACTCCTTCTCCGTGTCCCCGGTACCCACCCCCAGCAGGACCAGGAAGCCCCGCCCGATGGCGCCGCTCACCCGGCCGCCGATGGTCACCGACGCGGAGGACACCCGTGTCACCACCGCCCGCATCACAATTCCGTCCTTTCCTGTGCCGCGCAGGCCGGCTGCTGTGCCCGCCTGCGCGCTTGTTATCGTCACGCTGCGCAAAGCCTCCGCGACGGGGAACAGCCCCTCCGGCTCCGGTCCATCCGCGCTGTTCCTCACGCCTGCGCGCTTCTTTCTGTCACGCTGCGGACTGGACGCACGGCCGGGTCGCTTTCCCTTCGACTCCGGGCGCAAACGGCCGGCCTTTGTCCGGCCTGGTTTGCGCCCGTCGCTCCGGTCCAAGCTTCCCTGTGCGTCTGTCCTTCGCGCTTCTTATTTCCCGCTGGCCCGGGCCACCTGGTAGACCCCCTGGATCTGGCCCAGCTTGTTGATCACCGCGCTCAGCTCGTCCCGGTCCTTCACCTCCAGCACCACCGACACGGCGGCGTAGCCGTCGGGCATGCTCCGGGCCGCCAGGGCGGTCACCTTCACCTTCACCGCGGACAGCGCCATGGCGATGTCCAGCGTCAGGCCGTCCCGGTCCTTGGCGGAGATCTCCAGCGAGGTCTTGTAGGAGGGCAGGCTGCCCTCCGCCCAGGAGACGTTGATCCACCGCTCCTTCTCCTCCGGCTTGCGCTTGTCGGGGGCGGCGTTGGGGCAGTCCGCCCGGTGGACGGACACGCCGTAGCCCCGGGTGATGAAGCCCACCACCGGGTCGCCCGGCACGGGGGTGCAGCACTTGGCGAACTTCACCAGGCAGTTGCCCAGCCCCTCCACGATGATGCCCGAGCTGGAATGCCTGCTCTTGACGGGGGGCTCCTTGGCCTGCTGCTTCTGCTCGGCGGAGGCCCCCGGCATGATCACCGCGTCCTCCAGGCTCCGGGCCGCCGCCAGCCGGTCGGCCTGGTTGCGCTTGATCCGGGTGATCTCGTCCCGGATGCGGTTGACCGCCTTCACCGCCGTGGTGCCGCCGTAGCCGATGGAGGCGTACAGCTCGTCCAGGGTGTTGCAGCGCACCTTCTTGAGCACCGAGGGCAGCACGTCCTCCGCTGTGATGGCCGCCAGGGACAGCCCGGCGTGCTTCAGCTCCGATTCAAAGGCCGCCCGGCCGGTGACGATGTTCTCCTCCCGCTTCTCCTTCTTGAACCACTGGCGGATCTTGTTGCGGGCCTCGTTGCTCCGGGCCAGCTTCAGCCAGTCCCGGCTGGGGCCGTGGGCCGACTTGGAGGTGATGATCTCCACGATGTCGCCGCTCTCCAGCACGGTGTCGAAGGGGACGATGCGGCCGTTGACCTTGGCCCCCGTCATCCGGTTGCCCACCGCCGAGTGGATGGAGTAGGCAAAGTCGATGGGGGTGGCGTTGGCGGGGAGGGACTTCACGTCCCCCTGGGGGGTGAAGACGAACACCTCGTCGGAGAACAGGTCCACCCGCATCCGGTGGACGAACTCCTCCGCGTCGGACACCTGCTCGCTCTCCAGCAGCTTGCGCACCCACTCGAAGGTCTCCTCCGAGCCCAGCTTCTGGTTGGCCATGCCCTGCTTGTACTTCCAGTGGGCCGCGATGCCGTACTCCGCCATCTGGTGCATGGCCTCGGTGCGGATCTGCACCTCGAAGGGGATGCCTCCCCGGCCGAACACCGTGGTGTGCAGCGACTGGTAGCCGTTGGGCTTGGGGGTGCCGATATAGTCCTTGAACCGGCCCAGCACCGGCTTGAACAGGTCGTGGATGCAGCCCAGCACGTTGTAGCAGCTGGGGATGTCCTCCACGATCACCCGGAAGGCGTACAGGTCGAAGATCTCGTCCAGCGTCTTGTTCTGGGTGTACATCTTGCGGTAGATGGAGTAGATGTGCTTCACCCGGCCGTAGACGGTGCACTTGATCCCGTCGTCCGACAGCCGCTTCTGGATGATGGACTGAGTGGCCGCCAGGAACTCCTCGTGGGCGGCGGAGCGGGAGTTCAGCTCGTCCTCGATCTCCTTGTAGCCGATGGGGTCCAGGTAGCGCAGGGAGGTGTCCTCCAGCTCCCACTTGATGCGCTGCATGCCCAGCCGGTGGGCCAGGGGCGCGTAGATCTCCATGGTCTCCAGCGCCTTCTCCCGCTGCTTCTTGGCCGACTGGTACTCCATGGTGCGCATATTGTGCAGCCGGTCGCAGATCTTCACCAGGATCACCCGGATGTCCTTGGCCATGGCGATGAGCATCTTGCGCAGATTCTCCATCTGCTCCTCCTCTTTGGAGGTGTACTGCACCCGGGACAGCTTGGTCACGCCCTCCACCAGGTCGGCCACCGAGGTGCCGAACTTCTTGGCGATGTCCTCGTGGGTCATCTCGGTGTCCTCGATGCAGTCGTGCAGCAGCGCGGCGATCACCGACTCCAGGTCCAGCCCCAGGTCGGCCACGATCTCGGCCACCGCCAGGGGATGGGTGATATAGGCGGAGCCGTCCTTGCGCAGCTGGCCCCGGTGGGCGTTGTCCGCGTAAGTGAAGGCGGTGTACAGCAGCTGCTGGTCAAAATTGGGCTGATAGGACCGGATCTTGTCCTCCAGCGCCTGATACCGTTCCAGAATAGGGTCCATAGCGTCTCACCACTTCGTCATCAAAATCAAATCCGTCTCCGGGCCGTGCGGCCTGTCAGCCGCCCAGCTGGCGCAGCCGCCGCATCAGCTCGCTGCGCTCCAGGTCCACCTTGCCCGCCGTCTCGTTGACGGTGACGGCCACCCGCTCGCCCTCCCGCTCCAGGCGGATGAGGGCCATCTCGTCCATGACCTCCAGGCAGACCTGGATGTGCCCGTAGGCCTCCCGCAGGCCGAAGGCCCGGGCCACCGCCCGGCTGAGCTGGACGGCGCCCATCTCCAGGGCGGAGCCGGCGTCCGGCCGGCGGGTCAGGTAACGCCACACGGCGGTGAACTCCTCCCGGCAGGGGGTCATGGCCCGGGCCTGGGCGGGGGAGAGGGGCTCGCCCGCCATCAGCCGGAAGAACCACTCCCGCTCCAGCTGGGCCCGGGTGCGGGCGGGGCGCAGGTCCAGCAGCTGCAGCTGCACCTCCCGGCGGCCCCGGAACTCGTTGATCTGGGGGGAGAAGGCCAGGTCCACCCGGTCACCCCGGCTCACCTGCACCTCCGGCGGGGCGGAGAAGAAGATGGCGTCCAGCACCCGGTCCCCCTTGGCCACCCGCAGCTTCAGATGGCGGCCGCCCCCCACCTGGGCGGCGGAGAGCACCTCCGCCCCCGACAGGGACAGCACCGCCCGCTCCATCCCCGCGCCGCAGGGCTCCAGCAGGGACAGGCTCTCCACATTTTCCCGGGACAGCAGTTCCGGGTCGTCCACCTCCGCGTCCACCGTCAGCCGGGAGGGCAGGGGCTGCCCTCCGGTGCCCGCGGCGATCAGGGCGTTGAGCCGGCGGCGGAAGGCGGGGATGTTCTCCTCCGCGATGGTCAGCCCCGCGGCCAGCTCATGGCCGCCGAAGCCCTCCAGAAGGTCCCCGCACTGCTCCAGCGCGGCAAAGAGGTTGAAGTCCCCGTAGGACCGGCAGGAGCCCTTGCCCCGGCCCTGGTCCAGGCAGATCACCACCGCGGGGCAGTGGTACCGCTCCGCCAGCCGGGAGGCCACGATGCCCGCCACCCCCTGGTGCCAGCCCTCGTCGGCCAGCACCACGGCGTGGGCCTCCTCGGGCGCCCGGGCGGACAGCCGGGCCACGCACTGCTGGTAGATCTCGCCCTCCACCGCCTGCCGCTCCCGGTTCAGCTCGCACAGCGCCCGGGCCAGCTCCTCTCCCCGGGCGGCGTCCCCGGTGAGCAGCAGCTCGGCGGCAAGGCCCGCGCAGCCCATCCGGCCGGAGGCGTTGATCCGGGGGGCCAGCACATAGCCCACCGAGGTGGAGGTGATCTCCTTCCCCTCCAGCCCCGCCGCCCGCAGCAGCATGGTCAGGCCCGGCCGGCGGCACCGGGCGAGGGAGGCCAGCCCCTTTTTGATCAGCGCCCGGTTCTCCCCGGTCACCTTCATCACGTCGGCCACCGTGCCGATGGCCGCCAAGTCCGCGTATTCCTCCAGCAGCTCGCCCTGCCGCTCCGGACCGCCCAGAGCCAGCACCAGCTTCAGGGCCACCCCCACCCCCGCCAGATGCTTGAAGGGGTAGGGGCAGTCGGGCCGGTGGGGGTCCACCACGGCGCAGGCCCGGGGCAGCGCCCGGCGGCACTCGTGGTGGTCGGTGACCACCAGGTCCACCCCCAGGGCGGCGGCGGCGTCCGCCTCGTCCCCGGCGGTGATGCCGCAGTCCACCGTGATGATCAGGGTGACCCCCTGCCCCGCCAGGGCGGCCACCGCGTCGCTGTTCAGCCCGTAGCCCTCCGCCATGCGGTCGGGGATGTAGGGGATCACCTGCGCCCCCTCCCGCCGGAGGAAATCGGTGAGCAGGGCGGTGGCGGTGATGCCGTCCACGTCGTAGTCCCCGTAGACGGCCACCGTCTCGCCTTCGTCCAGGGCGCGGCGCACCCGCTGTGCCGCCCGGTCCATGTCCTTGAGGAGCATGGGGTCGGCCAGGCAGCTCTCGTCCGCCTCCAGAAAGGCGCGCACCTCGTCCGGGTCGCTCAATCCCCGCGCGGCCAGCACCGCCGCCGCCAGGGGCGGGATGCCCGCCCCCTCCAGCGCGCGCCGGGCCCCGGGCGCGCCGGGGAGATAGTTCCACTCTTTATATTTCATGTGACCCTCTCACACTCGATCCTTGCCGTTCTCCGCCCCGCCCCGCCCGCCGGGGCGAGGGGTGCACAAAATCAATTTAATAGTATACCACAAATCCCTTGACAGCACAAGGATTTCCCCCGCCCCGCGCCGTTTTTTCTTGCGGCGGGGGAGGGGGTGTGGTATACTCGGAGGACATGATGGAGGTTATTATGCGCGCGAAACGAACTGTCCGGCGCCGGCGCCGGTTTCTCCTGCCGGTCCTTGTCCTGCTGTGCCTGTGCGCCGTCCCCTTCTTCCACTGGCAGCAGACGGCCATCCAGACGGAGGTCATCCCCGTCTCTGACCCCCGGCTGCCCGCCGCCTTCGACGGGCTGCGCATCGCCCACCTCTCCGACCTGCACAGTACCCGGTTCGGCCAGGACGACCAGGACCTGCTCAGCCTGGTGGCCGGGCTGGAGCCCGACCTCATCGCCATCACCGGCGACCTGGTGGACCAGTACCGGGCGGACCTGACCGCCGTGGCCCCCCTGGCCCGGGCCCTGGCCGCCATCGCCCCCACCTACTACGTCACCGGCAACCACGAGTGGGCGCTGGGCACCGGGGTGGTGCGGGACCTGAAGCAGACCCTCGCCGACTGCGGGGTCACCGTGCTGAGCAACCAGTACGTCACCCTGGAGCGGGACGGCCAGTCGCTGGTGCTGGCCGGCATCGACGATCCCAACGGCTACGCCGACCAGAAGACGCTGGAGCAGCTGATGGAGGAGATCCGCTCCGACCTGGGGGACCCCTATGTCCTGCTGCTGGCCCACCGGAACAACGACTATCCCCTCTACGCCCGGTGCGGGGTGGACCTGACCCTGTGCGGACACGGCCACGGGGGAATCATCCGCCTGCCCTTCACCGACGGGCTTTTTTCTGTGGAGCGCACCCTCTTTCCCGACCACACCGCCGGGCTGTACCAGCTGGACTACGGGCAGCTGGTGGTCTCCCGGGGGCTGGGCAACTCGGGACCCACCTTCCGGCTGTTCAACCGGCCCCACCTGCCCCTGGTTGTGCTGCACACAGCGTGAGCGGCCGCGGGGCTTCTCCCGAAGGGGTGAAAAAGAAATGCTTCGCCTGGGAGCGAGGTCCTTTCTCCCCCCGGGCGAAACGCCCTCACCACCTCGCAAAGGACGGAACTTCTTCATGGACACCTATTTCGCCGGACAATTCGACATCGCCGTCATCGGCGCGGGCCACGCGGGCATCGAGGCGGCCCTCGCCGCCGCCCGGATGGGGCTGCGCACCCTGTGCTTCGCCATCAACCTGGACAGCGTGGGCAACATGCCCTGCAACCCCGCCATCGGCGGCACCGGCAAGGGCCACCTGGTGCGGGAGCTGGACGCCCTGGGGGGCGAGATGGGCCGGGCTGCGGACAAGGCCTGCATCCAGTACCGGCTGCTGAACCGGGGCAAGGGCCCCGCCGTCTGGTCCCTCCGGGCCCAGGCCGACCGCCGGCGGTACCAGGAGGTCATGAAGCAGACCCTGGAGCGGCAGGAGAACCTCTTTCTCAAGCAGGCCGAGGTGGTGGAGATCCGCACGGAAAACGGTGCGGTGTCCTCGGTGGTGACCCACACCGGGGCGGAATACGCCGTGAAGGCGGTGGTGGTGGCCACCGGCACCTATCTGGGGGGACGTACCATCGTGGGGGAGGTGGTGCGGGACTCCGGCCCCGACGGGCTGGCCGCCGCCCTGCCCCTGGCCCGGTGCCTCTCCGCTCTGGGCCTGTCCCTGCGCCGGTTCAAGACGGGCACGCCCCCCCGGATCAACGCCAGGAGCGTGGACTTCTCCAAAATGGAGCTGCAGAAGGGGGACGAGGACGGCCTGCGCTTCTCTTTCCAGACCCAGACGCCGCCGGAGAACCGGGCGGTATGCTATCTGACCTACACCAACGAGCGCACCCACGAGATCATCCGCTCCAACCTGGACCGCTCCCCCCTCTACGACGGCACCATCGAGGGAGTGGGCCCCCGGTACTGCCCGTCCATCGAGACCAAGATCGTCCGCTTCCCGGACAAGCAGCGCCACCAGCTGTTCATCGAGCCCATGGGGCTGAACACGGAGGAGTTATACATCCAGGGCTTCTCCTCCTCGCTGCCCGAGCAGGTGCAGCTGGAGATGCTGCACACCATCCCCGGTCTGGAGCACGCCGAGATGACCCGGTGCGCCTACGCCATCGAGTACGACTGTGTGGACCCCACCCAGCTGCTGCCCACCCTGGAGTGCAAGCGGGTGGCCGGCCTGTACGGCGCGGGGCAGTTCAACGGCTCGTCGGGCTATGAGGAGGCGGCGGTGCAGGGCTTTGTGGCGGGGGTGAATGCCGCCCTGAAGATCCAGGGGAAGGACCCCCTGATCCTCCGCCGGGACCAGGGGTACATCGGGGTGCTCATCGACGACCTGGTGACCAAGGGCACCAACGAGCCCTACCGGATGATGACCTCCCGCACGGAGTACCGCCTGCTCCACCGGCAGGACAACGCCGACCGGCGGCTGACCGCCGTGGGCCACCGGCTGGGGCTGGTGAGCGAAGACCAGCTCCGGGCGGTGGAGGAGAAGTACGCGGCGGTGGACCGGGAGCGGCGGCGGCTGGAGCACGCGGGGGCGGCCCCCTCGGCGGCGCTGGACGTGCTGCTGGCTGAAAAGGGGGAGCCGCCGGTGAAGGACGGGGCGCGGCTGGCCGACCTGCTGCGCCGGCCCCGGATCACCTATGAGGAGCTGGCCCCCTTCGACCCCGGCCGGCCGGAGCTGTCCCCCGAGATCGCCCGGGATGTGGAGATCGCGGTGAAGTACCAGGGTTATATCGACCGGCAGCTGCGGCAGGTGGAGGAGCTGCGCCGTCTGGAGGACCGGGCGCTGCCCCCCGACGCGGACTATCTCTCCATCCACGGCATCCGGCTGGAGGCCCGGGAGAAGCTCCAGGCCATCCGCCCGCTGAACCTGGGCCAGGCGGGGCGCATCTCGGGCGTCAGCCCGGCTGACATCGCCGCGCTGATGGTCTGGCTGGAAAAGCGGTGAACGCTCCGGCCCGGCACAGGCTCCCCCGGGGCTGACGCCGGGGCCCCGCAGAGCGGGGCGGCGCGCACGCGCCGTACGAGCTTTTTGCCCCCGGCAAAACCTCGGCGCAGGGCGAATCCACTTCGCCCGAGCAATTCAAATCCATGGGGTCCCCGCAAAACGCGGTTTTGCGGGGCAGTAGCCCGGCCGATATCGCCGCGCTGATGGTGTGGCTGGAAAAGCAGTGAGGAAACAGGAACGGGGAGGGGCGGCACTTTGCCGCCCCTCCCGCTTTTTGTTCCGAGGACCGTTATCTCCCGCCCGCCGCCTTCTCCGGGTCATAGTTCCAGGTGCCGTGCACCACCGTCATGCCGAAGTCCTCGGGCTGGGGATCGGCGCCTGCCCCGGTCAGACGCAGCGCGCCGTCGTACTCCACCGCGGCCACCATGTCCCGGGTGATGGGGCCCACCGGGCCCAGGCAGGCGGCGCGCTCGGCCAGCTCCACCAGCTCCTCCGTGGTGAAGTCAGTGAATTCCGGTCCCTCCAGGCGGCTTCCGCTCACCTCGAACCGCATCTCCCGCTCCCGGTCCTGCCAGGTCAGATCCGCGGAACTGTCCGTACGCACCACCAGGCCGAACATCCCGTTCACCTCCACGATCTCATAGGTGATGGCCTCCTGGCTGCCTCCCCGGGTGCTGGTGCCGCCGCATCCAAGGCTGTAATCCAGCGCGACGCCCGCGCACTGCCCATCCTCCCGCAAATCGTACTTCAGCCGCCCGCCGGTGACCCGCACCGAATCCCAGTCCTGGAAATGGCCGCTGAGCATGATGGTGGTCCCCTCATTGTAGGAGTAGGCCGTCTCGGTCAGCTCAAAGCCCTCGGGCAGGCCGGACAGCTCCCATTCGCCGATGTCCGGGATGGGCTTCAGTTCCGGCTCCGGGTCCGTGGGCGCGGTCCGCTCGGGCAGCACGCCCAGCTCCTCGCTGAACATGACGTAGTCCAGTGCGCCCTCCTCCCAGCCGATGCTCAGGTAGTGGTCCGTGGTCCCGTCGCTGAAGGTGACGTCCCAGAGCTGCACCTCCGCCTGGAAATTCCCCTCCTCGTCGGTGAGGATGGTCTTGGGGGCATCCGGCCTGCCGAAGTACACGATCTCCCGCCGGAACACCTCCCGCACGGTCTCCCGCACCGTCTCCTGCACCTGGGGATTGGTCACCACCGCCGCGGTGCACCCCGCCAGCAGCAGCACCGCGGCCGCCGCCGCGATGAGGGCCGCCCGGGGCTGCTTCCTCCGCCGCCGCGCTCTCCGTGCCGGAGCGGCCGCCCGGCCCGCCAGAAAATCCGCCTCCCAGGCGGCATAGTCCGCCGACCAGTCCGGCGCCTCCCCCTCGGGGGCGGCCCACAGCGCCTCCAGATCCTCCTCCAGCGCCGCCCACAGGGCGGCCTTTTCCGTCTGCTCCTTCACAGGTCGTACCCCTCCTTCCGCAGGGCCTCCCGCAGCCGCTCCCGGCCCCGCTGGGCCCGGGTGGCCACCGTGCTCTCCTTCAGGCCCAGCCGCCGGGCGATCTCCCGGTTGCTCAGCCCCCACAAAAACTTCAGCTCCAGAACGTCCCGGTACTCCGGGGCCAGCCCGCGCAGCTGCTCCCACAGCGCCAGGAAGGCCGCCCGCTCCTCGGGAGCCTCCCCGCCGGGGGGCTCCCAGCCCTCGTGCAGGGGGACGCACCGGCTCTCCCGGCGCAGCACGTCGATGGCCGCGTTCCGGGCCATCACCGGCAGCTGCCGCTCCAGCTCCTCCGCCCCGCGCTCCGCCCGGGCCGCCCGGAGCCACACCTCCTGGGCGGCCTCCTCCGCCAGGGCGGAGGATTTGAGAATGGCCAGGGCGGTGCGGTACACCCGGACCCGGTATCTGTGATACAGCCCGGCCAGCGCGCCGTCCGCCCCCGTCTGCTCTGCCATGAGACCGCCTCCTTTTCCTTCCGTTTCGATCTGCAGATCTCACCCTAATAACGCGCCGGCCGTGCAAAGCATCCCACAAGAGGAGAAAAAAGTTTGACCCGCCCCCTCCGCCGGGGGAAACCGCAGACCGGCGGCCCGGAGCTTCCCCCGGGCCGCCGGTCTGCGTACTTATGCTACAAATCCGTCCAGGATCTCGGCCGCCACCTCCCGGGCCGCCGCCGGGGCGCCGGGGCCGGCGGTCTCCTCCGTGACGTCCAGCAGGATCCGGTACGACACCCCGTCCAGCCGGGTCCAGGCCATGAGGACCGTTCCCGTCTCCTGCCCCTCCCGGAGGGAGACATACGCCTGGCCGCCGTTGGCCATGTCGTAGAACCAGGACCCCTCCTCCAGGGCGGCGTAGGGGGAGTCCCATGCCCGCCCCGGCTCCAGGTGGAACTGGACGGCGGCGGTCAGGCGGACCCGGAACCCGTCCAGATAGCAGTTGAAGCCGATGTTCCCCCGCTCGATGGTCCCGTCCCGCATTCCCCGCATCTCCAGGGAATAGACGGCGGGGACCAGCCGGGGCTCGTCCCAGGGGTCCAGCGTCAGGTCGTTGTACAGGGCGCCCCTCAGGGCCGTATTCTCCCGCAGGGGGACCCGGCCCAGGTACTCCTGCAGCTCCTGGAAGGTGTCAAAGTCTGTCCAGATCACTCCGGGGAGCGTGCTGGACAGAGAGGGTCTGTCTTCGTAGTCCGCCCGGATCTCCGCCTCGATCTCCGCCGCCCGGTCCCCCAGCAGCCGGACGGACAGTGTGCGGGGCCCCACATCCACGCAGGACACCCCGTCCACCTCCACCACCCGCAGCCGGTCCCCGTCCTCCATCCGCCCGGTGGCCAGCAGCACCCCGGCGACGGCCACCGCCGCCAGCGCCGCGGCGGTGGCCCACCGGACGGGCCGGCGGAACCCCAGCGCCGCCCGCACCCGGCGCCCGGCGTTCCCCTCCCCGAAGGCCAGTGGGCTGGGGCCGGGCCGGAAGGAGCGTCCGGCGGTCAGATCCAGCAGGGTCTGACTGTAAGCCGCCCGGGCCTGGCCGCCCAGCCGCTCCAGGGTGCGCTGGTCGCAGGCGTCCTCCAGGCACCAGGCGAAGCACCCGTAGGCCGCCCACAGCAGCGGGTTGAACCAGTGGACGCTGAGGATCACCCAGCCCAGCGCCTTCCACAGGGAGTCGCCGGTGCGCAGGTGTTCCCGCTCGTGGGCCAGGATGTGAGTCCGCTGCTCCTCCGTCAGCCCGAAGGGCAGGCAGATCCGGGGCCGGAACACCCCCACGGCGCAGGGCCCCTCCACCCGGTCGCTGAGCCACACCCCGGGCTCGCTCCCGTCCTTCACCGCGAAGCGCAGCCGCCGGCGCAGCAGGAGGTAAGACGCCCCGCCGTAGACCAGCATGGCCCCCGCTCCCGTCAGCCAGACCGCCGCCAGCGCCGGGCCGTAGGCCTCCCGGACGGTGGGGGCGGGGGCGTTCTCCTCCGCCTGCCAGTACACCACGGTCCGGCCGCTTTCGTCCCGCTCCGGCCGGGCTCCGGCGGCCACCGCCCGTTCATATTCCCCGGTGCCCTGGAGATAGACCTCCGCCCCGGCGGCATAGCCGCTCTCCAGCTCCTCCGCCGCCCGGGCGAGTCCCCCCGCCCACCCCAGGTTGAACAGGGACAGGGCGGATGCGGGCGCCGCCGGACACAGCAGCCGGAAGCCCACCACCGCCCACAGCAGAAGCAGCGCCGTCCGGGCGCAGGGCGGCCGCCGCAGAACCAGGTACAGCAGGACGGCCGCCCCGGCAGCCGCCGTCCCCCAGCCGCTCATGGACAGCACCGCGGCCAGGGCGTTCACCGCCGCGCTCATCTCCCGTCCTCCGTCCGGCTGCGGTCGATGAGGGCCTGGATGGCCTCCGCCTCCTCCCGGGTGAGCCGGCGCTCCCGGGTGAAGGCGGCGATGAAGGCGGGCAGCGAGCCCCCGAAGGCCCGGTCCAACACCTGGCCGCTCTCATAGCCCTGCACCCGCTCCCGGGGGATCAGGGCGGAGACCACCGCGTCCTCGTTCTTCAGAAAGCCCCGCTTCTCCAGCTTCTTCAGCACGGTGTAGACGGTGGACTTCTGCCAGCCCAGCCGCTCCCGGCACAGCTTTGCCAGCTGCCCCGAGGGGACGGGCTCGGCGTCCCACACCACCGCCATGAACCGCGCCTCGCTCTGGCACAGTCTCAGATCCTCCATCGCTGTCCCTCCCGTCAGTCTATTCTTATCGACCTCTCTAAGATTAGTCTATAAGAATAGACCGCATTTGTCAACCCCGCCCAAAAGAATGCCCCCGGCGGGGAGACAGGCTCCCCGCCGGGGGTTCGGTTCCGCTCCGCCGGGCCGCTCAGCCCAGCAGCTGTACGGTGGCCATGCAGGTGGCCAGCAGCACCGCCGCGGTGGACAGGATCTCGCTCAGCGCCGCCCGGCGGGCCCGCCGGGTCAGGCTGTGCCGGGGCAGCCGGGGCAGGGGACTGCTCCGCCCCGCCCGGGCCGCCCGGCGCTCATAGTCCTCCACGCTGGCAAAGCGCTCCACCGGCAGGGCGGGCGCCCCCGCCGGGACGGACAGCGCCCTCCACAGCCGGTACTCCGCCAGATCCACCACCTTGCCCCCGGTACGGGCGGGATTTTCAAACACACAGGCTCGCGTCATCATGGATCGGACCTCCTCCTCTGTTGTCAGCGCCATCCTATCAGATATAAAGTACGTTAAACGGGACTTTTATTCTTCCGCTCTGAATGTTAGAACTTTTGTTCGACAAAATACTACAACATTTGTTCGAATCCGTCAAGGGGTTTCTCGAAAATATGTTCGAGTTTTTTGTGGGCGCGACGGGCGGGCGGGGAAATTTTCGATTCCGCCTTGAGGGGGCGGCGGGTTTTGTGATAGAATAAAATGATTTCTTTCCGGAGGGAACTGTCCATGCTGTATGTGATCCTTGTGGCCGCGCTGATCCTGCTGGATCAGGCGGTGAAATACCTGGTGCGGGCCAACATCGATCTGGGGGGCTCGGTGCCCTTCCTGCCCCACATCCTGGAGCTGACCTACATCAAGAACACCGGCGCCGCCTTCTCCCTGTTCTCCCGGCACACCTGGGTGCTGGCGGTCATCTCCGCCGTGGTGGCGGCGGCCATCCTGGCGCTGCTGGTGAAAAAGGTGGTGGTCCATCCCGCCGGGCGGATCACCCTGTCGGTGGTGCTGGCGGGGGCGGTGGGCAACCTGATCGACCGGGTGGCCTTCGGCTATGTGACCGATATGTTCCGGGTGCTGTTCGTCAACTTCGCGGTGTTCAACGTGGCCGATATCTGCGTGGTGTGCGGCGGCATCGCGTTCTGCGTATACTTCGCCTTCTTCTCGGAGAAGTGCGAGAAGAAGGGGGCGCTGGGCGGTGGCCGGGCTGACGCTGACCGCTGACCGGGCGGGGGAGCGGTGCGACCAGTTCCTGGCCCGCTCGGTGGAGGGGCTGACCCGCTCCGCGGCCCAGCGGCTACTGGAGGAGGGCCGGGTCACCGGCCCGGACGGCCGGCCCCTGCGGAAAAACGAGAAGCTGGAGGCGGGGGCCGTCCTCTCGGTGGAGCTGCCCGAGCCGGAGGCGGTGGACCTTGTCCCCCAGGACATCCCGCTGGACGTGGTGTATGAGGACGGGGACGTGATCGTGGTGAACAAGCCGGTGGGGATGGTGGTCCACCCGGCGCCGGGCCACCCGGACGGCACCCTGGTCAACGCCCTGCTCTACCACTGCGGGGACAGCCTCTCGGGTATCAACGGACAGCTGCGCCCCGGCATCGTCCACCGGATCGACCGGGACACCTCGGGCCTGCTCATCGCGGCCAAGAACGACCGCGCCCACCTGGCCCTGGCCGCCCAGCTCCAGGACCACTCCCTGTACCGGGAGTACGAGGCGGTGTGCGTGGGGGTGCTGAAGGAGGACGAGGGGACGGTGGACGCCCCCATCGGCCGCCACCCCACCGACCGCAAGCGCATGGCGGTGGACCGGAAAAACGGCCGGCCCGCCGTGACCCACTGGACGGTGCTGGGCCGCTATCCCGGCTATACCCACATCCGCTGCCGGCTGGAGACGGGGCGCACCCACCAGATCCGGGTGCACCTGGCCTCCATCGGCCACCCCCTGCTGGGGGACACGGTGTACGGCGCGAAGAAGCCGGCGCCCGGGCTGGCGGGGCAGTGCCTCCACGCCCGGCGGCTGTCCTTTGTGCACCCCGCCACCGGGGAGCTCATGACGGTGGAGTGCCCCCTGCCCCCCTGGTTTGCCGCGGTGTTGGACAAGCTGAACAAATCAGGCCTCTAATCCTCGTGAAAACCGCCGGGAAATGCCATTGCATTTTCCCGGCGGTTGTTGTATCATTTGAGGGAACCGTATGTACAATCGAACACAGGGGCGCTGAAAGTCATTTTCGGCTGTGATTGGGGCAAAGCGCAGCTCCAGGTCCCTTGGCGGCACGGCCGCCTGAACCTGATCCGGATAATGCCGGCGTAGGAAGTGGATACGACGATGCTCCCCATTGTCGCTTTCTTCGTACCGCACTGCACCCGTTCGGATGTATTGCGGTATCTCACTTTCCGGAGGAATCGACAATGACGAAAACCACATCCCACCGCGCAGTGCTGGCCCTGGTGGAGGCCGCGCTGATGATCGCCCTGGCCACCGTGCTGGACTTCCTGCCCCCCTTCTACCGCTTCCCTCAGGGCGGGTCGGTGGACCTGTCCATGATCCCCATCCTGCTCTACTGCCTGCGCTGGGGCCCCAAGTGGAGCCTGGGCTGCTGCTTCGTCAACGGCGTGCTGCAGTACTTCCTCGGCGGCGGCATCGCCATCTCCTGGCAGTCCATGCTGCTGGACTATGTGGTGGCCTACACGCTGGTGTTCCTGTGCGGCTTCGCCGCCGGGAAGAAGCTGGGCTGGGCCTGGGGCACCGTGCTGGCCGGACTGGGCCGCTGGCTGTCCCTCACCCTGTCGGGCGCCCTGCTGTGGTATATGTATATGCCGGAGAGCTTCCTGGGCCTGGCCATGGTCAACCCCTGGGTCTACTCCGCGCTGTACAACGGCGTGTTCATCCTGCTGGTGACGGTGGTGAACCTGGTGGTGCTGGGTCTGCTCCAGTCCAGCTCCACCGTGCGGGAGCGCATCCTGCGCAAGCAATAACCGGAACTTCCATGACCTGAGAAAGGGGGTGTGCCCCGTGGGCAAATTCGACGGCGTGCTGCTGGTCAGCGACTATGACGACACCCTGTACGACCTGAACCTGACCGTGTCCCCCCGGAACCGGGAGGCCATCGCGCGCTTCACCGCCCAGGGCGGCCGCTTCACCGTGGCCACCGGTCGGGCCCACGGCACCTTCACCCCCCAGATCAGCAAAGAGCATCTCATCCTCAACGCCCCGGTGGTGCTGTCCAACGGCGCGTCCATCTACGACTATGGCTCCGACCGCCCCCTGGTGGAGACCCGCCTGCCCGACAGCGCCCCGGAGGACCTGGCCGAGCTGGCCCGGGCCATCCCGGAGATCGGCTTCGAGGCCTACCACGGGGAGGACATCTACGCCTACCAGCCCAACCAGGTCACCCTGAACCACATGAAGCGGGTGGGGGGCGGCTTCACCCCCTGCGCCATCGGGGAGATGCCCCCCCCCTGGACCAAGGTGATCCTGGAGCAGGACTGGCCGGTACTGCTCCGGGCCCAGCGGTGGATGCTGGAGCGCTTCCGCGACCGGTACGAGGTCATCTTCTCCAACCGCTACCTGCTGGCGGTCACCGCCAAGGGGGCCACCAAGGGCGGCATGGTGGCCGAGATCGCCCGCCGCCTGTCCATCGCCCCGGAGCACGTCTACTGCATCGGGGACAACCAGAACGACATCCCCATGCTGGCCGTGTCCGCCATCCCCTTCGCCCCCGCCAACTGCGCCCCCGAGGTGAAGGCCTGGGGCGCCCGGGTGCTGTGCCACTGCAACGACGGCGCGGTGGCCCAGGCCATCGAGATCCTGGAGGAGCGGTACGCCTGACTCCCAAAAATACAGCAGCGCCCTCGCCGGAGCATCCGGCGGGGGCGCTTGTTTGTCCGCTTTTTGCCTCTCAGGTCAGGATCAGCGCCCACATGGGCAGGGTGACCAGGGAGAGCAGGGTGGAGATGAACACCATCTTGGAGGCAAACTCCGGGTCCTGGTCGTACTTCTGGGCCAGCATGGCGGTGGTGCTGCCGGCGGGCATGGCGGAGAGGATGACGATGATGCCGGTGACCAGAGCGTCCACCTGCAGCAGGCGGAGCACGGCGTAGAGCACCGCGGGGATGGCCAGCAGGCGGATAAAGGCGTAGTAGAGGTCGGCGGGCTCAAAGACGGTGCGCAGGTCCACGTCGCTGAGGATGGCGCCGATCACGATCATGGACAGGGCGGTGCAGCACCGGCCCAGGCAGTCGATGGTGTCGTCCAGGAACAGGGGCAGCTGCACTCCGGAGAACATCAGGGCGAAGCCCACGAACACCGCGATGATGCACGGGTGGGTGGCCAGGGTCTTGAGCACCTGCTTGCGGGTGGTGGTGGTGTACAGGGACAGGCCCGCCGACCACATGAACAGCCGGATGGGCAGCAGGGCCACCGAGGCGTACATCAGCCCGGTGGAGCCGAAGATGGCCAGGGACAGGGGCAGGCCCATGAAGCCCGCGTTGGAGCAGATGGTGCCGTATTTCAGGTTGATCTGCCGCCGGGCGTCGAACCGGCGGTAGAGGAACAGGTTGAGCACGGCGTACAGCCCCTGGGCGGCGAAGCCCAGCACCAGCACGATGCCCGCCGAGATGAGCAGCTCGTGGCTCAGGTCGATCTGGAAGGACTGGACGATGTTGCAGGGCAGCACCACGTAGATCACAAGGTCGGTCAGCTGCTTGCGGGTGGTGACGTTCATCATGCCCTTCTTGGACAGGCCGTAGCCGATGGCCACCAGCAGGAACAGCTGGATTTGCAGGTGCAGGATCTCCAATGTTCACACTTTCTTTCTCTTGTTTCCCCGGCTCCCGGCGGACTTGGGGGCCGACAGCTCCTCCAGCGCCCCGGCCATCAGCCGCACCAGGGGGGGCAGGGAGGACAGGCGCACCTGCTCCTCGGTGGAGTGGGGGTTGAAAATATCGGGGCCCAGGTTCACCATCACCATCCCCGGGTTCTTGGCGGCCAGCAGGGAGGTCTCCAGCCCGGCGTGGACCGCGGTGATCCGGGCCCTGCCGCCGTTGACCCGGCGGTAGATCCGCGCCAGCCGCCGTGCCAGGGGGTTGGTCTCGTCCCCCGGCCAGCCGGGATAGCCGGTGGAGGTCAGCGTAAAGCCGGTGGAGCGGGCCGCCCGGGCGTGCTGGAAGGCCAGGATCTCCTCGCTGAAGCCGATGGTGCAGCGCAGGAAGGTGCGCACCTCGATCCGGTCCCCCTCGGTGCACACCATGCCCAGATTGGACGAGGCGCTCACCCGGTCGGGGATGGTGTCGTGCATGGCGTACACCCCGGTGAACAGCAGGGAGAGAAGGTCCAGCGTGCTGTCCCGGCACTGGGTGGTCCACACCCGCTCCGGGGGCGCCACCTCCGCCAGGTCCAGCCGCCCGTCCGGGTCCTTCCGGCCGTAGAACAGGCGCATGTCGTTGGACACGTGGGACACCGCCCGGGCCAGGGCGGGCACGAAGGGCGGGTCTACCACGATGGTGGCCGAGCAGTCCATGGGGATGGAGTTGTGCCCGTGGCCCCCCGTCAGGTCGGCCAGCTCGTAGTCCACCGTCTCCCGCAGCTCACCCAGCACCAGGGCCATCAGCTTCAGGGCGTTGGCCCGGCCCAGGTTGATGTCGTACCCCGAGTGGCCCCCCAGGAAGCCCTGGAAGGACAGGCGGAAGGCGGTCTTGTATCTGCGCAGCACGGTGTGCAGCTCCCGGGAGTAGGTCTCCCGCCGCCCTCCCGCCGAGCTGACCACCAGGTCGCCCAGGCGGAAGCCGTCGGTGTTCAGCAGGAACTGCACCCCGTCCAGCCAGGACGCGTCCATCCGGGACACCCCCTCCAGCCCCACCTCCTCCGCCGCGGTGAGCAGCAGGCGCAGGGGCCCGTGGGGGACGGGCCGGGTGAGCAGCCACAGGGCGGCGGCGTTGCCCATGTTGCAGTCCGCCCCCAGGGAGGACTTGCCGTCGGTGCGCAGCACGTCCCCGTCCCGCACGGCCGTCACCGGGTCCCGCTCAGGCCGGTAGCCGCTGCCCCGGCGCACGGCGCACACCATGTCGGTGTGGCCCTGGATGGCCACCAGGGGCGCGCCCTCCCGCCCGGGGGTGGCGGGCAGGTCCGCCCGGAGATTGAAGGCCTCGTCCAGCTCCACCGTCCAGCCGCGCTCCGTCAGCCGCCCGGCCAGGAAGCGGGCGATGGCCTCCTCCCGCCGGGAGGGATGGGGGATCTCACACAGGGGCAGGAATTCGGACAGCACGCCGTCGATGACGGCCTCGTCGCCGCCCAGCACCTCTGTCAGGTCCATCTCAGCCCTCCTCTCCGGTCTCCGCCCGCCCAGCGGGCGCATACTCGACAGTATTGTACCAGAGCTCTCCGCCGATTACAAGGAATTTGCCGCTATTTCCACCAGCTCTCCAGCAGGCCCAGCACCACCAGCAGCGCCCCCGACAGGGGCAGCGCCGCCCGGTCCCACCAGCCCCCCCGGGCCCGGCGGCCCAGGGCGCACCCTCCCGCCAGGGCCAGCAGCGTCACCGCCAGGTTCACCGCCGACGCGCCCAGGGGCGGAAGCCCCGCGGCCCCCGCGGCCACCCCCATGCCCCCGTTGTTCACCACCAGGGCGGCGGCCAGGGGCAGGCAGCCCCGCAGCCCCCGGGGGGGCGGGGGTACCTGCTCCGGCTGGTCCAGCCGCCGCAGCCAGTCCAGCAGGGTCCACAGCCCCAGCACCACCAGCACCACCGGCCCCAGCAGGGCGGCCGCCGCCGTCAGCCCCGCCGCCGTCCGGCCCAGGGCCAGGGCGCACCAGGTCACCGCCGTGGTCACCGCGCCGATCACCGCCCCCTGGCCCGCCGTGAGCCGGCCGCCCCGCAGCCCCCACGCCAGCGCCAGGATCAGCGTGTCCAGATTGGAGGCCGTCCCGAAGATCAGGCCGGTCACCACCCAGTTCAGTTCCATGCGTTCTTCGCCCCTTTCGCTGCCACCATCCTATGCCGGCGGGGCGGAAAGGGTCCGAAGGGGGCGAAGGGGCACGGCGAAGGGGCGGCGCGAACAGAGGGGAACGGCGGACGTCTGCTCCGCCGTTGCTCCCAGAAGCCGGGCCTGGCCATTGCGGGCCGGGCCTGCCGTTTCCCGGGAAAACAGGAAACCGCCCGCCCCGAAGCCCGGGGCGGGCGGAGGATGGCGTATATCTGGAATGAGGGCTCAGTACTGGTTGACCCAGCCGGCGATGAGCCAGGTGGGCACCAGCCAGGCCAGCAGGAACACCAGGAAGCTCAGGGGGGTGAGGGAGGCGTAGGCGTCCACGAAGGTGAGGTAGAAGGTGAGCAGCAGGCCGGCCGCCGCGCCCAGACAGGCCAGGGTGGCCCCCAGCCGCACCGCCACCCGCAGCCGCTTGGCGCCCACCACCGCCTCGGTGAAGGGAGCCAGGCCCTCCCGGCACAGCACGGCGGTGAGCACCTCGCTGTGGGGCTGGTCGGGGTCGGACAGCTCCCGGCGGCGCTCCACCGGGGGATACTCCATCCGCTCCGCCGCCAGCTTGAAGCGCTGGCGGAGCATGGCGGGGATGAGGTTGAAGTCCCGGGTGGCCAGCACCGGCTCCACCCCGTTGCGCAGCAGGGCGGACAGGGCGGGGGGGACGGTGCCCGGCAGGTCGTAGTTCAGGGCGAAGAGGCCCGCCAGCTCCCCGTTGATGGCGCAGAACACCGCGTTTTTCACGTTCAGCCCCTGGGGGAGGGTCACCTCCATCAGGTTCATGAAGGAGGCCGAGCCCACCAGCACCTGGTCCTGGCGGATGACGGCCGACAGGCCGCCCCCCTCATAGCAGCACAGCCCCTGGCTGCGGCGGTAGACCGCCCCCTGGCTGCGCAGCAGGTCGTGGAACACCTTGTCCAGCCCGCAGCCCGAGTCCCGGATGAGGGTGGCGGTGTAGCCCACCACCCGCTCCACGGGGAAGCTGCCGAAGATCTTGATGCCGTTGAGCTCCACGCTGCCCGGGGGGAACAGGTCCAGGTCGGTCAGCAGGATGCCGTTGCCCCGGCGGGAGCGGCTCACGGCGGGCCAGCCCGCCAGGGCGGCCCCCAGCTGGCTCAGCCGCCGGGCCACCAGGAAGAAGGGCTTGCCGTACACCAGCAGGGCGGGGAAGGCGCCGCAGGCGGTGAGGGTGGCGGACAGGCACCACAGAAGGTGCTCCGGCCGCTGCCTGCCCAGGGAGGCCACCAGGGAGAACAGCAGCGCCGCCAGCAGCAGCAGGGGAGCGGCCACCCGGAAGATGCGCTGGGCGCCGTCCTCCGTCTGGATCTGGCTGCCGAAGCCGGCGCTCTCCCCCTGCCATTTGGAGTAGGTGTCCCGGCCGTTCCACTTGCCCTCGTCCAGGGTGACCAGGTAGGGCTGGGAGGCCGCCGCCGCCGTGCGGCAGGCCAGCCGCCTGCCCCGGCGCTTGTACCACGCGCCCCGCAGCAGGAAGTAGAGCCCGAAGCAGCACACTCCGCAGTAGGGCAGGTGCCCTTGGCGGGGGTCCAGCACCGTCATGGTCAGCGCGTCGGCCAGGGTGGCCATGCAGCCCAGGGTCATCAGGGTGTCCAGCCCCGCCGACAGGCGGAACAGGTTGACCAGCGAGCGGAACGCCACGTCCCAGCTCAGCAGCAGGCTCACCCCCAGCAGCCCCGCGGAGAGCCACACCTGCACCTGAAACTCCAGGGGCAGGGGCAGCGCGGGGAACACCGCAGCCAGCATCAGGTACAGCTGGGCCGCGCAGGGCAGCAGCAGAAGCCGCCCCCGGCGGCGCAGGGAGGTCAGCCCTCTGGAGTAGCGCTGGAACAGCTCCTGGGGGGACAGGTCGGGGGGCGGGGGCCGCCGTTTGCGCCGGGAGGGAGGCGGGGGCGGGGCGGGCCGCTCCTCGTCCACGCCGGGGATCAGCTCCTCCGCCCGGCGGGTGGCCTCGGACACCTCCACCCCCTCGTCCCGGTACATCCCCTCGGCGTACCGGTCCATCTTCCGGGACAGGCGGGACAAAAGCCCCTCCAGCCAGGCCCCCCGACGGGGGAAGGCCACCACGTTGTCCGGCTCTTCGCCGTCCTCCTCCGGGGCTTCCTCCCGCTCATCTTCCTCCGGATGCGTGTCAAGAGGGGGCGCGGGGTCAAAGGCCGCCGCGTCCGGCCCCTCGTCCCGCTCCTCATCGGGCTGCTCCGGTTCCTCCGCGCCCTCGGGGGCGGGGGGCGGGGCGGGGCGCTTCTTCCGTGCGCCGGGGAAGGCGATCACGTTGCCCCGGCTCCGGTCGGGCCGGGGCGGCTCGGGCCAGGGCAGGTCGCCCCCGTCCTCCTCCGCGGCCCTCTCCGGGGCGTCGTTCTCACCGTCCGGCGGGGCCTGCTCCGGGGCGGGACGCGCCTCCCCGGGGCGCACCGGCACCGCCCGCTGGGGCGGACGACGGCTGGAGAACTCGGCCAGGATCTCCTCCAGGGAGAATTCCGGCTCTCCCTCCGGCCCCTTGCGCGTATCCTCGGACATCCCGGCTCACCTCTCTTTCCTCCCGGGCGGGTCTTGACTCAGTTCAGCCGCTGGCGCACCGCCTCGTACAGCAGGATGGCGGCGGCGGCGCTGGCGTTGAGGGAATTGAGCTTGCCCCGCATGGGGATGCTCACGATAAAATCACAGCTCTCGGCCACCAGACGGCCCATGCCGTCCCCCTCGCTGCCGATGACGATGGCGGCCGGGCCCTTCAGGTCGGCCTCATAGAGGGGAGTGGCGCCCCCGGCGGCGGTGCCGAACACCCACACGCCCTCCTTCTTCAGGTCCCTGAGCAGGGCGGGCAGGTTGGCCACCCGGGCCACCGGCACATGGCTCACCGCCCCGGCGGAGGTCTTGGCCACCACCGCCGTCAGCCCGGCGGAACGGCGCTTGGGGATGATGACCCCGTGGGCCCCGGCGCACTCGGCGGTGCGGATCACCGCGCCCAGGTTGTGGGGGTCGCTGAGCTCGTCGCACACCACGATCAGGGGGGGCTCCCCCTTCTCCCGGGCGGCGGCCAGGATGTCCTCCACCTCCGCGTACTCCCGCACGGCGGCCACGGCGATGACCCCCTGGTGGGCGTGGGTGCGGCTGAGTCCGTCCAGCTTGCGCCGGTCGGCGTCCACCACCACGATGCCCTTTTCCCGGGCGGTGGAGGCGATGTGGCCCAGGGTGGCGTCGGTCTCCCCCCTGGCGATGTAGATCTTGTCGATGGCGGTGCCGGTGCGCAGCGCCTCGATGACCGCGTTGCGCCCCTCGATGACGCCGTCGGCCTCCGCCTCCATGGGCGCGGAGCGCCTGATGGGGGGTCTCTGATGCATAGGCCCGTCCTCCCGTCCTGTCAAGTTTGATAGCCCGTCCAGTATAGCATAAAACCCCGCGGGAAAAAAGGGTGCACTGCGAAAAAGAAGGCCCCTGGCGGCGGAAAATGCCCCCGGTCCCAAGCGCGCCGCCGTCCCACCGTCCTGCCGCCCCCGGTCCCCCGGGCGGAGGGGGGGCGACGGACGCGGAGTGTACTCCGGGGAGCCGGCCGGGCGGAGGGGCAGGGGGGACGTGGGAAAGGGCGCGGGAGCGCCTCCTCCCGGGCAAAGCCGCCCTCCGGCGGAGGCGGCCCCTTCTCTCCCCCGGTGCGGGGCGCTCCGGGGGGCAAAAAAGGGGACCGCCGGGGGCGGCGGCGCGCCCCGGCGGTCCTGGTCTACTGTTGGGTCGGTCCCGGTCAGTCCCGGGTGAGGTAGAAGGGCTTCATCAGGCTGGG
>CALXCT010000020.1 GCA_944386865.1 uncultured Oscillospiraceae bacterium | reverse complement strand
CGAAGTGCTCGCTCCCCTGGTCCAGGTCCTGATACCGGCGGATGCGCACCTCGGGGTGCAGGCAGAGGTAGCTCTGCTCCACCCGCAGGCGGCAACGGGGCGGCAGGTCGGGGGCCTTCTCCATGCGCCATTTCCGTTCGATCTCCACGGCGGTCACTCTCCTTTTCGTGTCCCGTCCGGCCCCGTCGGGCCGTCGTGCCCCCATTGTACCATGCCCGTCCTCCCCTGACCAGCGGAAATCCGGTTTTTCCCCCGAAACACCGGAAAGGCCCCGCGGCGGACGCCGCGGAGCCTTTCCGGTCATAAAGGGGATGTCCGGCCGGTCTTCACCGGTCAGTCGCCCTGAAGGGCTGCATAGTCGGTCTCTCCGGTGCGCACCTTCACCACGCGCTCCACCTGATAGACGAAGATCTTGCCGTCGCCGTAGTGGCCGGTGTACAGGGCCTTCTGGGCCGCGTCGATCACCGCCTGCACCGGCACCTTGGCCACCACGATATCCACCTGGACCTTGGGCACCAGGCTGATCTCCACCGGCACGCCGCGGTAGTAGTGCTTCTGGCCCTTCTGCAGGCCGCAGCCGGCCACCTGGGTGACCGTCATGCCGGTGACCTCGATGGCATTCATGGCCGCCTTGAGCGCGTCGAACTTGCTCTGGCGGGTGATGATGGTCACCTTGGACATGCCGGTGACGCTGCGGGCGGCGGGCTGCACCACCGCGCCCGGCTCGGCCACCGGGACCGCGGCCTCCACCGGCACGCTGCCCGGCTCGGGCACCAGGCCCTCGTTGAAGGCGTCCCGGACGCCCTCCAGCCCGGTGTGGGCCAGGGGCATGAAGTCGGCGTAGGCGGAGGGCAGGCCGTGCTCGGTGGCGTCAAGGCCCTCGATCTCCTCGGCAGCCTTCACCCGCAGGCCCACTGTGTGCTTCAGGATCAGGAAGACAACGGTCATGGTCACGGCGGTGTAGGCCGCAATGCACACGATGCCCAGCAGCTGCACCCCCAGGTGGGACACGCCGCCGCCGTAAAAAAGGCCGCTCTGGGTGTTGAACAGGCCCTCGGCGATGCCGCCCCAGATGCCGTTGGCTCCGTGGACCGCCACCGCGCCCACGGGATCGTCCACGTGGAGCTTGAAGTCCACCAGCTCCACCACCAGCACCACCAGGATGCCGGACACCGCGCCGATGGCCGCCGCGCCCACCGCGTCCACCGTGGCGCAGGGGGCGGTGACGCCCACAAGGCCGGCCAGAGAGGCGTTGAGGCACATGGACACGTCAGGCTTTCCGCTGCGCCCCCAGGTAAAGAGCATGCACACCACCGTGGCCACCGCCGGGGAGATGGTAGTGTTGCCCAGGATCTGCGCCATCTGAACGGTGTCGCCGGCGGCGGCGCCGTTGAAGCCGTACCAGGCAAACCACAGGATGAACACCCCCAGCGCGCCCAGGGTCAGGGAGTGGCCCGGGATGGCGTGGACCCGGATCTTCCCGTCCTCCTCCCGGGTATACTTCCCGATGCGTGGGCCAAGCAAAAACGCGCCGATGAAGGCCGTGATGCCGCCCACCATATGGATGACCACCGACCCGGCGAAGTCCACAAAGCCCAGGCTCACCAGCCAGCCCTGGCTGTTCCAAACCCAGCCCGCCTCAATGGGGTAGATGACGGCGCTGATGACGGCGGAATAGATGCAGTAGGTACTGAACTTGGTCCGCTCGGCCATGGCACCCGAGACGATGGTGGCCGCCGTGGCGCAGAAGACCAGCTGGAAGAAGAAGTTGGACCAGTTGAAGCCATAGAAGTCGGTGAACATCTGATACTCCGGCATCCCGATGAAGCCGAAGAAATAGTTGGCGCTGTTCATGATGCCGTAGCCCAGGGCGATGAAGACCACCGTGCCGATGCAGAAGTCCATCAGGTTTTTCATGATGATGTTGCCCGCGTTCTTGGCCCGGGTGAACCCGGTCTCCACCATGGCGAAGCCGCACTGCATGAAGAACACCAGCATCGCGCCCACCAGATACCACACAGACATATCCATATCCCTTTCCTCCCGAAACAACAGATTTGGGGCGCATCCCGCCGTCTCCGGCCGGATACGCCCCATTGCGTGAGATCTTCTGCTGCAGCAAAAAGACAGAGCGCCGCGGCTGGTCCTCCCAGCTGCAGCGCCCTTGCTCTACGGGTGCAGTGTAGTCCCGCCGGCGGCATTTGTCAAGATGGTTTTTTCATTTTGGTGGGTTTGCACCGGGGACATTCCGGACAAAAGGCAAAATTCGTGCAAGTTGTTTTTGTGCTTCCTGCATTTGCAGCCAGACGTCCACCGGCGCGTCCAGCTCCATGGACTCCGGGGTGACCCGGCAGTCCATGGCCAACACCTCCACCCCCGACTGTGCCGCCCGGCGCAGGGCCGCGCCGAAGACCGGGTGGGTCTCGTCGTTGGGGGCGAAGGCGGACGGGCCCTTCATCTGGATGACGAAACACACCGCCGCGCAATAGCCCGCCTGCCTTGCCCGGATCAGCTCCTCCAGGTGCTTCACCCCCCGCTGGGTGGGCGCGTCGGGAAAGAGGACCAGGCCGTCCCGCTCCAGGGTGACCCCCTTCACCTCCACGAAGCCCCGCTCCTCCCCCGCCTCCCAGTAGAAGTCGAAGCGGGAGCCGCCCCAGGCGGTCTCGGGCCGCAGCAGGGTCAGGTCCGGCCGGAACCGTCCCCCCGCCGCCCACTCTCCAAAGGCCCGGTTGGGGGCCTGGGCGTCCATGTTGATGAGCAGCCCGCCCTTGTCCACCGCCACCAGATCGAACCGTGTCTTACGCGCCGGGTTGCCGCTCTCCTCCAGCCACACCCGGGCCCCGGGCACCAGCAGCTCCCGGCAGCGGCCGGTGTTCTTCACGTGGACGGTCTCCTCCGCCCCGTCCAGCAGCACCCGGGCGATGAACCGGTTGGGCCGGGTGAGAAAGGCGGCGGGCCGGATGTGCTCATACCACATCGAAGCTCTCCTCTCAGTAAAGCAGCCAGCCCGCTGCCGGACTGGCTGCCTGTTTTTCGCTCACAGCACCCGGCTGCGCTCACTGCGCACCGGACGCTCTCCCCGCAGGGCCGCGTCGATCTGCCCCAGCAGGGCGGAGCGGTCCTCAGGCAGGCCACCCTTCAGGGTGACATAGTTGGAGGGGTGGTCGCTGGTGAAGTGCAGCGGCTCCACCGTCAGCTTCTCCAGCAGCACCCTGGTCTCCTCCAGCGCCTCGGCGGGGGTCACCGGCACGAAGCGCCCGGCCAGGATGTCCTCGTACATGGGGGTGTCGGGCACCGAGGTGTAGGTCAGGGCGGAGAGATGCCGGGGCTTCATCCGGTTGATGAGCGCGGCAGTGTCCTCCGCGTGGCGGCGGGAGGGCTCCCCCCGTCCGGCCAGGCCGATGAGCACCATCACCCACAGGTCCATCCCCGCCTGGCGGAGCATCTCCCCGGCCCGGAGCATCTGCCGGGCGTCCACCCCCTTATGGATGGCGGCCAGCAGCGCGTCGCTGCCCGTCTCCACCCCCAGGTAGGCCCGGGCCAGCCCCGCCCGGCGCAGCGCCTCCAGCTCCTGGGGCGTCTTGCTCAGGGTGCTGAGGGGCCCGGCGTAGGTGGTCACCCGCTCCAGGGAGGGGAAGGCGTCGTGCAGGGCTTTGAGGATGGTCAGCAGGTCCTCCGTCTTCATGACGATGGCGTCCCCGTCGCACAGGAACACCCGCCTCACGTCGCCGTAGTACCGCCGGGCCATCCGGATGTCCTCCAGAATCTCGTCCATGGGCCGGATGTGGAAGCGCTTGTCCTTGTACATATTGCAGAAGGTGCAGGTGTTATGGCTGCACCCCACCGTCACCTGGAGCAGATAGCTCCGCCACTCCCCCGGCGGACGGTAGATGGTACCCTCGTAGCGCATGGGTCTCTCCTTTCCTCCGGGGCGGTCAGCCCGCCGTCAGCTCCTTCAGGGCGTCCAGCAGGGCCTGCATCTGCTCGTCGGTGCCCACGGTGATGCGCAGCCAGTCGGAGATGAGCGGATCGCTCCACCACCGCACCAGGATGCCCCGCTCTCTCAAGCCATCCAGCAGCTGCCTGCCGGGCACGCCCGGTTTGGAAACGAACAGGAAGTTGGCCCGGGAGGGCAGCACCGTGAAGCCCAGCCCGGTCAGCGCCCGGGCGGTCTTGTCCCGGGTGGCCATCACCCGGCCCCGGATGCTCTGGAAGTAGCCCTCGTCCTCGATGGCGGCCTTCAGCCCCGCCATGGCCACCCGGTCCACGGTGTAGGAGTTGAAGCAGTCCCGCACGCAGCGCAGGGCGTCGATCAGGTTGGAATTGCCCATGGCCCAGCCCACCCGCAGGCCGGCCAGCGCCCGGGACTTGGAGGCGGTCTGCACCACCAGCAGGTTGGGGTACTGGTTGATCAGCGCCACGGCCGAGTCCGCTCCGAAGTCCACATAGGCCTCATCCACGATGACCACCACGTCCGGGTTGGCCTTCAAAAGCCGCTCCACCGTGTCCAGCCCCACGGCGATGCCCGTGGGGGCGTTGGGATTGGCCAGCACCACGCCGCCGTTGCCGCCGCACAGCTGCTCCACGGGGTCGGAAAAGTCCTCGTTCATGGGCACCCGGCGGCAGCGCAGCCCGAAGTACTCCGTATAGACGGGGTAGAAGCTGTAGGTCACCTGGGGGAAGACGATCTCCCGCTCGGGGTCGAAGAAGGCCTGGAAGGCGAAGGCCAGCAGCTCGTCAGAGCCGTTGCCCGCGAAGACCTGGTTCTCGCTGAGCCGGAAGCGCCGGGCGATGGCACGGCGCGCCTCCAGGCACTCCGGGTCGGGGTAGAGGCGCAGCGCGTCCCCCGCCGCCGCCCGGATGGCCTCCAGCGCCCTGGGGCTGGGGGGATAGGGGCACTCGTTGGTGTTCAGCTTGATGAAATCCTGGCCCCTGGGCTGCTCCCCGGGGACATAGGGCACCATGTCCCGGATGCGTCTGCTCCAAAACTCCTTCATGACTCCGCCTCCTCTGCCGGAATGATCTTTTTGACCGCCTTCTCCGCCTTGCTCCGGGGGAGCATCAGCTCATGGCCGCAGCCGGAGCAGCGCAGCTTGAAATCCATCCCCACCCGCAGCACCAGCCACCGCCGGCTGCCGCAGGGGTGCGCCTTTTTCAGCTCCAGGACGTCGCCCACCTTGATATCCATTCCATGCTCCCCCTTCCGCCGCGGCCCCGGCCCGCTCAGGCGGCGGGGGCGGTTTTTTCATGACCCTCATTATATCCCCCGGCGGCGGGGGCTGTCAATTCCCTCTCCCCGGCGGCATAGATTGGAGCATACCGCAGCAAAGAGAAGGGAATGATCCGTTTTGACTGAAACTTTTCTCCCGGAGGGGCGCAGGCTGGACACCGCCGCCAACCGCCGGGCTTCCGCCACAGCGGAGGGCCTGGTCCGGGCCATGGCCGAAGGGCAGATCCTTGAGGGGACCGCCCTGCGCTGCACCCCGGAGCACGACCTGATCGTCTCCCTGGGGCCCTTCACCGGGGTCATCCCCCGGCCCGAGGCCGTGCTGGAGGACGCCCGGGGCCAGGTGCGGGAGATCGCCGTGCTCTCCCGGGTGGGCCGGACGGTGTGCTGCGTGGTGACCGGGCTGGAGGCCTGGCCGGACGGCTCCCTCCGCCCCGTCCTGTCCCGCCGCCTGGCCCAGAAGGCCGCCCGGGACCACTTTCTGTCCGCCCTCCGGCCGGGAGACATCCTGCCGGCCACCGTCACCCACCTCAAGCCCTTCGGGGCCTTCGTGGACATGGGCTGCGGGCTGGTGTCCCTCATCGGCATCGAGCGCATCTCCGTCTCCCGCATCAGCCACGCGGCACAGCGCTTTTCCTCCGGGCAGGAGATCTTCGCCGCCCTGCTGGACATCGACCGGCCCCAGCGCCGCTTCCTGCTCACCCACCGGGAGCTGCTGGGCACCTGGGCGGAGCACGCCGCCCGCTTCTCCCCGGGGGACACCGTGCCCGGTTATGTGCGGGGCGTGCGGGACTACGGGCTGTTCATCGAGCTGGCCCCCAACCTCTCCGGTCTGGCGGAGTACCGCCCCGGGCTGAAGGAGGGGGACCGGGTGTCCGTCTTCCTCAAGTCCATGGACCCGGAGCGGCGGAAGATCAAGCTGGTGGTCATCGACCTGCTGCCCCCCCTGGACCGCCCCGATCCCCCCGTCTACTTCCGCACCGCCGGACGGCTGGAGCGGTGGCAGTACGGCCCCGAGGGCAGCGAAAAGCCAGGACCGGTCACCCTGTTTCCCCCGGAGCCCCTCCAGAGTTCCCCTGAAAAGGAGCTTTCTCCCTTGTGAAACCCGGCGGGATGTGATAAAATTTGTTAGTTTACGGATCACGGAAGAAAAAGGGGGCGGCGGCCATGGGAAAGACGGCGGGAGCGGGACCGGTCTGGGCGGCGGGCTTTTCCGCCGTGCTGGGCTGCGCCCTGACCGCCGGACTGGAGGGCAGCCCCCTCCACGGCCTGGGCGCGGCCCTTCTGGGGGCGCTGCTGGGCCTGCTCCTCTGGCGGGCCGGGCTGACCGCCGGGGCCCGCCTGCCCCGGCTGCGCCGCGGGGAGCGGCTTTTCCTGTGCCTGCCCGCCCTGGGACTGGGGCTGTGGGTGTGTTTTGCCCCCCTCACGGCCCTGGCGCTGGCCCTGTGCCTGCTGGCCGCGGCGGCGCTGTGGCTGGTCCTGCTGGGCAGGCGGCGGGCGCTGCGCCCCGCCGGGGCTGGGATGATCCTGCTGCTGGCCTTCTTTTTCTGCTACTGTGCCCTGTCCAGCCTGTGCCTCTCCCCCGACTCCTACTCCTATTACGACATGGCCCGGACCCTCTTTTCCGACTTCGGCCGGGTGGCCACCGTGCGGCAATATGTGGTCTTCACCGACTACGGCATCTCCTTCCCCTACCTCTATCCCCTGCTGCTGGCCGTCACCGACAGTCTGACCGGGCTGGGCATGTACAGCGGGGTGGCGCTGAACGTCCCTCTGAGCGCCCTGGCGGCGGTGCTGCTGCTCCCCCTGTCCCGGCGGATCTGCGGCCGGGACTGGCCGGGCCTTCTGGCCGCCGCCGTGCTGCTGACCAACCGGAAGTTCCTCAGCGAGGTGCTCTCCGGCCGGGCCATCCCGGCGGCGGTTCTGTGCGTGGTGCTCCTGCTGCTGGTGCTGTGCCGGGAGGACTGGCGCAGCTTCCCCAACCTGTTCCTGGCCGGGCTGCTGGCCGGGGCCTCCATGGCCCTGCGGTTCGACAATCTGACGGCGGTGGGCTTTCTGGGGCTGTGCGTACTGCTCCTCTCCGGCCGGGGCAGGCTGCCGCGGGCAGTGTGCTGCGGCCTGGGGGCCCTCATCCCCCTGCTGCCCTGGGCCGTCTACTCCCTGGCCCGGTTCGGGACGGTGTGGATCTCGGACAACGGGGGCACCCTGACCCTGATGGACATCACCACCCCCCAGCGCTTCTTCCTTCCGGACGAGGTGCCCGCCTCCCTGTTCTCCGACCCCGGAGCCTGGCTGCACGCCCTGCCCGGCCGGTTTGCCACGGTGCTGGTCCTGCTGGGGCTCACCTTCGTCTCCACCCAGGTGCTGCTGCCCGGCCTGGTGCTGGCCGCGGGCGCGGCGCGGGACAGGCTCCGCCGGGGCCGGGTCCCCTTTCCCCGCCGCCGGGCCTGGGCGATGCCCCTGCTGATCCTGGTCTTTTACGCCCTGAAGACCCTGGCCTACTGCCTGGTGGGCTATGAGACCGCCCGGTACCACGCCGAGACGGTGGTGATGGTCACCTTCGCCCTGGGCTGCCTGCTGGCCCCCCATGTCTCCCGGCCTCTGGCCCGGCTGGGGACGGCTCTCTATCTGTTGCTGGCCCTGTGGGCCGCCTTCCTGTACAGCACGCCCCTGAGCCAGTCCGTCTCCCCCCTGTGCACCCACCCCAGCTACCAGAGCTGTCTGAGCTTCGGCTATCAGGAGCAGGACGCCGGCTGGCGGGAACTGTGGCAGCGGGTGAGCACGCAGCCTCTGCTCACCGAGCAGACGGCCCGCATGCCCGGCTGGGTCTCCGAGCTGTACGGGTTGGTGGACGACCCGGAGGCCCGGGTGTTCTTCATCAGCAGCGGCGGCAACGCCTATGCCTACGGGGCCTACACCGGGCAGAAGAGCTTCGCCTCCATCGCCAACATGACGGGCGAGCGGTTTTTCTATCTCATCGACCACTATATCCACCCCACCCACATCGTCATCTCCGACGAGTCCGACCTGCAGTGGGTCGCACCGCTGGAGGAGCGGTACGGCCTGACCTTCCTGGGACAGGCAGGCAACGAGCTGCTCTACCGGGTGGGGGGCTGAGTCCGGGAGGGACGAGCATGCAACGCTGGGACAAGATCATCATCGGCGCGGGGCTGTACGGGCTGTACGCCGCCCTGTACGCCGGGCGGAAGGGAGAGCGGGTGCTGGTGCTGGAGGGGGAGGACGCCCCCTTCCGCCGGGCCACCTACATCAACCAGGCCCGGGTGCACATGGGCTACCACTACCCCCGCTCCTACGCCACCGCCGTCAAGTCGGCGGGCTACTTCGACCGGTTCAACCGGGACTTCGGCTTCTGCGTCCACCGGTCCTTCGACCAGGTGTACGCCACCTCCTCCGCCTTCTCCTGGACGGACGGGGAGCAGTTTGAGCAGTTCTGCCGGGCGGCGGGCATCCGGTGCGACCGGGTGGACGCCGGACGGTATTTCAACCCCGGCCTGTGCGACGGGGCCTTTCTCACCGAGGAGTACACCTACGACGCCCACATCCTGCGGGACTGGTTTCTGGAGCGGCTGGGGGAGCACCCCAACGTGTCCCTGCGCTGGGCAAGCCCGGTGACCGCCCTGGAGCGGGAGGATCCGGTGTACCGGGTGGGCACCCAGGACGGGGCGTGGTTTGAAAGCCCCTTCGTCCTCAACGCCACCTACGCCTCCTCCAACCAGATCATCCGCCGGGCTTTAGGCCCGGAGGAGGCCTTCGGCATCAAATACGAGCTGTGCGAGATCATCCTGTGCACGGTGGACAAGCCCCTCTCGGGCACGGGCATCACGGTGATGGACGGGCCCTTCTTCTCCATCATGCCCTTCGGCAAGACGGGGCTGCACTCGCTGACCTCGGTGACCTTCACCCCCCACATGGCCAGCTTTGACCCGCTGCCCGCCTTCCCCTGTCAGGCAAGCAGCGGCGGCTCCTGCTCGCCGGAGCGGCTGGGCAACTGCGACAGCTGTCCCGCCCGGCCGGAGACCGCCTGGAGCTATATGTCCAGCCTGGCCCGGAAGTACCTGCGGCCCGAGTTCGGCTTTCACTACCAGGGCTCGCTGTTCTCCATGAAGCCCATCCTGAAGGCCTCGGAGGTGGACGACTCCCGCCCCACCGTGGTCCGGGTGCACAGCCACAGCCCCACGCTGGTCAGCGTCCTGTCCGGCAAGATCAACACGGTCTACGACCTGGACCAGGTGTTGGAAGGAGAGATCGACTCATGAAAGAGAGCAATTTTGTCTCCGCCGTGGTCTACGTCCACCAGTGCGGCGGGCACATCGGGGACTTTCTGGCCCGGCTGCACGGGCTGCTGGCGGACAACTTCAAACAGTTCGAGCTCATCTGCGTCAACGACGCCAGCACCGACGGCAGTGTGGAGGCCATCCGCGCCTTCGCCGCCGGGGCGGAGGGGCCCATGGTGTCCATCCTGAACATGAGCTACTACCAGGGACTGGAGGCCTCCATGAACGCGGGGGTGGACCTGGCCATCGGCGACTTCGTGTTCGAGTTCGACTCCACCGTGATGGACTATGACCCCGCCCTCATCCTGGAGGTGTACCGCACCGCCCTGACCGGCTTCGACATCGTCAGCGCCTCTGCCCAGGAGCGCACGCCCCTGTCCTCCCGGCTGTTCTACCGGGTGTTCAACCGCTTCGCCCACACCCAGTATGACCTGGACACCGAGCGCTTCCGGGTGCTGTCCCGGCGGGCCATCAACCGGGTGCACGCCATGAGCCGGGCCATCCCCTACCGCAAGGCCCTCTACGCCAACTGCGGGCTGAAGCTGGAGCGGCTGCGCTACCGCCCCCTGCCCGGCAGCGGCCGGGCCCCCATGGCCCGGGAGCGCTCCCGCCTGGCCACCGACGCGCTCATCCTGTTCACCGGGGTGGCCTACCGGCTGGCCCTGTGGCTGGCCCTTGTCATGATGGCGGTCACCCTGATCGTGACGGGGTACACCGTGGCCGTCTACCTCTCGGGCAGTCCCGTGGAGGGCTGGACCACCACCATGCTCTTTCTGGGCTTTGGCTTTTTCGGCCTGTTCGCCATCCTCACCCTGGTGCTCAAATACCTGTCGCTGCTGGTGGACCTGACCTTCAAGCGGCAGAACTATGTGTTCGAGTCCATCGAGAAGATCTCCCGGTGAGGACGGAGCGTGCCATGAGAGCGTCTTTTGAACGGAACAAAAAGGGCATATTGCTGATGGTCTGCGCCTCCCTGTGCGTATGCCTGGGGCAGCTGTGCTGGAAGCTGTCGGGGCAGTACGGCATCCCGGTGCTGCTGCTGGGCTTCGGCCTGTACGGCCTGGGAGCCCTGATCACCCTGACCGCCTACCGCTTCGGCAGTCTGTCGGTGCTCCAGCCGGTGCTGAGCCTGAACTACGTGCTCACCGTGGTGCTGGCCGCCCTGGTGCTGCGGGAGCGGATCACCCTCCTGCGCATCGCGGGTATCCTGTGCGTGATGGCCGGGGTGCTGCTCATCTGCGGAGGCGACGGAGAGGGGGCGGAGGAGGGGTGAACATCCTTCTTGTGCTGGCCATGACCCTCACCGGCTCGGTGGCCGCTCTGTTCCTCAAGCGGGCCTCGGGGGCGGGGGCGCTGCCGGCCATGTTCCGCACCCCCTCCCTCTACACGGGGGCGCTGCTCTACCTGCTCAGCGCCGTGGTGAACATCCTGCTGCTGCGGCGGCTGGACTACTCGGTGGTGCTCCCCCTGACCTCCCTGACCTATATCTGGACCATGCTGCTCTCCGCCCGTCTGCTGGGGGAGCGGGTCACCGGCCGCAAGCTGGCCGGGGTGGCCGCCATCCTGCTGGGGGCGGCGATGATCGCGGCATGACGACGAGGTGATGAAAATGGAAAGCTTAGTGGGCTATACCGGCTTCGTGGGCTCCAACCTGGCCGCGAGCCACCCCTTCGGCGCTCTGTACAACTCCAAAAACATCGAAGATGCTTACGGCACCCGGCCCGACCTGCTGGTGTACGCCGGGGTGCGGGCCGAGATGTTCCTGGCCAACCACGACCCGGCGGCCGACCTTGCCGACCTGAAACAGGCGGCGGAGAACATCGGGCGCATCGCCCCCCGGCGGCTGGTGCTCATCTCCACCATCAGCGTGTACGACGACCCGGTGGGGGCCGACGAGGACGCCCCCATCGACAAAAGCCGCCTGACTGCCTATGGGGCCCACCGCCGCTGGCTGGAGGAGTGGGCGGAGGCCGAGATGCCCGAGAGGCTGATCGTGCGCCTGCCCGCTCTGTATGGAAAAGGGCTGAAGAAAAACTTCCTCTACGATTATCTCCACTTCATCCCCCCCATGCTCACCGGGGCCAAGCGGGCCGAGCTGGGGGCGCGGGAGCCGCTGATCGCGGAGAGCTATCTGCCCCTGGACAACGGCTTCTACAAGTGCCGGGAGCTGGACCGGGGGGAGCGGGAGGCGCTGAAGGCGGCCTTCCGGCGCACGGGCTTCTCCGCCCTGAACTTCACCGACAGCCGCTCCCAGTACCAGTTCTATGACCTGGGTGATCTGTGGGGCCACATCAGCCGGGCGCTGGAGCTGGGGATCGGCAAGCTGAACCTTGCCACCCAGCCGGTGTCTGTCTCGGAGGTGTACCGCGCCCTGTGCGGGGGCGAGTTCGTCAACGAGCTGGACAAGCCCCCCTTCCGCTATGATATGCGCACCCGGCACGACCGGGAGCTGGGGGGCGCGGACGGCTATCTGGAGAGCCGGGACCAGGTGCTCCGCGGCATCCGGGCCTTCGTCGCCCGGGAGGCGGAGCCATGACCCCGGCCCAGCGCCGGGTGGAGCGGACCCAGTGGGTGCTGTGGGTCCTGGTGCTGGTGCTCATCGGCGCGGCGGCCGGGGCGGAGCGGATCTGGCTGTCCGACTTCGTGGCCATCAACGGGGATTTTCAGAACTACAACATCCTGCGCCGTTTCCTGGACGGGCAGGTGCCCTACCGGGAGTTTACCAACTATCTGGGTATGGGAGTGCTGTGGCTGGACGCCCCCTTCCTGCTGCTGCGCAACACCTTCACCGCCAGCCTTTTCGTCACCAACGCCGTCACCGCCGTGACGTGCGCGGTCACCGTATGGCTGCTGGTGTGGATGATCACCCGGCGGCGGACCCTGGCCATGCTGATGGGCGGGCTGACCCCCCTGTTCTACCACTGGCCGGTCACCAGCGCCCTGTTCGCCCTGTACATCCCGGGCACCTCCATGCGCATGGTGCGGGCCTTCCTGCCCGTGCTGCTGGCCGGCATCCTGCTGCTTGCCCTCCGGCGCCGGGGCTGGGACAGCCTGGAGGTGTTCCACAGCCGCCCGGTCATGGCCCTGTGCGGCCTGGCGGCGGGCCTGGGCGCCCCGTGGTCCAACGATTTCGGCTACTCCTCCCTGGGCGCGGCCCTGTGCATCCTGCTGGTGCTCACCCTGTTCCGCAACCGGGAGCGGCGCTGGGGCCAGAAGGCGGTGGACCTGCTGGGCTTTCTCCTGTGCGCCGCCGGAGGCTGCCTGCTCATGATCACCGCCGTCACCCACGGCTCCCCCGAGAGCTTCTTCTCCCAGTCCGCCGGGGTGGCGGGGGACCAGTTCTGGTACTATATGCTGGACCCCGGGAAGTACTATACCCTCTCCCAGCTGCTCTTTGACGACCCCCAGAACACGTTTGAACTGCTGCTGGCCCTGGGCATGATGGTGGTGTTCGTGGTCCTGTTCGCCCTGGGCAGGCTGACGGTACGGGGGATCGCGGTGCTGTACATCCTGCTCACCGCCTTCTTCGCCCAGCTGCTCTACTGCTACGGCTCGGGCCATTACATGACCGGCTTTCTCCAGCTGGCTGAGACGGTGATCCTGCTGGGCGCCGCTCTGTGGCTGCTGCTGCGCGTCCCCGCCCTGCTGGCCCGGCTGGTGAAGTGCGGGACGGCGCCGCCCCGATGGCTGGCCGCCGCCGCCTCCACGGCGGTGCTGGCCGGGCTGTGCGTGGCCGGCGGCGCGTGGGCAAACAGCCAGCTGGCCCCCCTCAGCGGGGAGCGGGAGGGCACCTATGTGCCCGAGCTGGACGGCTGGTTCACCAGCGGGGAGTCCCTGTCCGCCACCGCCGCCATGCTGGAGGGAGAGTCCTACTTCTCCGCCTACGCCTCCGCCCTGGAGACCATCCACGGCGTCTACCAGCCCACCGGCACCGATTACATCATCCACGTGCTGGGAGAGCAGCAGCGGGAGGACTACCTGGAGCAATTCCTGGAGGGGGAATACCCCTGGGCGGTGACCATCCAGCGCTACTACAACGGCGGCGTGTGGGAATGGTGGGTCCAGCGGGCCAACTGGTATTTCTACCGGGAGCTGTACGCCAACTACGTCCCGGTGGAGTCCCCCAGCGACTATGCCGTGCTCTGGCAGCGCCAGCCGGGAGGCGCCCTGCTGGACACCGAGGACTACACCCTGACGGTGGAGCGGCTGAGCGACGGCGCCGTGCGCCTGAGCGCGTCGAAGGGCCCCTCCCTGGACGGCAGGGAGATCGTGGCCGACGTGGCCCTCCGCTATGAGACGGAGCGCACCGGCCTCTCCCTCCGCCACGGGCTGATGGTGGAGGATCTGAGCTCCTGGGAGGAGGAGAGCGTGTACTATCTCCCTGAGGGGGAGCACACCGTCCACATCCCCATGATCATCAAGGACGGAGTGTGGGAGATCACCCTGTACGCCATGCCCGACGGAGCCACCCGGCTGGCCGACGTGGAGGCCGAGGTGGTGCAGGTCTTCGACCAGGGCCTGATGGACTACGCATTTTTCGGATGAACGGAGGAACGCGCCCATGAAGCTGAGCATTTCCAACATCGCCTGGGGTCCCGAGCAGGACGGGGCCATGTACGCCTGTCTGGCGGAGAAGGGGTTTCAGGGCCTGGAGGCCGCCCCCACCCGTCTGTTCCCCGACCGGCCCTACGACCGTCTGGACGAGGCGGCCCGGCTCAGGGAGCGGCTGGCGCGGGAGCACGGGCTGTGCGTGCCCTCCCTCCAGTCCATCTGGTATGGGCGCACGGAGAACCTGTTCGCCTCCCCGGCCCAGCGCACCGCCCTGCTGGACTACACCCGCCGGGCCATCGACTTCGCCGCCGCCCTGGGCTGCCCCAACCTGGTGTTCGGCTGCCCCCGCAACCGGGCCAGGAACGGCCGGGGCAGCGAGGCGGACGCCGTGTCCTTCTTCCGCGAGCTGGGGGACTACGCCGCCCGGCGGGGCGCGGTGCTGGCCCTGGAGGCCAATCCCCCGCTCTACCACACCGACTTCATCAACACCACCGCCCAGGCCTTCGAACTGGCGGAGCGGGTGGCCAGCCCGGGCTTCCTGGTGAATCTGGACGTGGGCACCATGCTGGAAAACGGCGAGCGGGTGGACGATCTGGCCGGAAAGGTGGAACTCATCCACCACGTCCACCTCAGCACCCCCGGCCTGGCCCCCGTCGTTCCCCACCCCCTCCACGGCGAGCTGGCCGCCCTGCTGCGGGAGGAGGGCTATGAAGGCTTCGTCTCCATTGAGATGGGCAGCTGCGGCGAGCTGTCCCCGGTGCATGACGCCATGGACTACGGAAAGGAGCTGTTCGCGTGACGGTGATGGAGGGCATCCCCGGCGTGCCCCGCTTCGAGCTGGAGGAATATGCCGGGAAGAAAAGCGAGTACTGCCTGCTCATCCCCATTCTCAACGAGGGGGAACGCATCCGCCGGGAGCTGGAGCGGGCCCAGCGGGCCGGAGTGGATCGGCTGGTGGACATCGCCATCTGTGACGGCGGCTCCACCGACGGCTGCACCGACGGGGAGCGGCTGCGCACCCTGGGCGTGAACGCCCTGCTGACCAAGCGGGACGCGGGCAGGCAGGGCGCCCAGCTGCGCATGGGCATCTGGTGGGCCCTGGAGCGGGGCTATCAGGGCATCCTCACCATCGACGGCAACGACAAGGACGCCATCGAGGATGTCCCCAAATTCATTGAGAAGCTGCGGGAGGGGTACGACCTGGTCCAGGGCTCCCGCTTCCTCCCCGGGGGCCGGGCGGTGAACACCCCCAGGTCCCGGTACTGGGCGGTGAAGCTCATCCACGCCCCGGTCATCTCCCTGACGGCGGGGCAGCGGTTCACCGACACCACCAACGCCTACCGGGCCTACTCCCGGCGCTACCTCACCCACCCGGGGGTGCAGCCCCTGCGGGACGTGTTCCAGACCTATGAGCTGCTGGCCTACCTCTCCGTGCGGGCCACCCAGTTGGGAATGAAGGCCTGCGAGGTGCCGGTGACCCGGGCCTACCCCAAGGGGGAGCCCACCCCCACCAAGATCAAGGGCATGAAGGGCAACCAGCAGCTGATGTCCATCCTGCTGAAGAACCTGTTTGGGGCATACAGGCCAAACCGGCAATAAAAGGGGGCCGGCGTTCCGTTGGGAACGCCGGCCCTTTTTTAGTCGCCTCCATCCGGATGCCGCCGAAAGGCGAAGAACCGCTGGCCGAAGTAGTTGAGCACGGTATACAGGCACATTCCCGCCAGCATGGCGATATTTTCCTGTACCCGGGTGCCGTATCCCGCCAACACCCAGCGCACCGCGGGCTTGGCCAGGCCGTAGGCCACCCCGGCGCACACCGCCACCGTGAGGATGAAGCGGAACACCTGGGCGGCGGAGCGCTCCTTGTTCTGGAAGGTGAAATACTTGTTGAGGAAAAAGCTCAGCACTCCGCCCACCACATAGTTGGCGCACACCGACAGCCAGTAGGGCGCGCGGGCCAGGTTGTACAGCAGAAACATGATCCCCGACCCCACCAGGGTGTTGGCCACCCCCACCAGCAGGAATTTCCAGACCGAGGCGTCAATCCACTTTCTCATCCCGGTCCTCCAGCACCTCCCGGATCAAAAACCGGGGCCGGCCCTTGGTCTCCAGATAGATCTTGCCGATATACTCCCCGATCACGCCCAGGGCCAGCAAAATCAGTCCTCCGATGGCCCACAGGGAGCAGGCCAGGCTGGCCCAGCCGGTGACGGTGTTTCCGGTACACCAGCGGGCCACATTGTAGACGATCATCACGATGGACACCATGAAGATCAGAAAGCCCAGGGTGGTGATATACCGGATGGGCTTGGTGGACAGGCTGGTGATGCCCTCCATGGCGAAGGAGAGCATCTTCTTCAGGGGGTACTTGCTCTCCCCGGCGAAGCGCTCCCCCCGCTCGTACTCCACCGTGTCGGTGCGGTAGCCGATCATGGGCACGATGCCCCGGAGGAAGAGATTCACTTCCTTAAATTGGGCCAGCCCGTCCAGCGCCCGGCGGGACATGAGCCGGTAGTCGGCGTGGTTGAACACCACGTTGGCACCCAGGAAATTCATCAGCCGGTAAAAGCCCTCGGCGGTGAAGCGCTTGAAGAAGGTGTCCGTCTTGCGGGAGGAGCGCACGCCGTAGACGATGTCGCACCCCTCCCGGTACTTGTCCACCATCTCGTCCACCGCGTCGATGTCGTCCTGCAGGTCGGCGTCCATGGAGATCACCATGTCCGCCCGCTCCCGGGCGGTCATCAGCCCTGCCAGCAGCGCGTTCTGGTGCCCCCGGTTCCGGGTCAGGTCCAGGCCGGAGAACAGCCCGTCCTCCCCGTGCAGGCTGCAGATCAGCTCCCAGGTGCGGTCCTTCGAGCCGTCGTTGACCAGCAGCACCCGGCTGTCCGGGGCAATCTTTCCCGCCCCCATCAGGGCGGTCATCTTCTCCTTCAGGCGGCGCGCCGTCTCGGGCAGCACCTCCTCCTCGTTGTAGCAGGGAACCACGATATACAGCCGGTCGTTCACGCCGTCGTCCTCCTTTGTCTCCCCGTGCCGCCCTCCGGCGGCCCGGGCAGTCCCCATTATAAAGCAAAGCATACCCGGAGACAAGAGTCACGACACATTTGCCCCCCGCCGCCGGGAAAATTTCATCTTTATATGTAAAGCACCCTTGACATTTCGCGCAGCCTGTGATATCGTTCAGATAGTAAAGCGAGCTTTACATTTACAGAGGGAGGGCTGCCCATGACCAACCGCATCGCCGCCCTGCGCAAGGCGCGGGGCCTGTCCCAGGCGGAGCTGGCCGACGCGGTGGACGTGACCCGGCAGACCATCATCTCTCTGGAGAGCGGGCGGTACAACGCCTCCCTGCTGCTGGCCCACAAGATCGCGCGGTTTTTCGGACGGACCATCGAGGAAGTCTTTCTGTTTGAGGAGGAGGAGCTATGAAAGACGTTTGGAAAAAGACGCTCCCCGCCCTGGCCCTGGCGGTGGCCGTGGGACTGGGCGTTGCGGCCGTTGTGCTGGGCGACCGGCTGGACCGGCCCATGAGCGGCCTGTGCTTCGGTGCGGCCGGGATGCTGGGCGGGCTGGCCTGCTCCCGCCTGCTGACGGCGCATTGGGAACGGAAGTGGACCCCGGAGCAGCGCCGGGAGATGGACCGGGCTGAGCGGGACGAGCGCAACGTGGCCATCCGGGAGAAGGCGGCCCATACCAGCTGGTACTGGACGCTGTACCTGCTGTGGGCGGCCTTCCTGGTGACGCTGGTCCTGGGCTCCGGCTTCCCCACGGCGCTGGTGTCCGTCCTCATCGTGCTGCACTGCCTGTTTCTGATGGTGAACCTGGGCCGCTGGGCCAGGCGGATGTGAGGGGCCCCATGGAGCGCCCCTCTCTCCCGCCCCGGCGGCTGGAGCTGACCGTCACCCCGGAGCTGGCCGGGCGGCGGGTGTGGTCCCTGCTGAAGTATGAGATGAAGCTCTCGGGCACGGTGATCCGGCGGATCAAGTGGCTGGAGGACGGCATATTGCTGGACGGCGTACGGGTGAACAGCGACGTGCGGCCCGCCGCCGGGCAGGTGCTCTCCGCGCGGCTGTCCGACCCCGCCCGGCGCGGCGATCTCGTCCCCGCACCGGGACCGCTGGACATCGTCTACGAGGACGGGGACCTCATCGTGCTCAACAAGGCCCCCGGGGTACCCGTCCACCCCGGCCCGGGCCACTATGACGACACCCTGGGCAACTTCCTGCTCCACTACTATGAGACCCGGGGCGACCCGGCGGACTTCCACCCGGTCCACCGGCTGGACCGGGGCACCTCCGGCCTGCTGGTGGCCGCCAAGCACCCCCACGCCCAGGACGTGCTCCGCCGGCAGCTGCACTCAGGGGACTTTCACCGGGAGTACCTGGCGGTGTGCCAGGGGGTGCCCGACCCGCCGGAGGGGGTAGTGGACGCCCCTCTGGGCCGCCGCCCCGGCTCTCTGGTGGAACAGATGGTCCGCCCCGACGGCGCCCCCGCCCGCACCCGCTACCGGGTGGAGGCCGTCCATGGGGACCGGGCCCTGCTGCGTCTCACCCTGGACACCGGCCGCACCCACCAGATCCGGGTCCACATGGCCCACCTGGGTCATCCCCTCACCGGGGACTTCCTCTACGGCACCGAGGACCCGGCCCTCATCCCCCGCCCCGCCCTCCACTCCGCCCGGCTGGCGCTGACCCAGCCCGTCACCGGGGAGTCCCTGTTCTTCTCCCTCCCCCTGCCGGAGGACATGGCCCGCCTGCTGGACTGACCGCCGTCCACTGTCTCCCGGGGCCGCAGCCTCAGACGGCTCCCTCCTCCGCCGGGGCCGTCCCCGCCATGAAAATCCCCCTTCCGGGGCCCGCGCAGCCGCGCGGGCCCCGGTTTTTTTCGATTTTCTCTTGACAAATCGCCTTTTATGTTATATGGTTAGTTACGCAAGTAATGAACTATTTAACCTGACCGGAACGGAGGTGAGCCCATGCGAGGTTCGCTCAGCGACCAGTCGCTGATCTATCTCCAGATCGCGTCCATGCTGGAGGACGACATCCTGCGGGGGGTGTACCGGGAGGAGGAGCAGGTGCCCAGCACCAACGAGCTGGCCCGGGCCTACAACATCAACCCGGCCACCGCCGCCAAGGGCATCAACCTGCTGGTGGCCGACGGGGTGCTCTACAAGCGGCGGGGCATCGGGATGTTCGTGGCCCCCGGCGCGGGGGAAAAGGTGATGGAGAAGCGGCGGGCCGCGTTTTACGAGAGCTATATCCGCCCCCTGGTCCGGGAGAGCCGGTCGCTGGGGCTGGGCGGGCAGGCCCTGCTGGACCTGGTGTCCCGGGCCGTGAAGGAAGGAGAGAACGACCTATGACGACGACAATGGACGGCGTGCTCAGCGCCCGGGGCGTGTGCAAGTCCTACGGGGCGCTGGAGGTGCTGAAGGACCTGGACCTGGACATCCTGCCCGGGAAGATCTATGGCCTCATCGGCCGCAACGGCGCGGGCAAGACCACCCTGCTGGGCGTCCTCACCGCCCAGAACACCCTGGATTCCGGCAGCGTGACCCTGGACGGGGAGCCTGTGTGGGAGAACCAGCGGGCGCTGGACAAGCTCTGCTTCTCCCGGGAGCTGCAGGCCAGCCTGTTCACCGGGCAGAACACCCTGAAGGTGCGCCACTACCTGCGCTCCGCCGCCGCCTTCTGGCCCGGCTGGGACCAGGCCTACGCCGACCGGCTGCTGCGGGAGTTCAGGCTGGACCCCAAGAAAAAGATCTGCCAGCTGTCCAAGGGGCAGATGTCCATGGTGACCATCCTGCTGGCCCTGGCCAGCCGCGCCCCCATCACCATTCTGGACGAGCCGGCGGCGGGGCTGGACGTGGTGATGCGGGAGCGCTTCTACCAGCTGCTGCTGGAGGACTACGCCGAGACGGGACGCACCTTCCTGGTCTCCACCCACATCATCGAGGAGGCCGCCTCCGTCTTTGAGGACGTGATCATCCTGGACGAGGGCAAGATCCTGGAAAGCTGCCCCACCGAGGAGCTCATCGCCCAGTTCCATTACATCTCGGGCCACGAGGACGAGGTGGACCGGGTCTGCCGGGGGCTGCAGGTGCTCTCCACCCATCAGATGGGCCGGCACAAGACCTGCGCCGTGCGGGGAGAGATGGTGAAGCTCCGGGACGCGGAGGCGGCCGACGTGGACATCGCCCCCATGAACCTTCAGAAGGTCTTCGTGGCCCTGTGCGGCCACGGGGATGAGCAGCCCTGAGGAGGTGCGCGCCATGACTCGCTGCCTGCGCTACTACGCCTGGGCCTATCTGGGGCCCATGGCTGGCTACGCCCTGCTGTTCGGGGCGGCGGCCGCCGTATTTTCCCAGCTGCTGGCGGTGGAATTCTTCGACAGCTACTACCAGGCCCTGCCCATCGCCATCATGGTCCTGCTGTTCGTCATGTCCACCACCCTGTCCACCTACAATCTGGAGCTGCCCCTGTCCATGGGGGCCCGGCGGCGGGACCTGTACGCCGCCGTCCTGGTGACCTTTCTCGCCACCGCCCTTGTGTGCCTGGCGGTCACCGTGCTCACCGCCCTGGTGCCCGAATGGCTGGGCTGGGGGGTGGTGGCCTTCCCGGAGTTCACCGGCATGGACAGCGCGCCGCGCACGGGGGTGCCCATGTACCGCCCCGCCGCCTCCTGGCCCATGGCGGGCCTGTTCTACCTGCTCAGCCAGGCCGCCGGGGCCTGCCTGGGCCGGGTGATGACCAGCCACAAGGTGCTGGGGGTCATTCTGATGGTCCTGTTCTGGATACTGGCCAGCGGCCTTGTGGCGGTGGTGCTCATCGTGTCGGGCATGGACCTTCAGTTCGGCCCGCTGGTGCCCATCTTCTACGGCGTGTTCGCCGCCCTCACCCTGGTCTGCGCCCTGCTGCTGCGCCGGTGGGTGCTGCAAGCCACGGTGCGCTGAGCGCTGGAGAAAGGAGCTGAAATCCCATGCTGACCAAACTCATCCGCCTCAATCGCTCCAATTTCGGAGGCATCGCGGCCATCGTGGGCGGGTGCTTCCTGCTCATCCACCTGGTCTCCGCCCTGGCGGTCTATCTTCTGAAGCCCGATGTGTTTCCGCTGGTGTCCAATATCCTGCTGCCCATCTTTTCCGGGATCCTGATCGTCATTTACGGCTTCGCCCACTGCTACTTCACCTTCGAGGACGGGGTACGCTTCAGCTGCACCCGCCGCCGGACGCTGGAGGGCGTGCTGGCCCTGCTGGCGCTGGAGGCGGCCGCCGCCTTCGGCCTGTCCGCCCTGCTGGTCCGGCTGGAGGGGCTGTTCGCCCCGCCCCTGTGGGCCGCCCTGGTGGGCGCGCCGGGCTATGAACTGGGGCCGGAGGCCCCCGCCGTGCCCGAGTGGGCCGCGGGACTTGCGCAGACGGGCCCGCTGTTCGTGGAGCAGGTGAGCTGCCCCTGGTGGGTGCTCCCCCTGGCCGCCCTGGTCTGCCTTCTGCTGGGGCTGGTGGCGGGAGCCGTGTATCAGCGTTTCGGCCGCAGGGGCGGCTGGGCCCTGTGGGGAACCTGGATGGTGATTGCCCTGGGCCAGAGCCGGCTGCCCTGGGAGGATCTGGCCCAGGCCGGCGTACTGCCCGCTCTGGGGCTATCCGCCGCGGCCGCCCTTGTGATCCTCTCCCTGCTCTCTCTCTGGTCCCTGCTCCACGCCTCCATCCAGCGCTGAACCGCCGGTCTCCCCCTCCCGGGGCGGCCGGCGGCTGCCGTTCATCCCCCGGAAACAGCCAAATGTCCCGCTCTCCTTTCCTCCCTGCCGCCCTCTCTGTTAAAATACGGATGGAGGACCCCCGAAAGAAAGGAGATCTGTGTCATGAAACGTCAAGTCCGGCTGTACAACGTGCTCTTTCCCGTCTGGATCCTCATGTTCTGGCCCACCCCGCCGGTGATCCTGGTCACCTTTTTCGGCAACCTGGTCATCGACTGTCTGGTGACCGTCCTCGCCCTGCTGGCCCTGCGGCACCCCGCCAAGGGGGCCGTGCTGAAGGGGTGCTGGTGGAAGGTATGTCTGCTGGGCTTCCTGTCCGACATCATCGGAGCCCTGTGGCTGGCCCTGGGCCTGTTCGGGGCCTGGGCCCTGGCCCCGGACAGCTCCGGCTGGCTCAACGACTTTGCCATGGCCATGACCGTCAACCCCTTCATGCACCCCCTGGCCCTGGTGTGGACCGCCCTGGGGACGGCCATGGCGGGCACATGCATCTATTTCTTCGACCGACGGGTGTTCCGGCGGGTCCCGGAGCTGGACGGGCGGCAGGCCCATGTGCTGGCCCTGACCCTGGCCATCGTCACCGCGCCCTGGCTGTTTTTCCTCCCCCTGTACTGAGATGCCGGAAATGGTTGCAAAACGCGGACAAAGCGGCTATACTTAGAGGCAACTGCAAGAATCGAGGAGGATTCGCTTTGGAACGGACAACCATTTCTCAGATCTTCGCCGATCAGGAGGCGCTGGGCGGCCAGACGGTCACCGTCATGGGCTGGGCCCGCACCATCCGGGATATGAAGACCTTCGGCTTCATCGAGCTCAACGACGGCTCCTGCTTCAAGAACCTGCAGGTGGTCATGGACGCCAACCTGCTGCCCAACTACAAGGAGATCGCCGGACAGAACGTGGGCGCCGCCCTCATCGTCACCGGCACCCTGGTGCTCACCCCCGAAGCCAAGCAGCCCCTGGAGGTGAAGGCGGACTCCATCGCCGTGGAGGGCCCCTCCGCCCCCGACTACCCCCTGCAGAAAAAGCGCCACGGGGTGGAGTTCCTGCGCACCATCCAGCACCTGCGCCCCCGCACCAACCTGTTCTCCGCCGCCTTCCGGGTGCGCTCGGTGGCCGCCCACGCCATCCACTGCTTCTTCCAGGAGCGGGGCTTCGTCTATGTGAACACCCCCATCATCACCGCCAGCGACTGCGAGGGCGCGGGCGAGATGTTCCAGGTGACCACCCTGGACCTGGAGAACGTGCCCAAAAACGAGGACGGCAGCGTGGACTACACCAAGGACTTCTTCGGCAAGAGGGCCAGCCTCACCGTGTCCGGCCAGCTCAACGCGGAGAACTTCGCCATGGCCTTCGGCAACGTGTACACCTTCGGCCCCACCTTCCGGGCGGAGAACTCCAACACCCAGCGCCACGCCGCCGAGTTCTGGATGATCGAACCGGAGATGGCCTTCGCCGACCTGGGCGACTATATGGACAACGCCGAGGCCATGATCAAGTATGTCATCCGCACCGTGCTGGACAAGTGCCCCGACGAGATCAGCTTCTTCAACTCCTTCGTGGACAAGGGGCTGAAGGAGCGGCTGGAGCACGTGGCCTCCTCCGACTTCGGCCGGGTGAGCTACACCGAGGCGGTGGACATCCTCAAGGAGCACAACGACAAGTTCGATTTCAAGGTCTACTGGGGTTGCGACCTGCAGACCGAGCACGAGCGCTTCCTCACCGAGCAGGTGTACAAGCGCCCGGTGTTCGTCACCGACTACCCCAAGGAGATCAAGGCCTTCTATATGCGCCAGAACGACGACGGCAAGACGGTGGCCGCCGCCGACTGCCTGGTGCCCGGCATCGGCGAGCTCATCGGCGGCAGCCAGCGCGAGGAGCGCATCGACGTGCTGGAGGGCCGGATCAAGGAGCTGGGCATGGACCCCAAGGACTACTGGTGGTACTGCGACCTGCGGCGCTACGGCTCCTGCCGCCACGCGGGCTACGGCCTGGGCTTCGAGCGGATGGTGATGTACCTGACCGGCATCAACAACATCCGCGACGTGGAGCTGCACCCCCGCACCGTCGGCAACGCGGAATTCTAAACCCAAACGATACGGCCCCGATGTGCACCCTGCCTCCCGGCAGCTCCACGTCGGGGCCCTTTTTCTTCCCTTCCTGTTGCGCATCCCGCCCGGTTCGGCTATAATGGGGAAAAATGTTCCGCCGCGAAGGAGTTTTGTCCATGGATCAGCTGCAATTTGCCGTCCCCACCCTGTTCGGCCTGGAGGGCCTGTGCGCCGACGAGCTGCGCCGCCTGGGCCTGCCCGAGGTGCACGCCGAGAACGGCCGGGTGCTGTGCGCCGGGTCACCCGCCGACCTGCCCCGGCTCAACCTCAATCTGCGCACCGGAGAGCGGGTGCTGCTGGTGCTGGGCAGCTTCCCCGCCCGCACCTTCGACGAGCTGTTCGAGGGGACGAAGGCCCTGCCCTGGGAGCGGTTCATCCCCCGGGAGGGGCAGTTCCCCGTGAAGGGGCACAGCCTCAACTCCCAGCTGCACGCCGTGCCCGCCTGCCAGGCCATCGTGAAAAAGGCGGCGGCCGCCCGGCTGGGATCGAAGTACGGCATGGACACCCTGCCGGAGACCGGGGCGCTGTACCAGATCCAGTTCTCCCTGATGAAGGACACCGCCACCCTGATGCTGGACACCTCGGGCTCGGGGCTCCACAAGCGGGGCTACCGGGCCCAGGGGGTGGCCGCCCCCCTGCGGGAGACCCTGGCCGCCGCCATGGTGCTCCTGTCACGCTACCGGGGCCGGGACCCCTTCTGCGACCCCTTCTGCGGCAGTGGCACCATCCCCATCGAGGCCGCCCTCATCGCCAGAAACCGCGCCCCCGGCCTGGGCCGGTCCTTCTCCGCCCAGAAGTGGAGCTGGCTGGACAGCCGCCTGTGGCTGGAGGCGGCGGACGAGGCCATGGATAAGGAATTTGACGGCAGCTATGAGATCTGGGGGGGCGACATCGACCCCGCGGCGGTAGAGCTGGCCCGGCACAACGCCGCTCTGGCCGAGGTGGACGACATCGTCTCCTTCCAGGTGGACGACGCCGCCCGCTTCCACTGGGGCGGGCTGCGGGGCCGGGTGGTCACCAATCCGCCCTACGGCGAGCGGCTGATGGAGCGGCGGGAGGCGGAGGCGCTCTACCGTGCCTTCGGCGCCGCCTGGGCCAAGTTCCCCGAGGGGTGGCAGCTCTACCTGCTGTCCTCCCACACGGAGTTCGAGCGCACCTTCGGCAAAAAGGCGGACAAGAAGCGCAAGCTCTACAACGGGATGCTCAAGTGCGACCTGTTCATGTATCTGTGAGAGAATGGAGCCTGTGAACACGAGATGAAGCATCTGTTTATCGTCAATCCTTCGGCGGGCAAGCCCCGCGCCAAGCAGGCGCTGGAGCGGCAGATCCGCGCCCTGGGGCTGGACAGCGAGATCGTCTACACCCAGGGGCCCGGCCACGCCCGCTCCCTCGCCCGGGCCGCCGGGGAGCGGGGCGAGCCCGCGCGGATCTACGCCTGCGGCGGGGACGGCACCCTCAACGAGGTGGTCAACGGCGCGGCGGGCTTTGAAAACCTGGCGGTGACCAACGTCCCCCTGGGCACCGGCAACGACTTTCTGAAGATCTTCGGCCCGGACTGCCGGCAGGCCTTCCTCGACCTGGAGGCCCTCAGCCGGGGCCCCGAGGCAACGTTCGATCTGATGGACTGCAACGGCCTTCTGGGCATCGGGGTCATCTGCGCCGGGGTGGACGCCCGCATCGCCGCCGACGTGCACCACTACAAAAGCCTGCCCCTGGTCTCCGGCATCGGGGCCTATATCCTCTCCCTGGTGGTCAACGTGCTCTTCAAGGGCATCGTCCGGCCCATGACGGTGGAGATGGGCGGCCGGACCTACGCCGGCAAGACCGCCATCCTGTGCATCTGCAACGGCCGCTACTACGGCGGCGGCTTCATGCCCGTGGGGGAGGCCATGCCAGACGATGGGGTGCTGGATATGCTGCTGGTGCCCAAGGTCAGCCGGTTCACCTTCTTCCGGCTGGTGGGCAAGTACGCCAGGGGGCTTTACCGGAACTATCCCCGGCTCATCCGGGACTACCACGGCCAGTCGGTCACCTTCTCCGCCCCCCACCCCATCACCGTGGTGGTGGACGGGGAGGTCATGCGGGACACCGCCTTCACCGTCCGCCTGTCGGACAAGGCGGTGCGGTTCTTCTACCCCGCCCGGGTCCACTATGCACCAAAGGACGCTCCCGGCCCCGGATGAGTTTGTGAACAGAAGATGAATTTTCAAAATCGGCCCCCTTTTTTTCAAAATGGGGGTTGATTTTTTCGCGGCAAGAGGGTATTATCTTCCTTAGGTTAGCACTCCGGTATTTTGAGTGCTAACTCTCTTTCCTGGTTTACAACAATCTTTCATATAAGGAGGACTCAATCATGAATCTCAAACCCTTGGCCGACCGTGTCATTCTGAAGGCTCTGGAGGCGGAGGAGACCACCAAGAGCGGCCTCATCCTGGCCGCTTCCGCCCAAGAGAAGCCCGAAGTCGCCGAAGTCATCGCGGTGGGCCCCGGCGGCCTGGTGGACGGCAAGGAGGTCACCATGACCGTGAAGCCCGGCGACAAGGTGATCACCGGCAAGTATTCCGGCACCACCGTGAAGGTGGACGGCGAGGAGTACACCATCGTCCGTCAGAACGACATTCTGGCCATCGTGGAGTAAAGCGCCCGAACCGCCGTGAGCGGCGCGGACGCACCGGACAAATTCAAATCAAATCTGATCCCGCCCATGCGGGAGATGCTTGGAGGTAATTATTATGGCTAAGATGATTTGCTACGGCGAGGATGCCCGCCGTGCGATGGAGCGCGGTGTCAACCAGCTGGCCGACACCGTGAAGATCACCATGGGCCCCAAGGGCCGCAACGTGGTGCTGGACAAGAAGTTCGGCTCTCCCCTGGTCACCAACGACGGCGTGACCATCGCCAAGGAGATCGAGCTGGAGGACCCCTTTG
>CALXCT010000019.1 GCA_944386865.1 uncultured Oscillospiraceae bacterium | reverse complement strand
AGGCCGTACTCGGTGAGCTGCTGCATGACCCGGTCCGGGTTGGCCTCGGGCTTGTCGATCTTGTTGATGGCCACGATGATGGGGATCTCCGCGGCCTTGGCGTGGTTGATGGACTCCACGGTCTGGGGCATGATGCCGTCGTCCGCCGCCACCACCAGGATGGCGATATCGGTGACCATGGCGCCCCGGGCGCGCATGGCGGTGAAGGCCTCGTGGCCGGGGGTGTCCAGGAAGGTGATGGGCTTGCCGTTCACCTGCACCTGATAGGCGCCGATGTGCTGGGTGATGCCGCCCGCCTCGCCGGCGGCCACATGGGCGTGGCGGATATAGTCCAGCAGGGAGGTCTTGCCGTGGTCGACATGGCCCATGACCACCACCACGGGGGCGCGGGGCACCAGGTCCTCCGCCTTGTCCTCAGAGACGTCGATCAGCCGCTCCTCGATGGTGACGATGATCTCCTTCTCCACCTTGCAGCCCATCTCCTCGGCGATGATAGCGGCGGTGTCGAAGTCGATGATCTGGCTGACCGAGGCCATCACGCCGTTCTTGATCAGGCACTTGACCACCTCGGCGCCGGTCTTCTTCATCCGGCTGGCCAGCTCGCCCACGCTGATCTCGTCGGGGATCTTGACGGTCAGCGGGGTCTTCTTGGCGATCTCCAGCTGGAGGCGGCGCATCTTCTCCGCCTCCTCCTGCCGGCGCTTGTTGCCGAAGCTCTGGCCCCGGCCCCGGGCGTTGCGGTTCTGGAACTTCTCCTTGCCCTGCTTCATCCGGTTGGCCTTCTCGGGGGCCAGCTCCTCCAGACGCTGGTCGTACTTGGCCAGGTTCACGTCGCCCGCCTTGCGGGTGTCCACCACCTTCTTCTCCGGCACCCGGGTGGTGGGCTTCTGGGCGCCAGCTCCCTGGCCGGGCTTCTGTCCGGCGGGGGCGCCGCCCTTGGCGGCGGGCTGCTGCTGACCCTGGGCGGGCGCGGCCTGCTGCTGGGCGGGGGCCGCCGCCTCGGGGGCGGGCTTGGGCTCCCGGTACACGTCGGCAAACACGCTCTCCAGGCTCTCCACCTGGTTGTGCTGGGTCAGGTAGTCGAAGATGACCGCCAGCTGGTCGGTCTCCAGCACCTGCATGTGGTTCTTGGGCGTGGTGCTGTATTTGGTCAGGATGTTGGCGATGTCCTTGGAATTCATCTTGAAGTCCTTGGCCACCTCGTGGACTCTGTATTTATTGTCAATGCTCAAATTGGCCACCTCCGTGCTTGAGGACCGGGGCCCGCCGGAGGCGACCTGTGAGTCACCCCGGGAAAAGACCGGGTCCGAATCTTACCTTGTTGATCCGTTGGGACGCGCCGCCGGCGCGGGAGAAGGGCTCTGCCGCCCCTGCCCGGGCCGTCACGGCTTTCCGGAGCGTCTGCTCCGGACCGTGATCCTGCGTCCCGGGGCTGCCGCCTTGCCGGGGCTGGTCGCTTTTCGGGGCGCGGCCCCCTTGCCGGATCCCGCCGGCTTCCGGGCCGTTTTCCCCTTGGCGGGGCCGGCCTTGCCGGTCCGGCGCGCCCCGGCGCCCTCCGGCTTTCCCTCCGCCGCCTTGGGCGGGGGAGCCCAGGGCCTGCGCTTGCCCATCTGGAGGTTCTTCTCGTGCCTGCGCTGCTCCCGCTGGCGCTGCAGCGCCTTCTCCGCCTGGCGGCTGAGCCGCTGCTCGGCGGCCTCGTACCGCTCCGGGTCCTGCGCCTGCAGCTTCTTCACGATGGAGGCGGCGAAGCCCACGTCGGTCACCGCCGCCATGGCGCAGCTGGTGCGGCCCACGCAGCCGCCCAGCTCGCTCTTGGTGAAGGGCAGCTCCAGCCAGAGCACCTGCCCCGCCTCGCCGAAATGGGCCGCCCGGCGGAAGGTGTTGGGGGCGGCGTCCCCGGCCAGGAGGAGCACTCTGGCCTGCCGGGCCCGGCAGGCCGCGCCCGCGGGCTCCTCCCCCACCTCCAGCCGTCCGGCCTTCTTGCAAAGGCCGATCAGGCGGAGGATGTCCTCATTGGCCATCGGCGGGCACCTCCTTCATCTGGGCCTCCAGGGCCTCGTAGACCTCGTCGGGAAGGGGGACGCCGAAGGCCCGCTCCAGCGCCCGGGACTTTCTGGCCTTGGCCAGGCACGCCCCGTCGGGGCACACATAGGCCCCCCGGCCGGGCAGCTTGCCCCGGAAATCCAGCGAGACCGCCCCCTCCGGGGAGCGGACCACCCGGATCAGCTCCCGCTTGGGCTTCATCTCACGACAGCCCACGCACTGGCGCATGGGCACCTTCTTTGGCATACGGCTCACCCTTTCCCGTCAAAAACTTCTTGGGAAGGCCGGCGGCTCAGGCCTCGCCGTCCTCCTCGTCGGTGAGGACGATCTCATCGTCCTCCTCCGGCGCCGCCTCCGGCTCCTCCTCGGGCGCGGGGGGCTCGGGGGCGCTCTCCGGCCGGATGTCGATCTTGTAGCCGGTGAGCTTGGCGGCCAGGCGGGCGTTCTGGCCCTCCTTGCCGATGGCCAGGGACAGCTGGTCGTCGGGCACCACCACCCGGCAGCTCTTGCCGTCCTCCAGCGGGGTGACGGCCACCACGTCCGCGGGGGACAGGGCGGCGGCGATATACTCGGCGGGGTCCTCGCTGAACTTGATGATGTCCACCTTCTCGCCGTGCAGTTCCTCCACGATGCTGTTCACCCGCTGGCCCCGGGGACCCACGCAGGCGCCGATGGGGTCCACGTTGGGGTCGGCGGACCAGACGGCCAGCTTGGTGCGGCTGCCCGCCTCCCGGGCGATGGACTTGA
>CALXCT010000018.1 GCA_944386865.1 uncultured Oscillospiraceae bacterium | reverse complement strand
CATACCACATCGTGGCGTCCCTGTCAAGTGGTTTTTTCACTTTTTCCGACCGCCCTGTCTCCAGAGCCCGCCGGACGTCCGTGGTCCTTCCACCGTCATCCAGGCGTTCGCTGCTCACGCGAACTTTTATATCTTAGCACGCTCTCTCAGGTTTGTCAAGTACTTTTTTCACCGGTTTGCCGTCCCACGGCCTCTCGGTCCCACTTCCTCGACGCCCCTCACAAGGCGCTCAAATAATATACCAAATCCTTCACGTATTGTCAATACCTTTTTCGCGGGTTTTTTACATTTTTCTCTCCGCCCCTTTTTTCCACGCCAGGCACACAATTGTGCGCCGATTTGCAGTTGCACGGCGGACAATCTTGTGTTAACCTAATTTATATATAATAGTATGCTTCTGCGAGGTGTTGACTATGCCCATTCGTATCCCGGACTCCCTTCCCGCCACCGCTGTGCTGGAGAGTGAGAATATCTTTGTTATGACGGAGCACCGTGCGCTTCATCAGGACATCCGGCCCCTGAACCTGATCATCCTCAATCTGATGCCCACCAAGATCGTCACCGAGACCCAGCTGCTGCGCAAGCTGTCCAACACGCCGTTGCAGATCAAGGTAGAGTTGCTGCGCATCTCGGGCCATGTGTCCAAGAATACCGATGAAGACCATCTGGACTCCTTCTATACCACCTTTGAGCAGGTGCGGGACAACAACTACGACGGCATGATCATCACCGGCGCCCCGGTGGAAAATCTGGACTTCAGCGACGTGGACTACTGGGACGAGCTGTGCGAGATCATGGACTGGACCCGTTCCCACGTCCACTCCACTCTGCACATCTGCTGGGGGGCCCAGGCTGCACTCTTTTATCACTACGGCATCCGCAAGTACGGCCTGCCCGCCAAGCTGTCCGGCATCTTCACCCACCATGCCCTCAAACCCAACTCTCCCCTGTTCCGTGGGCTGGACGACGAGTTCCTGGCCCCCCACTCCCGCTACACCGAGGTCCACGCCGATGAGATCCTGGCGGTGCCCCAGCTGGAGCTGCTGTCCACCTCGCCCGAGGCGGGCGTGTTCGCCGTCAAGAGCACCGACAACCGGCGTCTCTTCTTCACCGGTCATGTGGAGTACGACGCGGACACTCTGGCGCTGGAGTACCAGCGGGACCTGGCCAAGGGTCTGGACATCGCCATGCCGGAGAACTACTTCCCCGACAACGATCCCACCCGTCCGCCGGTGATGCGCTGGCGCTCCACGGGGCAGCTGCTGTTCAACAACTGGCTGAACTACTACGTCTACCAGACCACCCCCTACGATCTAAGGACCCTATGACTGAACCGCTCCCGGTGGCATGCTGCCGGGAGCGGTTTTTGACCTTCTGCCTGGCAGAAAAAAACGCCGCTGCCGCGGCGCAAAACTTCCCAAGAAACACCCGACCCCCACCTGTCCAACGCAGGTGGGGGTCACTTCTGGTGCTTCTTGTTATCTAACATCAATTGTTTACCTCTCTTTCTACAGATTCCGGAAATTGACCTTTGCCTCGTGTGTATCTAAACTCGGGAGTTAAACTGTGTTCACTTCGTTCTCTGTTACAACTTCTTTTGCACTACTTATTTTTGTGCTGTTCACTTACTGTGATGATTGTCTGGAACTTAAGTTTTATTACAATTTCTTTTCCCACGCTGTCCACACGATTGCCGGTCTTATTTTTCCGGTGGATTTGGTTTGTCTCCTTAGGTCATTGGACTCACCTTTTCCTTTCTGGCTATAATATACTACGGTGCCCCGGATTTGTCAACCCATTTTATTTAATTTTTACGAATTTGACGCTTTGCACAAAGTTTTTTCATCCTCCACAATTTGCTTTCCTTTTGCATTTCCAGGTGATATAATATATTTGTTGTGCGGCAGGGGCCGGGAGATCAGTCTCCCGGCCCCTGTTCTTCCCGTCCTCTTGTCCGCAGCCGCTCCAGCACCCCGGAGAGAGTGGCCGGACGCTGGCACTCCTGCAGGTCGGCGATCAGCTGGTTGGACAGCAGGAACCCCTCGGGCGTCAGCCGCCAGCGCCCGCCCGCCCGGCAGGCCCAGCCTCTGGTCTCATATTCCTGCAGCTTCGCCTCCAGAGGGGCGAAGTCCATCAGGTAGCTGCGGCGGTATTCCCACTCCTCGATGCCCCCCGCGGTGCGCAGCCGGAGCATCAGGTATTCCCCGCAGCGCTCCTTCTGGGAGATGAGCTCGTCACTGTCGATGATCCGGCCGCCCCCCAGCACGCCCTGGATATACCCGTCCAGGTCCCGCACGAAGGAGAACCGCCGCCCGCCGAAGTCGGAGTGGGCCCCCGGCCCCACCCCCAAGTAGGGACGGAGATACCAGTAGCGCAGGTTGTGCCGGGATTCGAAGCCCGGGCGGGCGAAGTTGGAGATCTCATACTGCCGCCAGCCCGCCCGCTCCAGGCGGTCCACCGTCCAGAGATAGAGGTCGGCCTGGCAGTCGTCGTCTGGCAGCCGCTCGCCCCGTACCACCCGCATGGCCAGCGGAGTGCCCTCCTCCACCTTCAGCCCGTAGCAGGACAGGTGCTCCGGACCCAGGGCCAGGGCGTGCTCCACCGTCTGCTGCCAGCTCTCCGCCGTCTGGCCGGGCAGGCCGTAGATCAGATCCAGAGACAGGTTCCTGATCCCCGCCTTCCGGACGGCCTCCACCGCCCGGTCGGTCTGCTCCGCGGTGTGCGGGCGGTTCACTGCGCGCAGCTCCCCGGGACAGGCGGACTGCATCCCCATGGAGATCCGGTTCACCCCCGCCTTCCGAAGCCGGCGGAGCATCTTGGCATCCACGCTGTCCGGGTTGACCTCGCAGGTGACCTCCGCGTCCCGCTCCACCCGGAAGCGCCGTTTCACCGCCGCCAGCAGGGCCAGCAGCCGCCTCTCGCCGTAATAGCTGGGGGTCCCGCCCCCCAGATAGACGGTATCCACCGTACACCCCTTCGCGCCGGGGGCAAGCTCCTTCAGATGGGTCAGCAGGGCCTTCTGGTAGTCGTCCATCCGGTCCTCCCGGCCGGCCAGGGAGTAGAAGTCGCAGTAGTCGCACTTGCTGCGGCAGAAAGGGATGTGAAGATAGATCCCCAGCCGCTCTTTCCCGTCCATTCCCATGGCGTCTCCCTCCCGCCCCGGCTGTGCACCGGGCCGGGCCGCGCCTCCCTTCCGGCGGCGCGGCCCTCTTTTTTCTCTCAGTTCCTTCCTATTTTACCCTGTTCCGCCCGGTTTTGCAAGCGGCGCAGCGGCATGGAAAACAAAAGCGCCCCGGCGCGGGCCGCTGGCCCGCGCCGGGGACGGAGCGATGAAACAGTTGTCAGTCCTCCTGGACGAAACGGATCTCACAGTCACGCTTCAGCGCCAGGCCGCACTCCGCCTCCACGCACTTGGTGATACCGGCGATGACCGGGCAGGCGCAGTGGACGGGGAAATGCTCGGAGGCGTACTCGTACAGCGGCCCGCAGCCGGGCTTGACCAGGCACAGCTCATAGGCGTCAAGGGTGCTGCCCAGCTCCTCCATCATCTTCCGGACCGCCTCGCAGCCGCTGGCCACCTTGACCTCAACCTCCTGCTGGTCCTCGGAGGAAGCGGTGACGGCGGTGACAAAGCCGCAGACGCCGGGGTCGATCGACACCTTCGTCATCTTACTTGAAGTAGCGCTCCAGCAGGCCCTTCAGCGCCTTGCCGTGACGGGCCTCGTCGCGGGCCATCTCGTGGACGGTGTCGTGGATGGCGTCCAGGTTGTTCTTCTTGGCGCAGGTGGCCAGCTCCACCTTGCCCTGAGTGGCACCGAACTCACAGTCCACGCGCCAGGCCAGGTTGGCCTTGGTGGACGCCTTCATGTTGGGCTCCAGCTCCTCGCCCAGCAGCTCGGCGAACTTGGCGGCGTGCTCGGCCTCCTCATAGGCGGCCTTCTCCCAGTACAGGCCGATCTCGGGATAACCCTCCCGGTGAGCGATGCGGGCCATGCACAGATACATACCCACCTCGGAGCACTCGCCGGCGAAGTTGGCCTTCAGCTGGTCCAGGATGTAAGTCTTGTCCTCGTTGCTGATGTCGTCGTTGTTCTTCACGGTCTTGCCGTAGATGCCGTACTCATGCTCGGCAGCCAGCTTCATCTCGCCTTCCTGCAGGACGAACTTGGAGCCGGGAACATGGCACACGGGGCACTCGGCAGGGGGATTCTCGCCTTCATAAACATAACCGCACACAGGGCAAACCCATTTTTTCATGATACTGTTTCCTCCAATGTAAATTGATTTTTGCAGTCTTTACACAGACCGCGGAGATTGAATTCATGGCCTTCCACAATGAATTCATATTGCTCGCTGAGAGACTGGATGTAATGCCTGGACGGCGCATAGTCCGGCAGATCCAGCACAGCCCCGCAGCGGTTGCAAACGAAATGAGCATGGGGATGGATGTCCGCGTCAAAGCGTTCCTGACCATTGATAACCCCCACCCGACGAATCACGTGCTCTTCAGACAGCTGGTTCAGATTACGGTAGACGGTACCGAGACTCAGGTTGGGATATTCCTCCTGAAGCTGCTGGTAAATCCAGTCCGCCGAGGGGTGGCATTTGGTGTTACGCATCAGACGCAGGATGGCATCCCGTTTTTTGCTGCGTCGTACGATGGCCATATCGTCACCTCAATAACAATAACTGTTTCTGTTAAGAGAATACCACAGTTCCTCCGGTTTGTAAAGAGGAATTTTTCCGATTAACGAAAAATTCACG
>CALXCT010000017.1 GCA_944386865.1 uncultured Oscillospiraceae bacterium | reverse complement strand
AGTGTCTGCGCCACCTCTCTGGTGGAAATGGGCGTTCCCCTGGTTGCCGCACACATGTTCATCCTGCACTTTGCCAGCCTGTCCGGCATCACCCCGCCCGTAGCTCTGGCGGCATACACCGCGGCCGGTATCGGCGAGGAAAAGCCTCTCGGCGTCGCCTGCACCGCGTGCCGGATCGGCCTTTGCGCATTTTTCGTTCCCTACTGCTTCGTATTCGGACCCGAACTGCTTCTGCTGGAGGGCTATGGGGCGGCTCTCATGGCCCTGATCCCCGCTCTGTGCGGATGCTTCGCCGTGGTGGTCGGAGCCATCGGCTGGATGACTTATCCTATGATCTGGCCACTGCGCATCGCGTGCCTGATCGGCGGCATGTGCATGATGATCGTGGGTACCAGCACCGATATCATCGGGATCTGCCTGATCATCGTCTCGCTGGTGATCCACTATCTGATCTCCCGCAAGAAATACGGCCCCCGCAAACTATTCAGCAAAGATCTGGTCTGATCCGGGGCTCCATGCAGGAAGGCTGGTGGCAGGAATGGATGCGCAGGTCAATCTGTCCACTGGAAATATCAACCGGCAGCTGCTGCAATATACTCTGCCGATCCTCGCCACCAGCCTCCTGCAATCCCTCTACTCAGCCGCCGACGTGGCGATCGTGGGCTGGTTTCTCGGCCCGGCCGGTGTCTCCGCCGTGGGGAATGCCAGCCAGGTAACCCATATGGTGACCCTGACAGCAGTGGGACTGAGCCATGGCGGCAACATCCTTGTAGGCCAGATCTTCTCAGGCGGTGACCGCCCAACCCTGGTACGCACCGCATCCTCTTTTTCCCTCTTGTTTCTCTTTCTCGGCATAGTGCTCACACCGCTGGGGGTCTGCCTGAGCGGACCCATCGTGACCATGCTGGACGCACCTCAGCCTCTGCTGACCCAACAGTATCTGTCACTCTGCTGTGTTGGATTTGCTTTTGTACTCTCGTACAACGCATCGGCCGCTGCCCTGCGCGCACTGGGCAATTCCAGATTCCCGCTTCTGTGTGTATTGATCGCGTCAGTGGTAAACCTGAGTCTCGACATCCTGCTGGTCGGCCCCTTCGGCATGGGTGTGACCGGTGCGGCACTGGCCACTGTCTCAGCCCAGGGGCTCTCCGCCTGTGCGGCCATTTTCTATCTGGCTTTCCGCTGCAGAGTGCTCTCCTTCACCAGGGCAGGCATGGCCGGCTGCGGCCGCATCGCCGTCTCGATTTTACGACTGGGGATCCCCGGAGTGATCTCCATGCTGATGGTCAGTCTGTCATGGCTGGTCGTGACCTGGCTGATAAACGGATATGGAACGGAAGCCTCAGCGGCAGTGGGAATCGCGGCAAAAATCAGAGATCTCTTTCACCTGATGATCTCCTCCCTGGGGATCGGTACGCTCTCCTTTATTGCCCAAAATCTGGGTGCCAGGCAATATGACCGGGCATACCAGGTAATGAAATCCGCCAGGAGGCTTTCCCTCCTGCTGGCCGCTGTCACCGTCGCTCTGGCCTGGACAGCCGGGCCTGTTCTCACCTTGGCGTTTACACAGGATCCCGTTGTATATGCCATCGCAGTGCGGGATCTGAGAATCGAGATCTTCAGTGAAGTGTTCTACGCCGTCATTCTCACCTATCAGTCGATGATGAACGGCGCAGGGCACACCATGACCGCAGTCATGAACAGCCTCACCAGCGGCATTCTCTGTCGGATTCCCCTTTCCATCGCGTTGGGTCATATCTGGGGGCTTGAGGGCGTGTTTCTTGCCTGCGCGGTAGCTCCTGCAGTGGCCATCCCGGTGGGTGCGCTCTATATTCACAGCGGACGGTGGCGGGTCTGCCTTGCAAAACCGGTATCCGGCAAGTGAAGCGCTGACCCGCACCCCAGCGCCAGGCCCACAACCCTTTCCCCCACAGAAAACTTGTACAAAGGAGCCCACTTATTATGAATCTGTTTGACCTGACAGGTAAAAATGCGATCATCGTCGGCGGCGCGGGAGGACTTGGCAAATCCATGGCAAAAGCCTTTGCTCAAGCAGGGGCGCGGGTCATCCTGGCATCCCGCAAGGAGAGCAATCTGAAACGCGCATGCGAGCAGCTGCATGCTGACACCGGTATGGCCTTCTCCTACTACGTTATGGACGCCGGGGACGAGGAACAGACATCGGCAGTCGCGGAGCAAGCCAACCGGGACTTTGGGCACATCGACATCCTGGTCAATTCCCAAGGGGTCAACGAGAAGTACCCCGCGCTTGAGTTCCCCATGGAAACCTTTGACTTTATCATGCACGACGATGTCGCCTCCATTCTGATCACCAGCAAGCATTTCGGTGCCTATATGAAAGAACGTGGATATGGTAAAATCGTCAATGTCAGCTCTGTCCGTGGAAAAATCGCCACCAAAGGCCCTGGCAATGCAGCCTACTGCGCCGCCAAGGGCGCTGTCGATATGCTTACCAAGCAGCTCGCCTCCGAGCTGGGCCCCTGGGGGATCACAGTCAATGCCTTCAGCCCCAACATCATGAAAACCCCTATGACGACCCAGATATTCGAAATGCGCGCCCGGGAAGCAGGCACTACCGTGGAGGAATACCTTGCGATCCAAAGTGCCGGGCTTCCCATGCGGCGCATGTCAGATCCAGAGGACTGCGTGGGAACAGCAGTCTTTCTCGCCTCACCAGCATCCGATTTTCTGACCGGCAATATTCTCTATCCTGACGGCGGGCTGACTGCAATCGGCTGACTATGTCCGGCAATCACTCTCCATTCAGCAAAAACGGCGCGGCCTTGCAAAGCCGCGCTGTTTTTGCCGCTTCCCATCCGGCGGCATACGCTTCTCAACTGTCCTTCCCACCCCGGCGGGGATGGCGCCAAGGCAGCGCCTGTGTTATAATAGTCCTGCCGCCGGGCATCCGGTCCCGGCAGAAGCTGTGAAGCTGGAACACCAGAGGAAAAGGAGGCGCGTCATGAGCACCGAACGGGACACCCAGGCACTTCGCCAGGCGCTGCTGGAGGAGCTCTATGCCGGAGCCTTCTCCGGCCTGGACGCCATGCTGCTGGACGAGGACGCGGTCCGCCGGGCCGGCGCCGAGGAGCTGGAGGAGCTGGTCCGGCAGTACGGGCTGCGGTAAGCACGCGGCAGGAGGAGACCCGATATGCAGACATCCAATGACCTCCGGGCCCTGCTGGCCCGGATCGACCGGCGGGGCTATCCCGCCTACAAGGACACCAGGGGGAGCTGGCAGTTCCCCCGCTACGTGCTGTCCATCGACCACGTCCAGGGGGACCCCTTTGCCGCCCCCTCCAGGGTGAGCGTCCACGTGGACGGCAGGACGGCGGGCTTCCCCCGCTCGCTCTATGAGCAGCCCTGCCGCCGGATCGCCCTGCAGGATCAGCTGACCCGCGTCTTCGGCAGGCTGGCCTCCGGTGCCTCCTTCCAGGCCAGGGGGTCGGGCCACAGCGGGCTGATCTCCCTGAGCCGCTGCGGGCAGCAGGTGCTGGAACGCACCGTCTGCCGCCTGGACCCGGACAGCGGCTGTGTGGACCTGCACCTGGAGATCGGCTTTCCCGCCAACGGGCGCACCATCAACGCCAGGGAGCTGGAGAAGATCCTCTTTGAACTGCTGCCCCGGTGCGTGGAGTCCGCCCTGTTCTTCCGCAACCTGGACCAGAAACGGCTCACCGCCGCCGCCGACCTGGCGGAGGACCAGCAGTACATCCGCCGCGCCCTGCCCCAGCTGGGTCTGTGCGCCTTTGTGGCCGACGGGAGCGTCCTGCCCCGGGCCTCCGGCGTATCCCCCCTGCCGCTGAAGGACGCCGTCCCCTTCCGCTCCCCGCCGGAGCTGTCGGTCACTCTGGAGCTTCCCCACCGGGGCAGGATCACCGGCATGGGCATCCCCCGGGGCGTCACCCTCATCGTGGGGGGCGGCTATCACGGCAAGTCCACCCTGCTCAAGGCCCTGGAGCTGGGGGTGTACGGCCACATCGCCGGGGACGGGCGGGAATATGTGATCACCGATCCCGCCGCCGTGAAGATCCGCGCGGAGGACGGCCGGAGCATCCGGCGCACCGACATCTCCCTGTTCATCAACGACCTGCCCAACGGCAAGGACACCGTCCGCTTCTCCACCGAGGACGCCAGCGGCAGCACCTCCCAGGCGGCCAACGTGGTGGAGGCCATGGAGGCGGGCTGCTCCCTGCTGCTCATCGACGAGGACACCAGCGCCACCAATTTCATGGTGCGGGATGAGCTGATGCAGCGGGTGATCCACCGGGACATGGAGCCCATCACCCCCTTTCTGGACCGGGTGCGGGAGCTCTACGACCGCTGGGGGGTCTCCACCATCCTGGTGGCGGGCAGCTCGGGCGCCTTCTTCCACGCGGCCGACCACGTGATCCAGATGGACCGGTATGTGCCCCGGGACATCACCGCCCGGGCCAAGCAGGCCGCGCTGGACTTCCCCCTGAGCGCCCCTCCCCTGCCTCCCGCCGCGCCGCCGGTCTCTGACCGCAGGCCCGCCCCCTCCCCGGAGTTCCGGGACGGGGAGCGGGTGAAGCTGAAGTCTCTGGGCCGGGACGGGGTGTCCCTCAACCGGGAGACGGTGGATCTGCGGTATGTGGAGCAGCTGTGCGACGCCGAGCAGTCCGCCGCCCTGGGCTGGTGCCTGCTCTATGCCCAGCGCCGCCTGCTGGATGGGAACCGCACCCTGGCGCAGGTGGTGGATGAGCTGGAGCGGCTGATGGAGGCAAAGGGCCTCGCAGCCCTGTGTGATGACCGCGGCGGTGTCCCCTTCCTGGCCCGGCCCAGAAGACAGGAGATCTTCGCCTGCTTCAACCGCTGCCGGAGCCTCCGCCTTTGAACAGCGGCCTGAGAAAAAGATCCGGCCCCGGCGCTCATGGCGCGGGGCCGGATCTCTTTTCGCTCTGCGGGCCGCCTGTTCAGGCGGAATAGCGGTCTGCGAAGCACACCCGCTTCAGGCCCAGCAGGGGGGCCGCCCCCGCCAGGGTGATCCCGAAGAACAGAGTCTCCACCGGCAGGTCCAGGTAGTCCACCAGCGTGCCGTTGCACAGGGTGCTGCCCGTGCAGAGGATCAGCTGGGCAAAGTCCAGCACCTCCTGCCGGGCGGACGCTCCGTCCTCCACCAGCACGCCGTAACGGGTCTGGCCGATGTTGTCCGGGTTCAGGTCCAGCACCCGCACCTGGTACTCGCTGCCCGCCAGCATCTCCAGCAGGGAGGGCTGATAGCCCACCAGCCCCACCCGCTCCAGTCCGGGATAGTTGGTCCGCAGGTACTCCAGCATATCCTGAGCGCACTGCTCCGGGCCGTCGGTGCGGCAGTGCACCGTCCCGCAGCACAGTCCGGCGGAACACAGGACGGCGTTCATGGTGGCCACGAAGATCCCCCGGGCGTGGGGGTCGCAGACGATATCAAGCTTAAGCACCTCGCTCAGCGTGCCCTGGAACGCGGCGGGTGAGTCGGTGAAGGCCTGCCCGAAGCAGCCCCGGTACTCCGCCTGGATCATCACGTCCCGCCCCGCAAGGATGGGAAAATCCTGCCGCTTGGTCCGGCCGATGGCCTCCTCGGGGGTGAGGGAGCGGCAGGTGATGCTCACGGCATCATCCTCCAGCCCGCGCTCCGCCAGCACCCGGCCGAAGCGCTCCTTCAGCGTGTGGAACAGTTCCTCTTTCGTCATCATGCATACACCTCTCCTGCATCATCTTTCTTGCCGGACATCTGCTCCGGCAGTCCCAGGAACGCCCTGACCTCCCCGTCCCACGGGGCGGTCATCAGCTCGCTGCCCAGCACAGTGCCCCGCAGCCGTCCGTCCAGCAGCACCCCGATCCGGTGGGCCACGGCGGCCTCCCGAAAATTGTGGGTGACGAACACGATGGAACAGCCGAAGCTCTCCCGGATATCCAGGAGCATGCCGTACAGGCCCTGCTTGGTCACCGGGTCCAGGGCGGAAAAGGGCTCATCCAGCAGCAGAAGGCCGGGCTGGGTGATCAGGGCGCGGGCCAGCGCCACCCGCTGCTGCTCGCCCCCGCTCAGGGTGGCGGGGTACTGGTCCAGCACCCGGGCAATGTCAAACCGCCGGGCCAGTTCCTCCACCCGCCGGGCCGTCTCCTCCCGACCTGCCCGGCGCAGCTTCAGCCCGTAGGCGATGTTCTGCCGGGCCGTCATATGGGGGAACAGACAGTAGTCCTGGTAGAGATAGCCGATATTGCGCCGCTCCACGGGGATGCGGTACACCGGCACGCCCCCGTAGAGCACTCTGCCGCCGTCCGGGCGGTGGAAGCCCGCCATGCTCTCCAGCAGCAGGGTCTTGCCCGCGCCGGTCTTGCCGATCACGGCGAAGATCTCCCGGGGGGCCACCCGCAGGCTGACCCGGTCCATCAGGAACCGGCCCCGGCGCAGGGTCAGCTCCTCCGCCTCGATCACCGCGAGGCTTCTCTCACTCATACCGGCTCCTCCTCCCGTCCGCCCTGGTCATCCAGCCGGAGACCGCCAGCGAGACGGCGGAGAGCGCCAGCAGAAGGAACGCGCTGGCCAGGGCGCTGTCGATATGGTTGGTGCTCACGTTCAGATAGATGTTGCCCGGCAGGGTCTCCGTCTTCATCCGGGTGACTCCCACCAGCATCAGCGTGGCGCCGAACTCCCCCAGCGCCCTGGACCAGATCAGGATGAAGGCGCTGATGAGCCCGTGGCGGCTCAGGGGAAGCAGGATGGTGAAAAAGCGCCGGGCGGGGGACGCTCCCAAAAGGCCGGCCACCGTCTCCAGCTTGCGGTCCACGCCGTGGAAGGCGGTGATGGCCAGCCGGATGGCAAAGGGCAGGTTGACCACCAGCTGGGCCACGATGATCCCGTTCTGACTGAACACCACAGGGAAGCCCGCCGCGCTGAGCGCCTTGCCCGCAGGTGAGGAAAACAGGATCAGCAGGCTCAGGCCCAGCACGATGTAGGGCAGGGACATGGTCAGCTCCAGCACCCCCTCCACCACCCCCCGCAGGGGGATGTGGGCCCGGGTGAGCAGATAGGCGGTGGGGACGGCCAGCAAAAAGCAGAACACGGTGGAGATGCACGCGCTTTTGACGCTGAGGGCCAGCGCGAACAGGGTCTGCTGGGAGGCAAGGTGGCCGGGCAGCGCCGCCGCCCCCCGCAGCACGATGATCAGCAGCACACAGCCCATCAGCAGGAAGGTCACCACCAGCGCCCCGGCGCACAGCGCCGTGAACAGGTCGGGCCGGCGGCGGTTCATCCCGCCAGCTCGTAGCCGTAGCTCATCCAGATCTCCTGGGCCGTCTCGCCGTCCAGATACTCAGAGAAGACCTGCGCGGCGGCGTTGCCCTCGGAGAAGGTCAGCCGGGCCGAGGGGATGGTCTTGACGTAGCCGTCCATGTCGGCGGTGTCGCAGATCTCCACGCCGTCCACATTGCAGTTCTCCTTCCAGACGATGGCGGCGTCCGCCTCACCCAGACTGATCACAGTGGCCAGCTGCGGCGCGGTGGTGGTGGTGGCCACCAGATTCACCGTGTCGGTCACGCCGAAATCGGAAAACGCCTTCTGGGCGATCTTGCCGATGGGGGTGGACTCCGGATCGCCGATGACGGTGCGCACATCAGACGTGCCCAGGCTGGCGATACCGGTGATGCCCAGCGGATTGCCCTCCGCCACCGCCAGCACGGGGATGTGCTTGACCAGGTCCTTGCTCTGGCTGACAAAGTCGCTGACCGGCTTGACCTCGTCGGCGGAGCCGGCGATGAAGAAATCGCCCTGCTGGGACTCCTGGATCTGGGTCTGGATCTGGGCGGCATTGGCAAAGGTGACGTTCATGGTGCAGCCCGTCTCCTCCTGGAAGCGGTCGGCGATCTCCTGGAAGGGCTCCTGCATACCGGCGCCGCAGTAGATCATCAGCGTCTGACCGGTCAGGTCCTCCCCCTCGTCCGCCTGCTCCGTGTTTTCCGGAGCTCCGGTGCCCGCGGCGCTCTCCTGGGGCTGGGAGGCGGATTGCTCCGGCTCTCCGGTCTGGGCACCGCAGCCGGCCAGCAGGCTCAGCGCAAGGCACAGGGTAAACAGCATCGTGATCGTTCTTTTCATCATGATTCCCTCCTGTTTTGGCGGCAAAGGCCGCTTTTGCATCGTCCTCTGTCGCGCCCGGAGATCCGGGTCGCCTGTCAAGGACCCCGTACCCGCCGGCAGGGTGCCGGCGGTCAGGAGGGCTGCCGCGGCACAGGCCGCGGCACGGCGAAAAAAATCCGTCTGTTCGCACAGACGGAGCTGCCCGGGCAGCGGAGGCACGGTCTCCTCCTTTTGCCCCGGGACCATATTCCGTCTCCTTTTCAAGCAGGGAAGGCGGCGCCGTTTCCGGCGCGGCCCTTCGTCATACCCTTGCGGCACGACACGGCCCAGGCTCCATGGCAGGCGGCACTCGCCTACGGAAGGAGCACAGGGCTCGAAGACTCTCTCTTTATACCACACCTCCAGGCAAAACACAACCCCATTTCCGTTTTTTTCCCCTATTTCCACACCTGCGCCCCGGTTGCCGCACGGGAAGAATTGTGGTACCATGGACATGCAGGAGCCGGGTCCGCGCCCGGCGGACCCGGACCGACAGGAGGGATCGGATGAGACCGCGTCTTCTTTGCACCATGCTGCTGTGCCTGCTGCTGGCAGGCTGCGCCGCGCCCTCCGGAGCGGAGGAAAGCCCCTCCCCCTCCGGCGTGCGGCAGGCCATCCCCTATTCCGAGGGGCAGCTCTACGCCGCCGCCTATCTGGGGTATCTGGCGCCGGAGGATCTGGACTTCTACGTCCAGACTTACCTGGACGGCGTCCGGCCGCCCGTCCATCACCTCTCCGCCGGGGAATACTACCTCATCATCCCCCGCTACGAGGGCATGGCCCTGTCCCTGTCCCGGGCCCTGATCGACGCGGAGCAGCCCGAGCTGCTCTACGAGGACCCAAGCTGCTCCCCCTTTGTGGTCCAGTGCAACGCCAGCGATATCTTTGCCGACGCCGTCATCCGGCTGACCTGGGAGGGCGAGACGGCGGAGTTCTCCCCCTTTCTCTCCCTGAAGGACGGTTCGGTTCAGGTGGGGGACCGGGGGCTGGACCTCACGAAGCCGGAATATGCGGGCGGATAGCCGCGCGGAGAAAAGGAGAGACCTATGACCAACGACGAACTGCTCTTTTTTGACCGGATGCCCGGCATGCTGCCGGTGTACCGCCAGCTGTCCGAGACCCTGCAGGACCGCTTTCCGGGCACCCAGGTGCAGGTGCACGCGTCCCAAATCACCTTCCGCGCCCGGTACGGCTACGCCTTCGTCTCCCTGCGGCGGATGAAGGGCTGTCCGAAGGTCTTCTTCATCCTGACCTTCGGCCTGGGGCGCAGGCTGGACTCCCCCCGGATCGCCATGGCGGTGGAGCCCTACCCCAACCGCTGGACCCACCACATGGTCATCACCAGAGCCGAGCAGCTGGACGGCGAGGTGATGGGCTGGCTCCGGGAGGCCTATGAGTTCGCCCAGACCAAGTGACCGCTCCCCCATTCCGCTCTCACAAGGAGGACTATCATGATCGTCTATTTTTCCGGCACCGGCAACAGCCGGTACTGCGCCAAATTGCTGGCCGACCGGCTGGGCGACCGGCTGGCCGACAGCGTCCCCTTCATCCGGGACGGGATCGCGGCGGAGCTCTTCTCCGACACTCCCTGGGTCTTCGTCGCCCCCACCTACGCCTGGCAGCTGCCCCGGGCATTCGTCAGGTTCCTGGAGAGCGGGTCGTTCAACGGCATCCGGGAGGCCTGGTTCCTCATGACCTGCGGCAGCGAGGCAGGTGCGCCCGAGGGGCACAACCGGGCGCTGTGCGCCGCGAAAGGGCTCCGCTACCGGGGCACTCTGCCGGTGGTCATGCCGGAGAACTATATCGCCCTGTTCAGCGCCCCTCAGCCGGAACAGGCCGGGCAGATCATCGCCGCCGCCCGGCCCGCTCTGGAACACGCCGCCGCCCTCATCCGGGAGGACCGGGACTTTCCGCCCATCCGGGCCGGGGTGCTGGACCGTCTGAAATCCGGCCCTGTGAACGCCCTGTTTTACCGCTTCTATGTAAAGGATAAACCTTTTACAGTATCAGACGCCTGCGTCGGCTGCGGCAAGTGCACGCGGGACTGTCCGCTGGGCAACATCTCCCTGCGGGAGGGCCGCCCGGTATGGGGCGGACACTGCACCCACTGCATGGCCTGCATCTGCGGCTGTCCCGCCGCCGCCATCGAATACGGGAAGATCAGCCGGGGCAAACCCCGGTATCAATGCCCTGAGTATCCCGGCTGACCCCAGTTTCTCCGTTTCCGCAGAAAAGCGCCCCGGCCTGACCCGGCCGGGGCGCTCCTCTTTTAATTTTTCTGTAAAGCAAATCTACTGTTCAGCTTTGTTTTCCCCGTCCCGGTCCACCAGGATGAGGGTGAAGTAGTCGCTGCCCTCCAGCTCCTCCAAATCGGGGTAGACCTGCTCGTCCGCCATGCCGCAGTTGACCACGGCGCTGGCCTTCAGGGAATGCTCTCGCAGCCTGCCCCGCAGCTCCTCCAGGCTCCGGCCGGTCTTCATAAATACCAGATTGGCGTCCGCCTCCAGGCAGTCGTCCACCCCGCCGTGGGAGCCGGGGACCACCAGCAGCCGCCGGCTGCCCAGGCACAGGGGCTTGCCCAGCCGGGCGGCCGCCGCGCAGAAGGAAGGCACTCCGGGCACCACCCGCGCCTCATACCCCCGGGCGCGCACCCGGTCATGGATATAGAAGTAGGTGGAGTACACCGTGGGGTCGCCCAGGGTGATGAAGGCCACATTCTTCCCCTGCTCCAGCAGGGCACACACCTCCTCCGCATTTTTGTCATAGGCGGCGCTCAGCACCTGCGCATCCCGGGTCATGGGCGCCGCGCAGGAGAGCAGCGGCTTGCCCGCGGCGTGCTCCCCCACGATCTCCAGGGCCAGCCGGCGGCCGCTTCCCTTGTCGGGCACAGCGATCACATCCGCCTCCCGCAGCACCCGCACCGCCTTCAGGGTGAGCAGCTCCGGGTCGCCCGGGCCGATGCCCACGCCGTACAGAATCCCTTGTTTCATCACGATCATTCTCCTTTCAACAGCCGCAGGATCTCTTTCCGGGCCGCGCTGATGGTGGCGCAGGACCCCTGGACCTCCACCCCGTCCTCCCGGTGGAGGATCTCCATGAGGTGGGCGATGCGGGGCAGGCGCAGCTGGTTGGCCCGCAGCACCTCCGGACGGCTGAACACCTCCTCCGGCGTGCCCCCCGTCACCATCCGCCCCCCGCTGAGCAGGTATACCCGGTCGCAGTACAGCGGGACGATGTCCATGTCATGGGTAGCCAGGATGATGGTGATGCCCAGCGTCTGGCGCAGCTGGCGCAGCAGCTTCATGATATCGCTCACCCCCTGGGGGTCCAGCCCCGCCGTGGGCTCGTCCAGGATCATCACGTCTGGCTCCATCACCAGCACGCCGGCAATGGCCACCCGTTTCTTCTGCCCGTAGGACAGGGCGTGGGTGGGCTTGTCCCGGAGATGGGACACCCCGGTGCGCTCCAGCGCCTGCTCCACCCGGCGGCGGACCTCCTCCTCGGGCAGGCCAAGGTTCACCGCCCCGAAAGACACGTCCCGGTAGACGTCGGCGGAAAACAGCTGGTCATCCGGGTCCTGGAACACCACCCCCACCTTCCGGCGCAGCTTGGGCAGGTCCTGGCGGCGGTAGCTCACCGGCGCGCCGTCCAGCAGCACCCGGCCGCCCGTGGGGGTGAGCACTCCGTTGAGGTTGAGAAACAGGGTGGACTTGCCCGCCCCGTTGGAGCCCAGGATGCCGGTGACCTTCCCCGTCTCCGCGGCAAAGGAGACCCCGTTCAGGGCGGGGGTGCCGTCGGCATAGGCGTAGGTCAGCTCTTGCACCTCGATGGCGTTGCTCATGGCAGCAGCCTCCTCTCGGCAAACAGGATCAGCAGCTGGCAGACGGCGACGGCGGCGGCCAGGCCGTAGAGCCAGCGGCCCGGGGCGTACTGCCCGGGCAGGGTGGCAAGGCAGCCGGTATAGCCCCGGCTCTCCAGAGCGGAGAACACCCGGTTGCCACGGTGGAGGGAGCGGACGAACACCGCGCTGAGCAGCTCCCCCATGGACCGGATGGACCGCCGGAAGCCCTGGTAGCCCAGCCGGGCCTGCTGGGCGGTATGGATGCTGGCGGCGGTGTCGGTGAGCAGAAAGATGAAGCGATAGATCAGCTCCACCAGCTCCACAAACAGGCGGGGCAGCTTCAGCCGCTCCAGCGCCGCCGTCAGGTCGGTCATGGGGGTGTTCATGGACAAGAAGTACATGGCGGACACCGCGCCCATGGCCTTGCAGCACACCAGGACGCCCAGGCGCAGGTTCTCCTCTGTCACCCCCCAACACCACCGCCCCAGCAGGCGGAAGGCCCACAGGGCCTCCCCCTGCCCGATGGGGCGCAGCACGATGGTCAGGCAGCCGATGACCAGGAAGGCCAGCGGCACCCGCAGAAAGCGCAGCAGGTCGCCCGCACGCTGCCCTCCCAGCGCCAGGTTCAGCGCCGACAGGGCCGCCAGGGTGAACAGCCCCACTGCGATGCTGTCGGCCAGCAGGCACACCAGCAGCGCCGCCAGGGTGAACCACACCTTGGGCACCGGGTCCACCCGGCGCAGCCGGGAGAGGTAGGCGCAGCGATCGGTCCCCATATTACTTCCCGTCCTCCTTGGGATCTGGTTTCCTGGCCGTCATGCGGCCCAGGATGAAGAACACAACGCCCGAGCCCGCCGCCGCCTGCAGGGCGAACAGCAGGGACTCGATCTCCCCGCTGGCCGGCTCAAAGACGGGGGAGAACCAGGGCTCATAATCGGGGTTGGTCTCCTGGATCAGCTCCTCCGCCATGCCGTCGGCCCCGCCGAACTCCGCGTCCCTGCAAAGCCACAGGGGCAGCGCCACGATGACGGCCACCAGCAGCACCAAAATCAGGTTCTTCTGCCACAGTTTCATCTTCTGTCCCCCTCCTCTCACAGCACCGCCAGGTCCTCAAGCTCCCGCCTGGCGTACTTCTCCAGCACGTTGAACACCACCACGGTCAAAAGCCCCTCGGCGATGGCCAGCGGGAGCTGGGTCACGGCGAAGATGGTGAGGTACTGCAGGAAGTTGCCGTACACCACGCCCAGCTGCACCGAGGTGGTGACATAGGTGGCAAGGTCCCCCAGGGCTGCGGCCAGAAACACCGCCAGCGCCCGGTTGCAGCCCGCCTTCTTCAGCAGGGCGTACAGCCCGAAGGAGACGAAGGGCCCCACGATGGCCATGGAGAACACGTTGGCCCCCAGGGTGGTCAGGCCGCCGTGGGCCAGCAGCAGCGCCTGGAACAGCAGCACGATCAGCCCCAGCACCACCATGGCCGCCGGGCCGAACAGGATGGCCCCCAGGCCCACGCCGGTGGGGTGGGAGCAGGAGCCGAACGCGCTGGGCAGCTTCAGGGCGCTGAGCACGAAGGCGAAGGCGCCGCACATGGCCAGCAGCACCTTGGCCCGGGGATTCAGGGCCACCTTCTTCCGGATGGACAGGAAGCCCGCCGCCAGGAAGGGCAGGCACACCGCCATCCAGCCGAAGGCCCAGGGGACGGGCAGGTAGCCCTCCATGATGTGCATGGCCCGGCCGCCCACCGCCGTCAGGCCCAGGGCGGCCGCCGCCACGGACAACATCCGCAGCAGCGTTGCAGATTTGGTCTCTCTCATTGTCATACATCCTTTCCTATCACTCGTAGGCGTTTGATGTCAGGTCCGGACAGGTCTTCCGGCTCAGGTCTCATCGCCCCTGCGCGCCTTCCCGGAGCAGTGCTCCAGTGGCATACCGCCCAGAGGCTCTTCCCATACGGCAGCGGGACTGCGCGGGATTCCCACCCGACTTCCCTTGCTTCCGGCCCCGTTTTATGTCAACGGGCAGATACCCGGGGTCTTCCCCTCAGCCCTCTTGGGCCCGGCGGGCGTGCTCCAGGAAGATGCGGCGGATCCGGGGCAGCTCGCCCAAGCCACGCAGAACGCTCCCGGTCCGGTAGCCCCGGGCGGTGAGCATGGACTGCCAGGACTCCTCCTCCTCCCCCGCCAGGTCGTTCTTGGCGTGGTCCCCCGCCACCAGCATCAGGGGCAGCAGCAGCACCTCCCGGACCGCAGGCCGCTCCTCCAGACGGCGCAGCACCTCCTCAAAGCCGGGGTAGCCCTCCACCGTGCCGATGATTACGTCCCGCCGTCCCATGTCGTGGAGCAGATACTCCAGCTGGGCGTAAGCGCCGTTGGCGTAGTGGCCGGTGCCGTGGCCCATATAGACCACCGCCCGGTCCTCCCGGACGGGGCCCAGCTCCTCCGCCAGCGCCCGGGCTGTCTCCCGGAAATCCTCCAGGCCGGTAAGCAGGGGCGCCCCCACCGTCAGGCGGCAGAACCGCGCCCGCCAGGGGGCGGCCTGGGCCATCATCTTATCATATTCGTCCCCGTTGAGGATATGGGTGGACTGGATGAGCACGTCGGTGAGCCCTTCCTCCGCCAGGGCCTTCAGCGCCCCGTCGGTGTTGGGGATGTCCAGCCCGTCCCGCTTGGCCAGCTTGCGGCGGATCATATCGCTGGTGAAGGCCCGCCGGAGGATCCGGTCGGGGAACTCCGCCGCCAGCTCCCGCTCCAGGGGCAGGATGGTCTTTTCCAGCGTGTCGTGATGGCTGGTGCCGAAGGACACCGCCAGCAGCGCTTTCTTCTGTTCCATCGCTCTCTCCTTTCACTCCCGGGCGTTGTCAGACGCCAGATACAGCAGGGCGTTGCAGATGGCCGCCGCCACGTTGCTGCCGCCACGGCGGCCCCGGGCCACGATGTGGGGGGCGTCCATGCCCAGCAGCAGCTCCTTGCTCTCCACCACGTTGACAAAGCCCACCGGCACGCCGATCACCAGCCGGGGGGCGAACCGCCCCTCGTCCATCAGCTCACAGGCCCGCACCAGGGCGGTGGGCGCGTTGCCCACGGCCAGCACCACCGGCCCCTCCAGGGCAGCGGCACGCTCCATGGACACAGTGGCCCGGGTCTCCCCCCGCTCTTTGGCCTCCCGGGCCACCTCGGGATCGGACATGAAGCACACCGCCTTGCCGCCGAAGCGCTCCAGCACCCGCTTGTTCACCCCCGACCAGGCCATCTGGGTGTCGGTGACGATGGTGCAGCCCTCCTTCACGGCGGCCACGCCCTTGGCCACCGCATCCGGGGAAAAGACCAGGTTATCTGCAAAGGAGAAGTCCGCCGTGGTGTGGATCACCCGCTTGATCACCGGCAGCTGGTCGGAGGGGAAGGTCCGCTCCCCCAGCTCGGCGGTGATGATCTCCATACTGCGCTGCTCGATCTCCGCGGGGGCCACCCGCTGCAGTTCCACTTTCATCTCTTCAGGCCCTCCCGTTCAAAATCTCATAGATCCGCGCCATGTCCAGCGACGCGCGCAGGCCGTCGGCCAGCTTGTCGTACTGCCGCCGGGCGTACTCTCGCTGGTCCACCGCGCCCGCCTCCGCCGTCAGGCCCTTGGCCTTGAGAAGGGCGCTGACCAGGGCGTCGGCGCACTCCGCCCGGTCGAAGATGCCGTGGATGTAGCAGCCCCACACGTTGCCCGCGCAGGCCCCGTCTCCACGGGTGGACCCATTCTGGTCGGTGATCTCCGTCAGGGCCGGCCGGCCGGACAGGCCGGTGGCCCCCATGTGGATCTCATACCCCTCGAAGGGCACCCCCGCCAGCGCGGCGAACAGGCCCTCGGGCACCTGGAAGCGGCCGGTGACCCGGGTGCGGGTCTTTTCCCCGAAAAAGCGGGTGTCCGCCGGGAGAAGGCCCAGTCCCCGCAGGCTGCCGCCCCCCTCCACCCCCTCGGGGTCGGAGACAGAGCGGCCCAGCATCTGATAGCCGCCGCAGATGCCCACCACGGCGCCACCCGCCCCCGCGTGGCGGAGGATGAGGGTCTCCAGGCCGCTCTCCCGCAGCCAGCGCAGGTCGCCCATGGTGTTCTTGGTGCCCGGCAGGATCACCAGGTCGGGCGCGCCGAACTGCTCGGGCCGGTGCACATACCGCAGGGACACCGCCTCCATCCGCTCCAGGGGGTTGAAGTCGGTGAAGTTGGACAGCCGAGGCAGACGGATCACCGCCACGTCCAGAAGCCCCACCCGTCCGGTGCTCTCCAGCCGCCGGGACAGGGAGTCCTCGTCGTCCACGTCCACCTCCAGCATGGGCACCACGCCCACCACCGGCTTGCCCGTCAGCTCCTCCAGCATGGCAAGACCGGGTCGCAGGATCTCCGGGTCGCCCCGGAATTTGTTGACAATCAGCCCCCGGATGCGGTCCTGCTCCTCCTGCTCCAGCAGCTTCACCGTGCCGTAAAGGGAGGCGAACACCCCGCCCCGGTCGATGTCGCCGCACAGGAGCACGGGGGCGTGGGCCATCTTCGCCATGCCCATGTTCACGATGTCGTCCTGCTTCAGGTTGATCTCGGCGGGGCTGCCCGCCCCCTCGATGACGATGATGTCGTGCTCCGCCGCCAGCGACTCATAGGCCGCCAGGATATCGGGCACCAGCTGGCTCTTATAGCGGAAATAGTCCCCCGCCCGCATGGTGCCCCGGGGCACACCGTTGACGATCACCTGTGAGCCCATGTCGTCGGTGGGCTTGAGCAGGATGGGGTTCATGCGCACGTCCGGCTCCACCTCCGCCGCCTCGGCCTGCATGGCCTGGGCCCGGCCCATCTCCAGGCCCCGGGCGGTGATGGCCGAGTTGAGGGCCATGTTCTGGGACTTGAAGGGGGCCACCCGGTAGCCGTCCTGCCGGAACACCCGGCACAACCCGGCGCACAGCAGGCTCTTGCCCGCGTTAGACGCCGTGCCCTGGATCATAATGGCCTTCGCCATGAAAGCACCTCCCTCATGGCGGCCAGCAGCCGCCCATTCTCCTGCTCCGGACGCACGCACACCCGGTAGTAATCCTTGCTCAGCCCCTGATAATTCCCGCAGGGGCGGATCAAAATCCCCCGGTTCAGCAGCCGGTCGGCCAGGTCGGTCACCCCCGGCAGACGGAAGAGCAGATAGTTGGCCTGGCCGGGGACCACCTCCGCCCCCAGCTCCGCCAGCCCCGCCGCCAGGCCGGGCCGGTTTTGGGCGATCTCCGCCCGGGCCAGGGCGGGCCAGTCGGGCCGCGCCAGGGCCGCCAGCCCCGCCGCCTGGGCGGGGGCGGACACGCTCCAGGGCGGGCCGCTGCGCGCCATGCGCTCCAGCAGTTCTCCGTCCGCACACAGGCAGTAGCCCAGCCGCAGTCCGGCCATGGCATAGCTCTTGGTGAAGGCCCGTAGCAGGACGAGATTGGGATACTCCTCCAGCCAGGGGGCCAGTCCCCCCTCGGGCCGGTCGGACAGGGGCAGGAAGCACTCGTCCACCATCAGCACCGCCCCCGCCTCCCGGCAGCGCAGGGCAACCCGGAGCAGCAGGTCCCGGGGGACGAGCCGCCCGGTGGGGTTGTTGGGGGAGCAGAGGATGACCAGCTGTACCCCCTCCAAGCCGTCCAGCAGGCGCTCGTCCGGGTCGAAACTTCGCGCCCGGTCCAGAAAATGGTAACGAACGTCACAGCCCGCCTGTTCCAGCGCGCCGGCATACTCCGAGAAGGAGGGGGCGGTGAGCAGGGCGGTCCGGGGCCGCAGGGCATAGGCCAGGCGGAAGATCAGGTCGGCCGCGCCGTTGCCGCAGAGGACCTGCTCCTCCTCCACCCCGTCCCCGCGGGCGATGGCCGCCCGCAGTGCCCGGCACAGGGGGTCGGGATAGCCCGGCTGGGTGCAGGCCGCCTCCAGCGCCGCGCGGGAGACCTCCGGGGGCATGCCCAGCGGGTTGAGGTTGGCGGAAAAGTCCAGCACCGGGCCGCCGCTGACCGCCTGGGCGGTGAACACGTCGCCCCCGTGTCCGAATCGACAGGGCATGAACATCGCTCCTTTAACCGAAGATGAGAAGGCTCAGCGGCACCAGGCAGAAAAGCCCCAGCGCCAGCACCGCCCCGGCGTACATCAGCCGGTTGGCCAGCAGGATGTCCCCCGGCACGATGGCCCGGCGGGCCTCGCCGATGTAGGGCTTGTCCACCACCGCGCCGAAGTACCGGTTGGGCCCCGCCAGCCGCACCCCCAGGGCGCCCGCGCAGGCCGCCTCGGTGTGGGCCGAGTTGGGGGAGGTGTGGCGCCGCCGGTCCCGGAGAAAGACGCGCAGCGCCCCCCGGGCATTGAGCCCGGACAGGGCCGCCCCGGCGCACAGCAGAAGCCCCGCGAGCCGGGCGGGGATCCAGTTGAACACGTCGTCCAGCCGCGCCGCCGCCCGGCCGAAGTAGAGATAGCGCTCGTTCTTGTAGCCCACCATGGAGTCCATGGTGTTCACCGCCTTGTACACCATCCCCAGAGGCGCGCCCCCCAGGGCCATGTACAGCAGCGGGGCGATCACCCCGTCGGAGGTGTTCTCCGCCACCGTCTCCACCGCCGCCCGGGTCACCCCCGCCTCGTCCAGGCAGTCGGTGTCCCGGCCCACGATCATGGACACCGCCCGCCGCGCGCCGGGCAGATCGCCCGCCCGCAGACGGCGGTAGACGCTCACGCTCTCGTCCCGCAGCGCCCGGGCGGCCAGCAGCTGGTAGTCCAGCACGGACTGCACGGCGAAGGCCAGTACGGGGGACACCGCGGCGCACGCCAGCACCAGGGCCAGCGCCAGCCCCCCCGAGATCAGGGGCACCAGCACGGCCAGCGCCGCGCCCGCCGCCAGCTCTCCCCGCGGGCTGTGGGCCAGGGGGCGCAGCGCCCCCTCCAGCTTTCCGATCAGCCAGCCCATGGCCCGCACCGGATGGGGCGCCCAGTGGGGGTCGCCCAGCAGCAGGTCCAGCAGGAAGCCCGCCAGCAGCGCGGAAAGCCAGATCTCAACCGTCATGTCCAGTCCTCTCCTATCCGCTCTATCACCCTCAGCTCCGGCCCCGGCTCCGTCCGGAGCAGGTAGCCGCAGCAGTTGGGGCAGTTCCAGTCGTAATAGTCCCGCCGGGGCCGGCCATACGCGGCCAGGATGGCCATGATGGTCCCCCCGTGGGTCACCGCCGCCGCCCGGCGAAGCCCCCGCTTTTCGGCGTCCTCCAGCAGCAGCTCCAGTCCCCGCCGGGCCCGCCGGGCGGCGGCCTCGGGGCTCTCCCCCGGGGTGTACTCCCCCGCCAGCCAGCGCCGGTAGAGGGGGTCCTGCTCCAGCTCCCGGTGGTTCTTCCCCTCAAAGGGGCCGAAGTCGGTCTCCCGCAGCTGGGCGATCACCCGCTCAGGCACACGGGGCCAGAGGATGCCTGCCGTCTGAGCACAGCGGAGCATGGGGCTGCGGTAAATAAGCTCCACCGGCGGCAGCGCCCCCGCCAGGCGGCGGGCGGCGGCTGCCCCCTCCGGGTCCAGGGGCTGGTCGGTGGAGCCGATGAAGCACCGCTCCCGGTTGCCCGGGACACAGGCGTGGCGCAGCAGGATCAGCTCCATGGCCCCTCCCCCTTCAGCGTCAGGGGCAGCCCGCAGAAGATCCGCTCCACCCGCTCTGCCCGGCGGGCCAGGCGGCAGCACAGCCTGCCCACCTGTTCCCGCCACTCCCGCTCTCCCTCGTCCACCGGGATGACGCCGCAGCCCATCTCGTCGCAGATCAGGATGAGTTCCGGGTTTCGCTCCAGCAGGGCCTCCTCGTCCAGGCCGGGCCAGCGCTCCAGATGGTGGAACACGGGCCGGGTAAGGGCCTGCTCCGGTGTGTAAGCCACGTCCTTCGGGCCCAGCCCCGTCTTTTCCAGCACGTAGTCCAGCTTGCCCTGGCCCGCGCCGCCGATGATCAGGATCATACCAGCACCTCGATCTTCTGGGCCAGCACCACCGCCAGCACCATCCCCAGTTCACACAGCTGCAGGAAAAAGCCCGCCAGGTCGCCGGTGATGCCGCCGAACTGCCGCCGGCTCATGGTCACATAATAAAGGCACACAAGACCCGCTCCGATCAGGGCCGCCAGTCCCGGCACGGGGGCCAGCCACAGCAGCGCGGCGCACACCGCCAGCACCCACAGGCCGAGCACCGCCCGGGCCTTCGCCCCGTCCATGGGGGCGGTGAAGGTGGCCAGCAGGCCGGTCCCCCGGGCGTTGGGCAGGGTGGCGGCGAACAGGCCGGACAGGGCCCGGGAGAGCACCGGGCCCAGCGCCAGGGTCAGCACCGCCGGGCCGGTCAGCTCCACCTCGCACCAGCAGGCGAACAGCACCAGCAGGTAGAGAGCACAGCAGATGATGGCGAAGGCCCCGGTGTGGGAGTCCTTCAGGATCTCCAGCTTCCGCTCCCGGCTCTGGTGGGAGGACAGGGCGTCGCAGGTGTCGCAGAAGCCGTCCAGGTGGATGCCCCCGCTCAGGGCGATGGGGAGCAGCAGGGCGAAGGCGGCGAAAAAGGCGTGCCCGAAGCCGAGAAAGCGGGCCAGGACTGCCCAGCCCCACAGCGCCGCGCCGATGACCGCGCCCACCAGGGGGAACCAGCACAGCGCCCAGGCCAGCGTCCGCTTCTCCCAATCCACCCGGGGCATGGGCAGCTTGGAGTACATGGCGAAGGCGATGATCACGCTTTTCAAATCCCTTCCCCCTTCCAGCGCACGGGGATGCCGCACACCACTTCGTATACCTCGCCCGCCAGCGCCGCCGCCCGGCGGTTGAGCCGGGCCAGCGTGTCCAGATAGGCCCTGGTATCCCTGTCGTAGCGCGCCCCGTCGGAGAACAGCTCGTTGGTGACCACCACGCTCAGCGCCTCCCGCCGGGCCAGCCGCTCCAGGCCCCGGGCCACCCGCTCCTCCGCCCCCGCCCGGCCGGCGGGACCAAAAAACTCGTTGGCGCACAGGTTGGACAGGTCCTCCAGAAGCACGTCGCAGCCCGGCGGCAGCGGCGCGCCCGCCAGGTCCTCCGGCCGCTCCAGGGTCGCAAAGCCCTTGCCCGCCCGCATCCTCCGGTGCTTTTCCGCCCGGGCTTCGCATTCTTTGTCCCACAGGCGCATGGTGGCCACATAGAGCCGGGGGCCGGGTCGGGCGGTCATGAGCGACTCGGCAAATCCCGACTTGCCGCTGGCCGCGCCGCCCGAGACCAATACCAGCATTTTCTTCTCCTCCCGCCGCTCAGCTCAGGGGCTGATAGGCCTCGATGCTGGTGTCCTCGAAGGTGGGCATCTCCCGGTAGACCGCCAGGGCCATGTCCAGCAGGGGCATCACCGCCACCGCGCCGGTGCCCTCCCCCAGCCGCATCCCGGCGTAGAGGAAGGGCCGCAGGCCCAGCTCCTCCAGCATCAGGCGGCTGGCGGGCTCCTCCGAGGCGTGGGAGCCCAGCATATAGTCCCGGGCGGCGGGGCACAGCCGGGCGGCCACCAGAGCGGCCGCCGAGGAGATGAAGCCGTCCACCAGCACGGGCACCCGGCAGGCCGCGCCCCCCAGGTAGACCCCCGCCAGGCCGGCCAGGTCCAGGCCGCCCACCTTGTGCAGCACGTCCAGCACGTCCGCCGGGTCGGGGCGGTTGACCTCCACCGCCCGCTCGATGGCGCGGATCTTGCGCCTGAGCCCCTCGGTGCTCAGTCCGGCCCCCCGGCCGGTCATCTCCACCGGCGGGCGGCCCAGCAGCACCGAGGCCACGGCGGAGGAGGTGGTGGTGTTGCCGATGCCCATCTCGCCGGTGGCGATCAGGCCGTAACCTTCGCCGTGCAGCCGCTCCACCAGCCGCGCGCCGGTGAGGATGGCCTCCACCGCCTCCTCCCGGGTCATGGCGGGGCCCTGGGTCATGTTGGCCGTGCCCCGGCGGATGTTCGCCTGGATCAGGCCCTCCCCCGTCACCGGGCGGGCCACCCCCACGTCCACCGGGATCACCTCCGCCCCGGCCACCCGGGCCATGCGGCACACGCTGCTGCGGCCCGAGGCCATGTTCTCGGTGACGATGGCGGTGACCTCCTGCCCCGTCTGGGTGACCCCCTCGGCCACCACGCCGTTGTCGGCGCACATGGCGATGACCGCCTTGCGGCCGAAGTCCACCTCCGGCCGGCCCAGCATGCCCGCCACCCAGACGATCTCATCCTCCAGAAGCCCCAGACTGCCCAGCGGCTTGGCGACGGCGTCCCAGCGGCGGCGGGCGGCCTCCATGGCCCCCTGGTCCGCGGGCGCGATGCGCCCGATCAGCTGCTCCAGTTCGTTCATCTTGCTGCCTCCTCATAGGCCCCGCAGGCGGCCACGAACCGCTCCGCCGCCCCGGGGATCCCGCAGAAATGGAAGTGGGGGAACCCCGCGTAGAGGGTGCCCGTGTGATAGCCGCAGCTCCAGCCCCGGTCGGAGCCGGGCTTCTTCGCCCGGAACGCCGAGCCGGGGGCGGTGCTGTCCCAGTAGTGGAACTCGTGGGCGGGAAGCTCGGCCCCCTCAGGGCACAGAAGCCCGTCCCACTCCGCCCTGGCCGCGATATAGCCGAACCGTCCCAGGCGATCGGTGCGGAAGGCCCGGGCGCGGACCACCCCCGCCATGGGCCAGTCCCGGCCGTCCTCCCCCTCCAGCGTGTCGTGGAGGTAGAGGAACCCGCCGCACTCCGCCACGGTGGGCATGCCCCCCTCCACCGCCCGGCGCACAGCGGCGCGCATGGCGCCGTTCTCCGACAGCTCCCGGGCGTAAAGCTCCGGATAGCCGCCCCCCAGGTAGAGCCCCGCTGTCCCCTCAGGCAGAGAGGAGTCAGTCAGCGGTGAGAAGGGACACAGCCGCGCGCCCAACTGCTCCAGCAGGGCCAGGCCGTCGGCGTAGTAAAAGCAGAAGGCCCGGTCCATGGCCACCGCGATCCGCGGCCCATCCCGCCGGGGGACGCTCCCCGATCCAGCGCAGCGGGGCAGGCCGGGGGCGGTCCCCGCCAGGGCCAGCAGGCCGTCGATGTCCAGCGTCTGCTCCGCCTGCCGGGCCAGGGCCTGCATCTTCTCCCTCAGGGCGGGCACCTCGGCGGCGGTCACCAGGCCCAGATGGCGGCTCTCCAGAGCGCTGTCCGGACAGGGGGGCAGAAAGCCGTAGGCCTTCAGCCCCGTCTCCCCCTCCACGCAGTCCCGCAGCCGGGGGTAGAGCATGGGGGAGATCCGGTTGAAGATCACGCCCCGGATGCCGCTGTCCGTCCGGAAGCGGAGCATCCCGGCGGCCACCGCGGCGGCGGACAGGGCCTGCCCCCGGGCGTCCACCACCAGCACCGCCGGAGTGGCGGTGGTCCGGGCCAGATCATAGGCGCTGGCCCGGTGGGTCATGGCGATGCCGTCATAGTAGCCCATGGCACCCTCCAGCACCGCCGGGGCGCAGCCCTCCTCCTCCGCCCGGGCCAGGGCGGAGAGCACACCGTCCCGGCCCATGAGGAACAAGTCCAGGTTGCGGGAGCGGGTATCCAGCACGCGGCTGTGGAACATGGGGTCGATATAGTCGGGGCCCGACTTGAAGGCCGCGGGCCGCAGTCCCCGGTCCCGCAGGGCCTGGAGCAGGGCACAGGTCACCGTGGTCTTGCCGCTGCCGCTGGACGGGGCGCACAGCAGCAGCCGGGGCAGGGCGATCATCCCTCCCCCTCCCCGGAGAAGATCCACACCGGGTTCTGGGCATCCATCAGGTGGTAGCGCCCCGCCGGGCGGGTGCGCACGGCGGACAGCTGCACCATGTCCGCATCCTTCAGCCGGGCGAACAGGGGAGCGGCCTTGCCCACCGTCTCCATGGTCACGGCGGTGCATACCACCCGGGCAGCGGGGTTCTTCCGGAAGATGAGCGCCAGCATCTCCTCCAGCGCCCCGGAGGTCCCCCCAAGGAACACCCGGTCGGGGGCGGGCAGGTCCTCCAGGACCCGGGGCGCCGTCCCCTCCACCACCGTCAGGTTGGAAAGGCCGAACCGGGCCCGGTTGGTGCCCAGCAGGGCCAGGGCGGCGGGGTCCTTCTCCACGGCGAACACCCTGCCTCTGGGGCAGCTCAGGGCACACTCCACCGATACCGAGCCGGTGCCCGCCCCCACGTCCCACACGGTGTGCCCCGGCTCCAGCCGCAGCCGCCGCAGGCACAGGGCGCGCACCTCCTCCTTGGTCATGGGGGCCTCCCCCCGGAGGAAGGCCCCGTCGGGCTGGCCCGGGCCCTGAGCGGGAACGGTCACCGGCCGGGGGTTCTCGGCCAGCAGCACGGAAAGGTCGGCAAACTCCTGCCCGGCCAGCTCCTGCGCCGTCCCCTCCACGATGCGCTCCTCCGGCCCGCCCAGCCGCTCGCCCACCGTGACGCGCACGTCGCCCAATCCCCGCTCCGTCAGCTCCCGGCAGATATCCTGGGCCTTGACGGCCCCGCCGGTGAGGGCGAAGGTCCGGGCGTGGCACTGGATCTCGCCGGGCACGTCGCAGCTTCGCCCGTGGGCGCTGACCACCCGCAGGTCGGGCGACCAGCTCACCCCCAGCCGGGCGCAGAAATAGGACAGGGAGGAGACGCCCGGCAGGGTGACCACCCGGCAGCCCTCCAGCAGGGGGCGCAGCCGCTGGGCGCCGCTGTAAAAACCGGTGTCCCCCGAGAGCAGCACCCCGATGGGGCTCTCCCCGCACTCCCGCACGAAGGCGGCGATCTCCCGGGCGGCCACCATGGCCCGGCAGGGCTTTTCCCCCTGCCAGGGCTCCAGCAGCCGCGCCGCGCCCACCAGCACGGCGCACTCCTGGGCGGCACGCACCGCGGCCACCGTCATGGTGTCCCGGGTGCCCATCCCCGCGCCGATGAGATAGACCAGCTGTTCCATCCTTACCTCTCCCCTTCCAGGATCCTTTGGATCTCCTCCATGGAGTGCCCCTCTCCCTGCCAGGGAGGATCGATGACGATCAGCTCGCAGCCCTTTGCCCGGGCCGCCTCCGCCTTCTCCGCGAAGCCCCCCGCCCGGCCGCTGGCCTTGGTGATCAGGATGCGCACGGCGAAGCGGTCGATGAGCGCCTCGTTCAGCGCCCGGGAGAAGGGGCCCTGCATGCAGATGATCTGGGAGGGCGGGAACCCCAGCTCCAGGCACCGGGACAGGGAGTCCAGGGCGGGCAGCACCCGGGGGCAGCACCGCTGCCGCAGCCCCTCTGCCGAGAAGGCGTCCAGCTCCTTGCTGCCCGTGGTCAGCAGGATGTTGCCCTCCCGCTCTCCCGCCAGCCGGGCGGCGTGGGCGGCGCTGTCCGCGTGGAGCCAGCCGCCCTCCTCCATCCCAGCCCGGAGCAGGCGCAGGCAGGGCAGTCCCGCCCGCTGCGCCGCGGCGCGGATGTTCTCACTGGCCTGGACGGCGTAGGGGTGGGTGGCGTCCACCACCCGGCCGAAGCCGCCCTCCCGCATCAGTGTCTCCATCTCCCCGCCGTCCAGCCGCCCCACGCGCGCCTCCACCCCGGGGGGGAGCAGACTGGCGCCGTATTCGGTGGCCACGCAGACGGCGGCCGGGATATCCTGCCGGGCCAGCCACTGGGCCAGCTGACGGCCCTCGGTGGTGCCGCCGAAGAGCAGCACCCGGTTCACCGGGCTTCCTCCCGCTGGAGATAGCCCCGGGGGGTGACCATCTTCCCGCCGATCACCCTGGTCTGGCTGTTGCCGATGAACACGGTGGTGAACATATCCACCTGAGCGTCCCGCAGCTGGGACAGGGTGAGGATATGGCTCTCCTCCCCATCCCGGCCGATGTTGCGCACCGTGCCGCACACCGTGTCCCCCGGCTTGTCCCGCAGCAGGATATCGCAGGCCCGGGCCAGATAGTCCGGCCGGCTGCGGCTGGAGGGGTTATACAGGCACAGCACGAAGTCCGCCTGAGCCGCGGCGGTCAGCCGCTTTTCGATTTTCTCCCAGGGGGTGAGCAGGTCGGACAGGGAGACCACCGCGAAGTCGTGGGTCAGCGGCGCCCCCAGCACCGCCGCGCCCCCGCAGGCCGCCGTGATGCCCGGCACCACCTCGATCTCCACCGGATCATACTCTTGAGATACCTCGTAGATGAGCCCGGCCATGCCGTACACTCCCGAGTCTCCCGAGCAGACCACCGCCACCTCCTTGCCCGCCGCGGCCTGCTCCACCGCGGCCCGGCAGCGGTCCACCTCCCGGCGCATCCCGGTGGACAGGGTCTCTTTATCTGAAAATTCGTCACGGATCAGGTCGATATAAGCGGTATAGCCCACGATCAGGTCGCACCGCTCCAGCGCCTCCCGCGCCCGGCCCGTCAGGTCCCGGCCCGCGCCGGGCCCCAGGCCCACCACCGTCACCTTTTTCATAGCCATCTCTCCTTTGCCACCGCCACGGTCACGCCGCTGCGCGCCGTCTTGCGCCGGATCAGTTCTCCGCCGGCCAGCACCGCCGCCCGCTCGCACACGTTGTCCACCCCGGTCACCGTCCGCACGAAGTCCGAGGGGGTGAAGTCCCCCTCCGCCCCCAGCAGCTGCTGGGCGGAGTAGACCGAAAGGGGGATCTGCCGGCTCTGACAGAAGGCCAGCAGGCCGGGCTCGTCCTGCTTCAAATCGATGCTCGCCGCCCGGCACACCGCCGCCGGCTCCAGCCCGTCCAGCGCCCGCTCCACCGCCACGGCGATGGCCTGCTCCGGCGTGCCCCGGCGGCATCCGATGCCCAGGATGAGACAACGGGGCGCAAGACGCAGGGTGCGTGGGAAGGGTCCCTCCGCTTTCCGGCAGGTGACCCACACGCCCAACTCCGCCGCTCCATCCGTCAGCCCCTGAGGGCAGGACAGCGGCTCCTCGCTGGCATAGCCCACCGTCCTCCCCTCCAGCAGGGCGGCGGACACCGCCTTGGCAAGGCCCCGGTCGGTGATGGCAAGGCCCCGGTCGCAGGCCCACACGTCCACCGCAAAGCAGCCGTTGACGTCGGTGGCGGTGGACACCGCCGCCTGGCCCCCCGTCAGCTCCGCCAGGCGCAGGGCCAGCCGGTTGCCACCCCCCACATGGCCGGAGAGCAGCGGCACGGCGAACCGCCCCGCCTCGTCCACGCTGACCACGGCGGGGTCGGTGAATTTATCCCGGACCAGGGGGGCGACGGCCCGCACGGCGATGCCCGCCGCCCCCACGAAGACCAGCGCGTCCGCCTCGCTCCAAGCCCGGCGGGTCCACTGGTCCAGGGAGGAGAAGCCCTCCTCCCCCATCTCCCCCGCGAGGCGCTCTGGCACCCGGAGACTGCCGCCCAGCGCGTCGGCCAGCTTCCGGCCCAGGGCCGCGCCCCGGCGGGTGAAGGCGATCACCGCCGTTTTCATTTGCTGGCCTCCCGGTAGCCGTGGGTGAAGGCGGGGTCGTAGAGCTTGGAACGCTCGTACTCCGTGCCCAAAAAGCCGCCCACGGTGATGAGGGCGGTCCTGGTGACCTGGTTCTCCCGGGCGGTTTTGGCCAGGGTGGAGACGGTGCAGCGCAGCACCTTCTGCTCCGGCCAGGTGGCCTTGTAGACGATGGCCGCCGGGGTGTCCGGGCCGTACGCTCCCCCGGCCAGCAGCTCCTGCTCCACCTGCTCCAGAAGGCCGGTGGAGAGGAAGAGCACCATGGTGCAGCCGTGGCTGGCCATCTTGCGCAGCTTCTCCCCCTCGGGCACCGGCGTGCGGCCCTCCATCCGGGTGATGATCACCGACTGGGACACCCGGGGCAGGGTGTACTCCGCCGTCAGCGCCGCAGCCGCCCCCGAAAAGGCCGACACGCCGGGAGTCACGTCGTAGGCGATGCCCAACTCGTCCAGCCGGTCCATCTGCTCCCGGATGGCCCCGTACAGGGCGGGGTCGCCGGTGTGCAGCCGCACGGCCGCGCCTCCCGCCCGCTCGGTCTCGGTGAGCACTTCGATCACCTGCTCCAGAGTCATCCCCGCGCTGTCGTAGACCTTGCAGCTCTCCTTCTTATAGTGCAGCAGGGCGGGATTGACCAGGGAACCGGCGTAGACGATCACGTCCGCCTCCCCCAGCAGCCGCGCGCCCCGCACGGTGATCAGGTCCTCCGCGCCGGGACCGGCGCCGATAAAATGGATCATGGTTGCTCCTCCTTCGTTTTCTGCAGCGCCAGCAGCGCGTCCGCGCCCTCCGTCTTACCCAGAAGGCCGTATTGTTTGGAAAAGACGATGGCCTCGATGCGCAGCCCCTCCCCCGCCCGGGCCCGCAGCCGCAGGCCCAGCTCATGGGTCAGGGAGCGGCACACCGCCTCCCGCAGTCCCTCCCCGTCCAGCAGGGAGAGAGCCGCGTCGGTGGTGGGCGCGCCGAACACCGCCCGGACCAGCTCCCGGGACGCCCCGCACAGGGCGGCATGGGCGGTCATCACCTCCCGGCGGGTGTCGCACACCCGGGAGTGGGTGTTGAAGTTCCCCGCCGCCGCCTTGCACAGCTTGCCCAGGTGGCCCACCAGCAGCACCGACTCCATCCCCAGCACCACCGCCTGGTCGATGGTCTGGCCCAGGTAGTTGCTGCAGGAGGCCCAGTTTGTCAGCTTCAGCCCCAGCCGCTCCCGGCAGAAGGCCTCCCCGTAGTTGCCCGGGGTGAGCACGATGTCCCGCTTGCCCGCCGCCGCCAGCTGGGACAGCTCCAGGTACAGGGAGCTGACCAGGGCCTGCTCGCTCATGGGCCGGACGATGCCGCTGGTGCCCAGGATGGAGATGCCCCCCACGATGCCCAGGTTGGGGTTGAAGGTGCGCTTGGCGATCTCCTCCCCGCCGGGCACCGAGATCACCGCCGCCAGGCCGCCCTCCGCGCCCGCCTGGTTCAGGGCCTCCCGCAGCTCCCGGAGGATCATCTTCCGGGGCACCGAGTTGATGGCCGCCTCCCCCACCGGCTGGTCCAGGCCGGGCCGGGTCACCCGGCCCACCCCCGGGCCGCCGGCCACCGACACGCCGGGGTCGGAGGTGCGCTCCACCCGGGCGAAGATGAGGGCGCCGTGGGTGGCGTCGGGGTCGTCCCCCCCGTCCTTGCGCACCGCGCAGCTGGCCCAGCCGGGGCCGCACTCCATCGCCTCCGGCTCCGCCGTGACGGGGATGCCCGCCGGGGTGTCGATCACCACCGCCGCCGGCCACTGGCCGGTGAGCAGCCGCTGGGCCGCCGCCCGCGCCGCCGCCGCCGCGCAGGTGCCGGTGGTATATCCGCACCGCAGGCGCTTCTGACCCACGGGGAT
>CALXCT010000016.1 GCA_944386865.1 uncultured Oscillospiraceae bacterium | reverse complement strand
GACAGGGAGGCCGGCAGCCCGGGCACGGCCTGTGGATGCAGGTGGAGGCGGATTCCAGCTCCTCCCGGGCGGAGCTGTCAAAATTGGAACACTGATAGCGATGCATGACATTCTCCTTCTTGAAGGGACAGGGGACAGGCCCGTGCCCCTGAGTCGAGATTAGGGTGCTACAATCCATCCTATGCCGGCGGGGGGAAGTGGTTCCGGCGGGAGGGGAGAAAAATATCCCGGAAAATGCGCCGGGGATGCTGATTTTTTCCCGGCGATGTAGTACAATGGTTCCTGACTTGAGGCCCGCCGCGCGTGAGGGCGGAAGACAGGGAGGAATGGAGCATGAGCCGGTATCTTCTGGCCCTGGACCAGGGCACCACAAGCTCCCGGGCGATCCTGTTCGACGAGGAACAGAACATCGTGGACATCGCCCAGCGGGAGTTTGAGCAGATCTACCCCCGGGAGGGCTGGGTGGAGCACGACCCCATGGCCATCTACTCCTCCCAGTACAGCGTGATGACCGAGGTGATCGCCAAGAGCGGCGTGGCGGTGAAGGACATCGCCGCCATCGGCATCACCAACCAGCGGGAGACCACCGTGGTCTGGGACCGGGAGACCGGCCGCCCGATATACAACGCCATCGTCTGGCAGTGCCGGCGCACCGCCGACCTGGTGGACGCTCTCACCGCCCGGGGGTGGGGGGACTATATCCGGCAGAACACCGGCCTGATCCCCGACGCCTACTTTTCCGGCACCAAGATCCGCTGGATCCTGGACCATGTGGAGGGCGCCCAGCAGATGGCGGAGGAGGGGCGGCTGCTGTTCGGCACGGTGGACAGCTGGCTGGTGTGGAAGCTCACCGGCGGCGCGGCCCATGTGACCGACTGCACCAATGCCTCCCGCACCATGATCTACAATATCCGTACCCTGGACTGGGACGACGCGCTGCTGACTGAGCTGAACATCCCCCGGCGGATGCTGCCCCGGGTGTGCTCCAGCAGCGAGATCTACGGCACTGTGAACATCGAGGGGGAGCAGATCCCCATCGCGGGCATCGCCGGGGACCAGCAGGCGGCCCTGTTCGGCCAGGGCTGCTTCCGGGCGGGGGAGGCCAAGAACACCTACGGCACCGGCTGCTTCCTGCTGATGAACACCGGGGAGACCCCCTATGAAAGCCGCAACGGCCTTTTGACCACCATCGCCATCGGGCTGAACGGAAAGGTGCAGTACGCTCTGGAGGGCTCCGTCTTCGTGGGCGGCGCGGTGATCCAGTGGCTGCGGGACGAGATGCGCTTCATCAGCGAGAGCCGGGACGCGGAGTATTACGCCCAGAAGGTGCCCGACACCGGCGGGGTGTACATCGTGCCCGCCTTCACCGGGCTGGGCGCCCCCTACTGGGACATGTACGCCCGGGGGGCCATCGTGGGCATCACCCGGGGCACCGGGCGGGAGCATCTGATCCGGGCGGCCCAGGAATCCATCGCCTACCAGGTGCTGGACCTGGTGTGCGCCATGGAGAAGGACACCGGCGTGCCCCTGACCGAGCTGAAGGTGGACGGCGGGGCCAGCCGGGACCTGTTTTTGATGCAGTTCCAGGCGGATATCCTGGACCGGACGGTGCGCCGCCCCATGATCCGGGAGACCACCGCCCTGGGGGCCGCCTATCTGGCGGGATTGGCCGTGGGGGTGTGGAAGGACACCGACGAGATCCGCCGGCTGTGGAGCTGTGACAAGACCTTCCAGCCCGACATGGACCAGCAGCGGCGGGAGCGGCTGCTCTCCGGCTGGCACAAGGCGGTGCAGCGCAGCCTGAACTGGGCGGAGTGAGCGAGACTGAGGGAAAGAAAGCGGAGAATCTATGAGTGAAGAAAAGAAGAACGCCCCCCTGACCCTGGGGCACCTGAAGCCGGGGGAGAGCGGCGTCATCACCTCGGTGGGCGCCCAGAGCGGCCCGGTGAAGCGCCGGCTGGTGGACATGGGGCTGACCCCGGGCACCGAGGTGACGGTGCGCAAGGTGGCCCCCCTGGGGGACCCCATCGAGGTGAACCTGCGCCGGTATGAGCTGTCCCTGCGCCGGGAGGACGCCCGGCAGATCACCGTGGTGCCCGCCGAGGCGTACCGCCGGGAACACCATGCCCTGCGCACCCTGAAAAACCAGCACCACACCCCCGACGAGGCCACCCTCCGGCGCATGGAGCAGGACCATGCCCATGAGGAGAAGGTCCACGGCGGGCGCTTCACCGACTATGAAAGCCATGACCAGCGCCAGATCAAGCTGGCCCTGGTGGGCAACCCCAACTGCGGCAAGACCACCCTGTTCAACGCCCTGACCGGCTCCAACCAGTACGTGGGCAACTGGCCGGGGGTGACGGTGGAGAAGAAGGAGGGCCGTGCCCAGGTGGACGGCCAGCCGGTGACCATCGTGGACCTGCCGGGCATCTACTCCCTGTCCCCCTACTCCATGGAGGAGATCGTGGCCCGGGACTTCATCGTGGGGGAACACCCCGACTGCATCATCGACATCGTGGACGCCACCAACATCGAGCGCAACCTCTATCTCACCGTCCAGCTCATCGAGCTGGAGCGGCCCATGGTGCTGGCGCTGAACTTCATGGACGAGGTGGAGAAGCAGGGCGACCGGATCGACGTGGACGCCCTGTCCCGGAAGCTGGGCATCCCGGTGGTGCCCGTCACCGCCCGCACGGGGGTGAACATCGACGAGCTGCTGCGCATCGCCCACCGGCAGATCCACGTGGGCGTGACCATGGAGCCGGACGACCTGTACGACGGCTACACCCACGAGATCCACCACCGGGTGGGCGAGCTGATCCACGACCTGGCCTATCCCGCCGGCATCCCCGCCCACTGGGCGGCCATCAAGCTGCTGGAGGGTGACAAGCTGGTGGAGCGCGCCCTGGCCCTGGATGAAAAGACCAGGGAGCGGGTGGACGCGGTGGCCCGGGAGTATGAGAGCGCCTACGACCTGGGCGACCGGGAGACCCTCATCGCCGACAGCCGCTACCGCTTCATCCAGCAGGTGGTGGACGGGACGGTGACCAAGGGCCGCAAGCCCGGGGAGCTGACCCTGTCGGACAAGATCGACGGCATCGTCACCAACAAGGTGCTGGCCATCCCGGTGTTCCTGGCCACCATGCTGTGCATGTTCGCCCTGACCTTCGGGCCGGGCCAGCGGCTGTCCGACCTGGTGGAGGTGTTCATCGGGGACTATCTGGCGGCCGGAGTCTCCGGCCTGCTGGCCGCCGCGGGCACCGCCCCCTGGGTGGAGAGCCTGGTGGTGGACGGCATCATCGGCGGCGTGGGCGGCGTGCTGGTCTTTCTGCCCCAGATCGCCCTGCTGTTCCTGTTCTTGTCCTTCCTGGAGGACTCGGGCTACATGGCCCGGGCGGCCTTCATCATGGACCGGCTGCTGCGCCGGTTCGGCCTGTCCGGCAAGGCGTTCATCCCCATGCTCATGGGCTTCGGCTGCACGGTGCCCGCCGTGATGGGGGCGCGGACCATGGAGAACGACAAGGACCGGCGCATGACCATCATGCTGGTCCCCTTCATGTCCTGCTCCGCCCGGCTGCCGGTCTACGGCCTGCTCACCGCCGCCTTTTTCCCTCAGTACGCGGGCCTTGTGGTGTTCTTCCTGTATGTGCTGGGCCTTGCCTGCGCCATCCTGTCGGGCATCCTCCTGAAGAAGGCGGTGTTCCGGGGCGATCCCGCCCCCTTCCTGCTGGAGCTGCCCCCCTACCGCCTGCCCACTCTGAAGAATATCGGACTGCACGTGTGGGAGAAGGTGCGGGGCTTTCTGGTGAAGGCGGGCACCCTGATTTTGGCCATGAGCGTGCTGCTCTGGTTCCTGCAGAGCTTCGGCCCCGGCCTTTCCATGGTGGACAACGAGGCCGACAGCCTGCTGGGCGTGATCGGCACGGGCCTTGCCCCGGTGTTCGCCCCCCTGGGCTTCGGCACCTGGCAGGCGGCGGTGGCCCTGCTCACCGGCCTGATCGCCAAGGAGATGGTGGTCTCCTCCATGTCCCTGTTCTACGGCTTCTCCCTCACCGCCAGCGGCGCGGTGGTGGCCGGCGCGCTGGCGGGCACCTTCGCCACCCCGGCGGCGGCCCTGGCCTTCCTGGTGTTCGTGCTGCTCTATGTGCCCTGTGTGGCGGCGGTGGCCACCATCTACCGGGAGATGAACAGCCTGAAGTGGACCCTGGCCAGCATCGGCTGGCAGCTTGTCTGGGCGTGGTGCGTCTCCTTCCTGGTCTACCGCGTCGCCCTGGCCCTGCTGTGAGGCGCGCGCCATGGTGAAGTATCTCATTTACGCCGGGGCGGTGCTGCTGGTGGCCTGGTCGGTATGGTATGTGGCCCGCACCGTGGGGCGGCAGCTGCGGGGCGGGTGCTCCTGCGGCGGCTGCTGCTCCTCCTGCGGGTCGCAGTGCCCGGCGCGGAAAAAATGATCCTCCCGGCAATGCCGGAAAAGCGGACAGGGGTCCTGAAATCGGTCGATTTCAGGACCCCTGCCGTCATCTGGCGGGTCATTTGCCGTCTTGGTCCTCCTCCGGCGGGAGCGGATGCCACGCCGGCGGTTTCCTGTGTCGGGTGAACAGGCTCCGGACCCGGGAGAGCAGCGACTCCACGAAGTGGAACCACAGGTTGCCCGCGATCACCACCGCCAGCAGGAACAGCAGCAGCGCGCCCAGTTCTTTCAGCGGCATGGCGGCCT
>CALXCT010000015.1 GCA_944386865.1 uncultured Oscillospiraceae bacterium | reverse complement strand
CGTGCCCGGGCTGCCGGCCTCCCTGTCCGCCCCCCTGTCCGCCCTGCCCGCCGCCCTGTCCCTCCATGACAGGTCCCACTGGCCCCACCGGGCCTCAGGGCATCCCCGGCCCCAATGGGCCCACCGGCCCCACCGGGCCTCAGGGCTATTCCGGCACCACCGGCCCCACGGGGCCCACCGGCGCGACGGGGCCCACCGGCCCCACCGGACCTCAGGGCATCCCCGGACCCACCGGTCCCACCGGAGCGGCAGGCGCTGCTGGCGCGACAGGTCCCACCGGAGCCGCGGGGGCCGCCGGCGCTGTGGGGGCGACGGGCCCCACCGGCCCCACCGGGCCTTCCGGCGGACCCACCGGACCTGCCGGACCCACCGGTCCCACCGGTGCGGCAGGGTCGGCCGGCGCCGCGGGCGCGACGGGTCCCACCGGCCCCACCGGACCCACGGGCGCGGCAGGACCCACCGGTGCTCTCCGTTTGCGGCATCCTGCGTCCCGCCCTCCCCTCAGGCGGGGCGGGGACCGTCCCGGAACAGCAAAGGGCCGCCCCGGCAATTCTGCCGGGGCGGCCCCGCATTTTCATTTCGTTGTCCGGGCTCAGTCCCCGAACGTGTCGGCCAGCACCCGGGCCATCTGCTGCTTCCGGCAGGCCTGGCACAGGGTGTCCGGCTCGGTCCCCGCCTTTTGGGCGGCCAGCTCCAGCTCCTCCCGGGTGCCGATGGGCTCCCCGCACCGTTCACAGCGCACCAGCTGGAAGGTGCGCCCCCAGATGGAGCGCCGCACACCGTCGTCCTCCAGCTGGATGGCCCCGGTGGGACAGACCCGGGCGCAGCTGCCGCAGCCCACGCAGACGGTGCTGGGCTCGTGGTAGGGGGTGGCGATCTGCTTGGTGACCCCCCGGTTGACGGTGGAGATGGCCCCCACGCTCAGCTCGGCGCAGGCCCGGACGCACAGTCCGCACAGGATGCACTTGTCCGCCTTGCCCACCGAGACCCGGGCCAGCTCGGGCGCGCCGTACTGTCTGCACATCCAGGCGATGGTCTCGCTGTCGGGGGCCCGCTTATGGAGCAGGGCCAGCACCATGCCCCGCTGGGCCTTCACCTTCTCGCTGTTGGTGAACACCTGGATCTCGCTCTCCACCGGGAAGACGCAGGAGGCCACGATCCGGCTCCTGCCCTGTTCCACCACCTCCACCACGCACACCCGGCAGCTGGCCTGGCCGGGCAGGCTGTCGTGGTGGCACAGGCTGGGGATCACGATGCCGTTGCGCCGGGCGACCTGCAGCAGGAATTCACCCTTCTCGCATTCGCAGGCGACGCCGTCGATGGTGATGATCATACCCCGTCCCTCCCTCTGGTTTCCACCGCGCCGAAGCGGCAGGCCTCCCGGCAGCTGCCGCAGGCGATGCACTTGGACGCGTCGATGACATGGGCCTTTTTCACCGCGCCGGTGATGGCCCCGGTGGGACAGGCCCGGCTGCACAGGGTGCAGCCCCGGCAGGCCTCCGGGTCGATGGTGAACACCGTCAGCGCGGTGCACACTCCGGCGGGGCAGCGGCGCTGGCGGATGTGGGCCTCGTACTCCTCCCGGAAGTATTTGATGGTGGTCAGCACCGGGTTGGGGGCCGTCTTGCCCAGGGAACACAGGGAGCTCTCCTTCAGGGTGGCGCCGATCTGCTCCAGCAGCTCGATGTCCCCCTCCTGCCCCCGGCCCTCGCAGATCCCGGTGAGGATCTCCAGCATGGCGCGCAGGCCCTCCCGGCAGGGGGTGCACTTGCCGCAGCTCTCCTCGGAGAGGAACTTCACGTAGTACCGGGCCACCTCCACCATGCAGCTCCGGTCGTCCATGACGATCATGCCGCCGGAGCCCATCATGGCCCCGTACTGGGCCAGGGTGTCGAAGTCGATGGGCAGGTCCAGCATATGGGCGGGGATGCAGCCGCCGGAGGGGCCGCCGGTCTGCACCGCCTTGAAGGGCCGGTCCCCCTGGATGCCGCCGCCGATGTCATAGATCAGGTGGCGCAGGGTGGCCCCCATGGGCACCTCCACCAGGCCGGTGCGCTTGACCTTGCCCACCAGGGCGAAGACCTTGGTGCCCTTGCTGCCCTCGGTGCCCACCCGGGCGAACTGCTCGCCCCCCTTGGCGAGGATGATGGGCACGTTGGCCAGGGTCTCCACGTTGTTGAGCACCGTGGGCTGGCCGAACAGGCCCTTGACCGCCGGGAAGGGCGGACGGGGCCGGGGCTCGCCGCACCTGCCCTCGATGGAGGCGATGAGCGCCGTCTCCTCGCCGCAGACGAAGGCGCCGCCTCCCCGCACCACCGACAGCTTCAGCTTCCGGTCGGTGCCCAGCAGGTGGTCGCCCAGGATACCGTGGCGCTCAGCGTCGGCGATGGCGGTGTTGATGTTCTTCACCGCCAGTCCGTACTCGTCCCGGATGTACAGGAAGCCCTCCTCCGCCCCGATGGCCAGGGCGCAGATGGCCAGGCCCTCCAGCACGGTGTGGGGGTCGCCCTCCAGCACCGAGCGGTCCATGAAGGCGCCGGGGTCGCCCTCGTCGCCGTTACAGGCCACGTATTTGGGATACACGTCCACGTCCGCCGCCGTGCGCCACTTGCGCCAGGTGGGGAAGCCCGCGCCCCCCCGGCCCCGCAGGCCGGACTTCTTCAGCTCCTCGATGATCTCGTCGGGCGTCATGGTCAGCGCGCGCTTGAGGGCCTCATACCCCCCGGCGGCGATATAGTCCTCCACCCGGGTGGGGTCGATGGCCCCGATGTTGCGCAGGGCGTTTTTGTGCTGGGGGGCGTAGAAGGGGTTGTCCTTCTGGTGGAGTACCCGCTCGCCCCGGTCGTTTTTGTAGAGCAGCCGCTCCACCGGCTCGTCCCCCGCCACCGTCTTTTCCAGGATCTCGGCCACGTCGGACGGCTTGACCTTGTAGTACATGATGTCCGCCGGCTCGATCTTCACGATGGGGCCGTTCTCGCAGAAGCCGTTGCAGCCGGTGCGCTTCACATAGCACTCCACCCGGGCGTCCATCCCCCGCTCGCCGATCAGCCGCTCGAACTCGTCGGCCACCGCGCGGCTGCCGTTGGCCAGGCAGCCGGTGCCGCAGCAGACCAGGATGGTCTTCATCGTGCCGCCCCCTCTCGATAGCTGTCCAGGATCTCGGGCAGCTTCTCCATCGTCACCTTGCCGTAGTAGGTGCCGTCCACCACCATGACGGGGGCCAGGGCGCAGGAGCCCACGCAGTTGACCAGTTCCAGGGAGAACAGCCCGTCGGGCGTGGTTTCGTCCGGGCCGATGCCCAGGGTGCGCCGGATGCCCGTGATCAGGTTGCTGCTGCCCCGGATATGGCAGGCCGTGCCGTCGCACAGCTTGATGATGTGCTTGCCCTTGGGCTTGAGGCTCAGCGCCTTGTAGAAGGTCGCCATGGCGTACAGGGAGGACAGCGGACAGCCCAGATACTCCGCCATGGCCTCCATCCCCTCCCGGGGGATATAGTTGAAGTGATGCTGCAGATCCTGCATCATGGCCAGGGAGTGGCGCTGCTCACAGGGATAGCTGCGCAGTACCTCCCAGACCTTCTCCATATCGACCTGCACACGATCCACCGCCTTTCCAGTTCATTGCTTTGCTCTGCTCAGCCCCCCGCCACCACCGGGAAGATCTGCACCACGTCGTCCTCCTTCAGCGGGGTATGCGCCCCGTTCAGAAAGGTGGTGCGCCGGCCGTTGACCAGCACGATGATCCGCTCCCCCAGGTCGGTGCCGTCGGGGGTGAAAAACTCGCCCCGGAACTTCTCCCCGAAACGGTCGCTGAGCTGCCGGCCCAGCTGGTGCACGTCCTCCGCCGCCGGCCAGTCCAGCTGGCTGCAGCCGGCGAAGTCCGCGTCCCGGAGATAGGCGAAAAACTTTACCGTCATGTTCCGTCCTTTCCCGCGCCGCCGCCGGAAGGGCGTTTGCCCCTCCGGCGGCAGGGCCCTCCGGTCTCAGTCCAGGCTCAGCGCGGCCAGCTTCTCGGCGGTGGGGATGCCCTCCGCCGTCCAGCCGCGGGCGGCATAGTATTCGTTGAGCATGGTGTACAGATCGTTCACCTTGCCCTTGGCCGGCCCCTCGGGCAGCGCCTCTCGCAGCAGTCTGGGCGGGAGGGTGTCCTTCTCCACCCCGGCGGCCACGTTGAACATCTTCTCCAGGTTCCAGATCCGCTCGCCCTTGAGCAGGATCTCCTCGTCGGTCTCGTTGGAGCCCACCGCCTCCCGGTACTGTGCGGCGATCTCGGGCAGGCCGATGCCGAAGGTGGTGAACAGGCAGATACCGGTGGCGTCCACCAGGGCGGTCAGGTCCTGGAACAGCTTCAGGGTGGCCGCCTTCCCCTCGGTGACCAGCGGGTCCAGCTGCATGGGGATGCCCAGCACCTCGGGGGAGATCATGTAGCCGCGCACGTGGCAGCCGCCACGGTTGGAGGTGGCATACTCCAGGCCGATGCCCTGGATGGCCCGGCCGTCGTAGGCGGGCATCTCCTGCTTCTTCACCGACATGGACAGCTCCGGGTGACCGTACTTGGTGGCCATGCGGAAGGAGCCCTGGCCCAGGATCTTGCCGAAGCCCTCCCCCTTGGCGGTCAGTTCGGTGCATTTCACCATGGCCGCCGCGTCGCCGAAGCGCAGGGGGAAGCCGACGTCAGACTCGGGGATGGCGCCCAGCTCATACAGCTCCATGGCGCAGGCGATGGTGGAGCCCATGGTGATGGGGTCCATGCCGTACTGGTTGCACAGGAAGTTGGCGTTGCACACCGCCCCCAGGTCATCCACACCGCAGGCCGCGCCGAAGGACCAGCCCGCCTCATACTCCGGGCCCTCGCCCTTGGACTTGAAGGGGCCCTCGTTGATGTAGGTGGCCCGGCCGCAGCCGATGGAGCAGCCGAAGCAGCCCTTGTTGCGCAGCAGGTACTTGGCGGTGAGCGACTCGCCGGAGATGTTGTCCGCTTTGTCGAACACGGCGCCGTCCCGGCCGTTGTTCAGCGGCAGGCCGCCCACGCCGTTGACGATGTTCACCAGGATCTCGGTGCCGTAGGCCGACAGGCCCGCGCCGGTGACCGGATGGGCCTTCAGCTTGTCCCGGGCGTCGGTGGCGGCCTGGAAAAAGCCCTCCGGCCGGGCCACGAACACCGAGCCGGTGCCCCGGACCACCACGGCCTTGAGCTTCTTCACCCCCATCACGGCGCCCACGCCGCCCCGGCCGGCGGCACGGTGCTTGTCGTTCATCACCGCGGCGAACAGGCAGCCCTCCTCCCCGCTGGGGGCGATGCAGGCCACCCGGAAGTCGGGGCCGCAGGCGGCCAGCAGGGCGTCTGTGGTCTCGTACACATCCTTGCCCCACAGCTGGGAGGCGTCCCGCAGCTCCACCACATCGTCCTTGATGTACAGGTAGACGGGATGGTCTGCCACATCCTCAAAAATGATGCCGTCATAGCCCGCGTACTTCAGCTCGGGGCCGAAGTGGCCGCCGGAGTTGGACGCCTCGATGGTCCCCGTCAGGGGGGACTTGCAGATGGCGTTGTACCGCCCGGAGGAGGTGGCGCAGGTGCCGGTGAGGGGGCCGGTCATCATGATCAGCTTGTTGTCCGGGCCCAGGGGGTCGCACTTGGGGTCGCACTCGTCGCAGAAATACTTGGTGCCCAGGCCCCGGGCCCCCACAAATTCACTGGCGCTCTTCTGGTTCAGCGGCTCCTTGACGATGGTGCCCTTCTTCAGGTCCACCCGCAGGATCGTTCCGGTGTATCCGTACATGCTCAGCCCTCCTTCCCCACAGCTTCCACATATTTGGCCGCCACCGCGCGCTTGCGCTCGTCCAGCTCGTCCGGGTCCTCAAAGGTGAGGGCCTTGCCCGGGCAGTAGCGCACGCACTTGGGGTCCCCGCCGCACAGGTCGCACTTGAACACCTTGCGCAGCTTGGTGCTGTAAGACATGTTGCCCAGCGGGCAGGCGTTGCGGCACATCTTGCACACGATGCACTTGTTGTAGTTGATGGACACCACGCCGTTCTCGTCCCGGGAGATGGCCTTCACGGGACAGACCTTCATGCAGCTGGCCTCCTCGCACTGCTGGCACACCACGGGGACGGCCAGGGTGACCTCCTCATACTCCAGCACGGTGATGTTGGCCATCCTGGGGTTGAACTGGGTGAAATGGCCGAAGGAGCACATCAGCTCGCAGGTGCGGCAGCCGATGCATTTCTCCGGCTTGACCATCAGTTGCTTCATACGCTTCCCGGCCCTCCGCGGAGAGCCGGGCACACCTCCTTTTCCTGTTCATTTTGACCGTTCCGGTCGCAGTCTTCCTGATAAAAGTATAGGATTTCCACAAAGCATAAGTAAAGCCGCCGCAAGGGATTTCATATTGCTTTTTGGCATATGGATCGTTATAATATACACAAGCAAATCTCCGGTTTTCCCTTTGTTTTCAGTCGGTTAGCATTCCTTAACCGCAGAGTCGTCCTTGGGAGATCCGGCCGGTTTTTCACTTTCCTTATAGCTTTTAGTTATAGATCACGCCCCGCCGGGGCGGAGAGAGGAGCGAGCGTCATGACCCTGTCCCAGCTGCGCTATTTCACCGCCGCCGCCCAGGCCCAGAGCCTGTCCCGGGCCGCCCGGCTGCTGCACCTGAGCCAGCCCTCCCTGTCCAAGAGCATCTCCCGTCTGGAGGAAGAGCTGGGCGCCCCCCTGTTCGACCGGGCGGGCAAGCGGCTCCTGCTCAACGAGCGGGGGGAGCGGTTCCTGGAGAGCGCCCAGCGCATCCTCCAGGAGATGGACGGCGCCATGTCCGACCTGCAGCTGGCCGGCGGGCGGGCCGCGACCCGCCTGACGGCGGGCCTGCCCGGTCCCAACAGCCTGTTCACCGGCTGCCTGGCCGACTTCGCCGTCCGGCATCCGGGGGTGGAGTTCGACCTCAGCTGCGACATCGAGAGCGCCGAGCCCCCCGATATCAACAAGTTCGACATGCTCCTCTACCCCGACCACAGCGCTTACCGGAAGTTCCAGGGCTACTTCCTCACCGACGAGCGCTACTTCCTGGCCGTCCCGGCCCACCACCACCTGGCGGAAAAGAGCGCCGTCTCCCCCGCCGACTGGGACGGGCAGCCCTTCGTCCTGCTCACCGACGGCGCCGCCCTGGAGCAGCCCTACTACCTGTGCGCCGGGCTGGACGTGCACATGGCCCGGCGCTGCGTGGTCAGCGACCGGGAGCAGCACCGGCAGCTGGTGTCCGCGGGGGTGGGCCTTGGCTTCGTGCCCGAGGGGTGCCGGGAGGCCTACGTCCGGGACGGCGGGACGCGGCTGCTGCCCATCCTGAACCGCCGCTTCTCCCGGCGGCTGATGCTGTGCTTCAAGCGGGAGAAGCACCTGTCCCCCATCGGGCTGGAGTTCCGCGCCCACGCCCTGTCCTACTTCCATCTGGGCGGCGGCTGACCTCCCTCTCAAAACGCAGCGAGGACCTGCCGGCCCCACGGGCCGGCAGGTCCTCTGTTCTCTGTCCTCCTGTTCACCCCTCCAGGGCGATCACCTCGAAGCTCTGGCGGAGCAGGTCTGCGCACAGCAGCTGTCCCGGAGGCAGGCCGGGCCGGCCGCACAGCAGCTTGACCCCCTCCGCCACCTGCAGGGCGGCACACAGGGCGGGGGTGAAGGACAGGCAGCTCTTGTCCTCCTCCCCATCCGCCCCCGGGGGGTAGAGCTGCTCCAGCAGCCGGGAGCCGGGCCTTACCACCGCCACCTGGGCATACCAGCCCCGGATGGCCCCGTGGATCAGCGGGATCCCCTGCCGGGCGCATCCCGCCGCCAGCAGCCGCCGGCCCGCCCCGCCGTCCAGCGCGTCCAGCACCAGGTGGTGCCCCGCCAGCAGGCGGGCGCAGTTGTCCTCCGTGAGGAATTCGGGCACGGCGCGGAAGACCGTCTCCGGAGCCACCGCGGCGGCCCGGGCGGCGGCCGCTTCCGCCTTGCTCCGGCCCAGGTCCTCCACTGTGCACAGCATCTGGCGGTTGAGGTTGCTGGCCTCGAAGCGGTCGCCGTCGATGGCGGTGACCGCCCCCACGCCCACACGCAGCAGCAGCTCCAGGATGCTGCCCCCCAGCCCGCCGCAGCCCACCACGCACACCCGCCGGGTGCGCAGCAGGGCCATCTCCTCCTCTGTCAGCGCCCCCAGATTGCGCAGGTACCGCTCCTCCATGGCTCCTCCCTCCTTTTTCCTCATTCTATCCCATCCCCGCCGCTCTGGCAAGCCCGGGCATATCCGCCCCGCCCCGCCCATACCATGGAGCAGACTTGTCTGAGGAGGTATCGCCCATGTCCCATTCCCCGTCCCGCCCGCTCCGGACTCCGGAGTGCTACACCGTGGTGCGCCGCTTCGTGGGCCGCCGCACCCCCGCCCAGGCGGCCGCCGCCCTGGCCGCCGCCCGTGGATAGCCCCCTGCCCACCGCCGCCTACGCCCGCCTGTCCCGGGAGGACGGCGACAGGCCGGACAGTGACAGCATCCTCAACCAGCTGACGGTGCTGGAGCAGTTCTGCGCCCGGCAGCCGGAGCTGGAGCTGGCCTTCCGGTACACCGACGACGGCTACACCGGGACCAATTTCCGCCGCCCGGCCTTCCAGCGGATGCTGGAGGACATCCGGGCCGGGCGGGTGGGCTGCGTGGTGGTGAAGAACCTCTCCCGCTTCGGCAGGGACTACATCGACGCGGGCTACTATCTGGAGCGCTGGTTCCCCGCCCACGGGGTGCGCTTCATCGCGGTGGAGGACCACGTGGACAGCGGCCGGGGGGATTACGACCTGCTGCTGCCCATCCGCAACTTCTTCAACGCCCAGTATCCCCGGGACGTCTCCCGCCAGGTGCGCACCACCTTCCGGGGCAAGATGGAGCAGGGCAGCTTCATCGGGGCCTTCCCCTGCTACGGCTACCGGAAGGACCCCGACCGGCACGGCCATCTGCTCCCCGACCCGCCCGCCGCCGGGGTGGTGCGGGAGATCTACCGCCGCTTCGCCGCCGGGATGAGCAAGCAGGCCGTGGCCCGGATGCTGGAGCAGCGGGGCGTGCCCTCCCCGGCGGAATACAAGCGGCTGACCGGCTCCCGGTTCCGCTGCCCCGCCGCCTCGGGCAGCGCCCCCTGCCGCTGGCAGGCCCGCACCATCGACTACATCCTGAAAAACCCGGTGTACGCCGGGGACATGGCCCAGGGGCGCTTCGTCCGCTCTGTGATGCACGGCCCCTGCCGGAGCGTGCCCCGGGAGGACTGGGTCACCGTCCGGGACACCCACCCCGCCCTCATCCCCCGGGACCAGTGGGAGGGGGTGCAGCGTCTGCTGGAGCGCCGGGGCAGGACCCGGAAGGCGGACGCGGCTCGGATCGGGCTGTGGTCCGGCGTCCTCCGGTGCGGCGACTGCGGCAGTCCCATGGTCCGCCGCACGCTGCGGGGGGAGGAGCAGTACGTCTGCGGGTCATACCGCAGACACGGCACCCGGGCCTGCACCGCCCACACCGTCCCCTCCCGGGTGCTGGAGCAGATCGTGCTGAACGACCTGAACCAGCTGCTGGACCGCTTCGGCGGCAAGGCCGTCCCTTCAGCGTCGGTTCCGCCCCCCGTTCCGGCGGAGGACACCCTGAGCCGGGCGCTGGAGCAGGTGCGCCGCCGCCTGCGCCGGGCCTATGAGGACTATCAGGACGGCCTGCTGGGCCGGGAGGAGTACCTGTCCTGCCGCCGGGACTATCAGCAGCGGGAGCAGGCGCTGGCACGGCAGCGGGACGCCCTGCCCCTGGAGCCGCCCTCCCCTCCGCCGCCGGAGGGAGGGCCGCTGACCGCCCTGACCCGGGCCTGCCTGGCCCAGGCGGTGGCCCAGATCCGGGTGTTCAACGGAGACCGGCTGGAGATCGACTACCTCTGGCAGGCAGAGCAGCCTCCCGGGTGACGCTATGGGCGAGGACCCACCGGGCCTGCCGGTGCGACCGGGCCCACCGGCCCCGAGGGAGAGCAGGGCGATCCCGGGGCCACCGGCGCCACCGGCCCCACTGGGCCGACCGGTCCTCAGGGCGCCCAGGGCGCCACCGGCCCTACCGGCCCCACCGGGCCTGAGGGTGCCCAGGGCGCTGCGGGTGCCGCCGGGGCGACCGGAGCCACGGGTCCCACCGGTCCTACCGGCCCCACCGGACCGGAAGGCACTCAGGGTGCCGCCGGGGCAGCCGGGGCGACCGGAGCCACGGGTCCCACCGGTCCTACCGGCCCCACCGGTCCCAGCGGCCAGGATGCCGCACTGACTCCCGCCGCAGCGGTGACCGACGCCACCAACAGCACCG
>CALXCT010000014.1 GCA_944386865.1 uncultured Oscillospiraceae bacterium | reverse complement strand
GGCCTTGGCGAAGGTCTCGATGAAGGAGCCGCAGCCGGAGGAGCAGGCCTCGTTGAGCATGATGGAGTCCACCGCGCCGTTGCGGATCTTGAAGCACTTCATGTCCTGGCCGCCGATGTCGATGATGAAGTCCACCTCGGGCTGGAAGTGGGCGGCTGCCTTGTAGTGGGCCACCGTCTCCACCAGGCCCAGGTCGCAGTTGAAGGCATTTTTGATCAGGTCCTCGCCGTAGCCGGTGACCGCCGCCCCCTTGATGGCGATGCGGTCCCCGCAGAGCCGGTAGATCTCCCGCAGCTGCTCCAGCACCACCGAGACAGGGTTGCCCTCATTGGAGTGGTAGTAGGTGTAGAGCAGGCCGCCGTCGGCGGTGATGAGGGCCAGCTTGGTGGTGGTGGAGCCGGCGTCGATGCCCAGCCACGCGTCCCCAGCGTAGGCAGCGAGGTCGGCCTCGGGGGGATGGTTGGCGTTGTGCCGGGCGGTGAAGGCGTCGTACTCGGCCCGGTCGGTGAACAGGGGGGGCATGGTGTCCACCAGGCTGGTGTTGTCCACACTCTGCTCCAGACGGCGCAGCAGTTCATCGAAGTCTGCCTCGGGGAAGTCAGAGGCGCACAGCGCCGCGCCGATGGCGGCGTAGCAGTCCCCGTCCTCGGGGAAGACGGCGTGCTCCTCGTCCAGCTGCAGCGTCTCCACGAAGCGCTGACGCAGGCCCTGGAGAAAGTGGAGCGGTCCGCCCAGAAAGACGATCTTGCCCTTCAGCTCCCGGCCCTGGGTCAGGCCGGCCACCGTCTGGTCCACCACCGCCTGGAAGATGGAGGCGGCCACGTCCTCCTTCCGCCCGCCCTGGTTGAGGATGGGCTGGATGTCGGTCTTGGCGAACACGCCGCAGCGGCTGGCGATGGGGTAGATCTTCTCATGGTTCAGGGACAGCGCGTCCAGCTCGTCGGCGGACACGTTCATTAGAGTGGCCATCTGATCGATGAAGGCGCCGGTGCCGCCTGCGCAGGAGCCGTTCATCCGCTCCTCCAGCGCGCCGCCGAAGAAGATGATCTTGGCATCCTCGCCGCCCAGCTCGATGACGGCGTCGGTGCCAGGGATGAAGGTGTTCACCGCCGCGGCGGTGGCGTACACCTCCTGCACGAAATCCACGTCCGCCGCCTTGGCTACCCCCAGACCGGCCGAGCCGGTGATGACCAGCTGGACCTGGCGGCCGGAGAGCATGCTCTCGATGGAGCGCAGGGTCTGGCAGGCCCGCTCTCTGGCCTTGGAGTAATGGCGCTCATAGGAGCGGAACAGCAGCTTGTTTTCCTCGTCCAGCACCACCACCTTGACGGTGGTGGAGCCGATGTCGATGCCGATGCGAAGGGCCATAGTGTCACCTCAAAACGGGAAGGGGGCTCCCACGGCGGCGCCCGTCTTCCTTCTAATATACCAATTATACTATATTACAGGAATCCTGCCGAAATTTCAAGACCAACAAGCGCCGCGGCGCGAGAAAGGTTTTCCAGGGGAAAAAGGAGCGATTGCCAAGGGAAAAAAGTTGTGCTACAATGCAGAAAATCGCGGCTTGAAAGCGGAATTGGAAATCCAAGTTTTCTAACGCGCGTCCGGGACCGGACGCAACAGAGGAGAGCCCCATGCCAAAGATCTTGGAACAATTGAACCGGCCGGTGGACCGGCTGTGCAGAAGGCCGATGCATCTGCGCGCGGCCGTGGTCCTGCTGGTGCCGGCGCTGGTGCTGCTGCTCAGCCAGTTCATCACCATCCAGTCGGTGGAGAAAACGGCGGAGTGGTTCGTCCGCTATCCGGGCAACGCTCTGTACGGCTGGTTCGTGCTGGCCCTGGTGCAGCTGAACCTCTGGGGGGCCACCGGCAGCCTGTTCTGGAGCTCCTTCCTGCTGATCGTGCCCGGCGAGGTGCTTTCCTTTGTCAGCTATTACGAGAATATCGTCAACGGTGTGCCCCTGCGGGTGAGCGACTTCGTCATGGTGGGGGCTGCGGGCAGCCTGATTAGCTTTCTTGGGGAACTGAGGCCCACCCTGGCCGGCGCGGTGTCGGTGGCTGCGGGAATCCTGCTGCTGGTCCTGCTGTACAAGCTCACCCGGGGTTCGCCCCGGCTGGGGAGAGGGAGCCGGGCAGTGATCGCCGCAAGCTCCCTGCTGGTCATGGTGGTGGTCACCCTGCCCCAGATCAACACCGTGCCCCTGTGGGAGCATGAGGAGACGGTGGCCGAGTCCTATGCCCGGCAGGGGTTCCTGCTTGGATTGTACCGAAGCGTCGCCCCCACGGTGGTGGAGCAGCCCGCCCGGTACAGCCAGGAGTGGATGGAGCAGATCCTGGCGGAGATCCCGGAGGATGAAGGCACTAACGCAGCCGGCGAGGTGCAGCCCACGGTGGTCTTCTTCATGTCGGAGAGCTTCTTCGACGTGACCCGTCTGCCCAACGTGGAGTTTTCCGGCGACCCGGTGTCCAGTTACCATGCCCTGTCCAAGGCGTGTACCTCCGGGCATTTCTATTCCAACACCTACGGCGGCGGCACGGGGAACGTGGAGATGGAGGTGTTCACTGGCCTGTCCTCCTCCATGCTGGGCGTCCATGTGACCCCCACCACCATGGATGAGGAGCTGTACGGGTCGCTGCCCTCCATCGTCAAGCTGTTCAAGGCCCAGGGATATCAGACCGCGGTGGTCCACGCGTTTTCCGATGAGCTGTACAACCGGGGCGTGACCTTCCCCCGGATCGGGTTCGACGAGCTGTATTTTGAGGACAGCTTCCCGGAAAACGCCGAGCGCAAGGGGGGCTATATCTCGGACAGCGCCCTGGTGGACCAGGCCATCCGGGTCTACGAGCAGCGGGACAAGAGCAAGCCCATGTTCCTCTATGTCCTGTCCATGGAGAACCATCAGCCCTATCCGGAGGACAAGTTTGAGGAGAACTGCCCTATCACCGCCACGGGGGAGACCCTGACGGAGCTGGAGGAGGGCATCCTCAACAGCATCGTCACCGGCATCTACGACGCAGACCAGTCCCTGCGGAAGATCGTCAATTATTTTGCCGAGCAGGAGGAGCCGGTGATGCTGGTCTTCTGGGGGGACCATTTGCCCAGCCTCTATACTGGTACGGAGACGGGCACGGTGTACACCAGCCTGTATTTCGTGGGGGCGGACGACCTCAACGGCCTGACCGAGGAGGAGCTGAAGCGGATGGTGTCCACCGACTACCTCATCTGGACCAATTATGAGCAGGAGCCCCTGCCGGATGAGGATACCAGCTCCATGATGCTGGGGGTGCAGGTGCTGGACCGGCTGGGCATCCCCAAGTCGCCCTTCTTCCGGTACGTGAGCCACCTGGAAGACAGCATGCTGCTCTACCGGGAGAAGCTGTTCCTGGCGGCGGACGGCACGCCCACCCGGGACATCCCGGAGCAGCTGCTGCCTGAGATCCAGACCTACGCCGCCATGCTGTACGACATGCTCTACGGCGAGCAGTACATCACAGACCGGCTCAACGCCGTTCCGTGAACGGAGACGGAAAGCGCCCGCCCCCCGCCCGCGCCCCGGACGGGGGGCGGCGTCATGCCCGCCGGGGCGGGACGGGGAGAGGAGGAGACGGAAATGGAGCCCTACTACTGGAGCCGGCTGGACAAGCAGCGGCAGAGCGTTTACCACCGGATGCTGGAGGGGATCACCGCCCTGTCGCCCGCCTTCTCGGTGCCCAGGCTGGAGGCGGGGGAGCTGGACGGGCTGTTTGCCCGGCTGCGGCTGGACCACCCGGAGATCTTCTACGTCACCGGCTTCACCTTCCGGTACTATCCCCAGGCCTCCAGTGTGGAGTTCCGGCCGGACTATCTCTTTGACAAGGGCCGCATCACGGCCCACCGCCAGGCCATGCAGGCCAGGATCAGCAAGCTGTGCCGTCCGGCCCTGGCGCTGGACGACTGGGGCAAGGAGAAGTTCGTCCACGACTTCATCTGCCGCAATGTGCGCTATGACAAGCTGAAGAAGCCCTACTCCCATGAGATCACCGGTCCGCTGGGACAGGGGGTGGGGGTGTGCGAGGGGATCGCCAAGACGGTGCAGTGCCTGTGCGGCCACCTGGGCCTGTGGTGCATCACGGTGCTCTCGGACAACGCGCCGGAGCAGGGCATCAAGTACCGCCACGCCTGGAACGTGGTGCGCCTGGGCGGGAGGTATTACCACCTGGACGCCACCTTTGACAACTCCCTGGGGCTGGACGGGGCGGTGCGCTATGACTACTTCAACCTCAGTGATGACCAGATCTTCCGGGACCACCAGCCCCTGATCTATCCCGCGCCCTGCTGCCCGGACGGGGGCGGCGGCTATTACCGCCGGGAGCACCTGGCCCTGACGGGGGAGGAGCAGGTGCGCAGCCGGGCGCTCCAGGCCATGCGGAAGAAGGTCCCGCTCATCTTCCAGTGGCGGGGCGGCGGCCTGAACCGGGAGATCGCGGCGGGGCTGGCGGACCTGCTCCGGGAGACGGCGGCCTCCCGGGGACTTTACCCGAAGATCAGTCTCAACTGGCCCCAGGCGGTGTTTCAGGTGTCCTTCCAGCCCGCTCCGGCGGCGGAGGAGCTCACCGCCCAGCAGGCCAACGAAGGGGAGACGGTGGGGGAGAGCGGCGGGGAGTGAGCAAACGAACAGGGCGCCCGGACCTCAGTCCGTGCGCCCTTTCTCTCCGTACCGCCGGCAAGGCTACGCCGCCAGCGCCCACAGCCAGTCGATGTAGTCCTGGATGAAGTCGCTGGTCTTGTTGGTGAACACCCGCTCCCTGGCCAGGGGGATGTCGTCGGTGATCAGGTTGTCCACGTTCAGCCGGAGCATCTTGTCCATGCTGTACCGGGTGTTCACCGTCCAGGCGTACACCTCACGCCCCTGGTCGTGGAGGCGGGAGACCATGCCCGCGGTGAGGCTGGCTGCCTGCACGCTGAAGGCGTCCGCCGCCTCCAGCCTGAGCAGGTCGCCGTAGGCCACGCTCATGACGTAGACGGTGTGGATCTCCGGATCGTACTCCTTCGCCCGCTCCAGTACGGAGTAGACCTGGGAGGTGATGACGCATTCCTCCGCGTAGCCGTATTCCCGCACCAGCTCCACCACCTGCCGCTCGAAATCCGTCTCGTGGCCTGTGGGCTTGAGCTCGATGTTCAGCCGGATGCCCTGCTCCACGGCAAATTCCAGAACCTGGGACAGAAGGGGCACGCCCTCTCCCGCAAAGTCCGGGGAGAACCAGCTGCCCGCGTCCAGGCGGGAGATCTCCTCCCAGGTGGCGTCCCATACGTTCTTCTGCACCCCTGTGGTGCGGGAGAGGCTGGTGTCGTGCATGACGATCAGCTGCCCGTCGGCGGTCTGCTGCACGTCCAGCTCGATCCAGTCTGCGCCCAGCTCCGCAGCCGCCCGGAAGGCGGCCATGGTGTTTTCCGGATAGTCCCGGCTGGCGCCCCGGTGGGCGGTGACCTCGGTGACGTGGAGGTATTCGATGCTCAGGTTGGCGTCGCCCAGCATGATCCGGCGGGCATAGAAGCAGCAGCAAACCACGCAAATGGCGGCCAGGATCAGCTGTGCCCTGCGCATTTTTCCCGTCCAGCGGCCGGCGGGAACAGGGGCGGGGGAGAGCACTGACTCTCCCCGCCGGCGCTTGTGAGCGTAGTAGAGGGCGCTGACCAGGCAGTAGGTCAGCGGGGCCAGCAGGGCGGTGAACAGGAAGAACAGGATGTGGATCACCATCCAGGCGGCCGCGGCGGCGCCCGAATCCCGGAGATCGTCGGGGAGCAGAAGGCCGGAGAGGAAGACGGCAGCGGCGATGAGCGCCAGGGAGAGAAGGAGGAACAGCAGCGCCGCCGCGGCCTGGAGCAGGGTCAGCGCGGCCAGGTCGCCCAGCCGGCGGTTTCGGGCCAGGGCGATGCTGCGCCGCCGGGCCTGGGACCAGGAGCAGTCCTCCAGCAGGTAATAGTGGAAGGCGTACAGCCGGCGCATGAGGAAGATCACCAGAAGGATCAGCAGCAGGACGAAAAGTCCCGCCAGCTTCCGCCGCGCCAGCAGGAAGTCGGCCACAGTCTCGGGCACGGCCACCGTGCCCATGTAGGAGAACAGCACGCCGAAATTGAAAGCGGGCAGCAGAAGCAGGGCCAGCAGCGCCCCCGGCAGGTTCCGGGGCCGGAGCAGACCCAGAGCGGCGGGCGCGGCGGCGGCGAACATCTGGGGGACGGTGACCTGCCTGCGGTGGTAGCCCCGGTCGATGGCGTAGAGCACCGCGCAGATGTCCAGCACGGTGTACAGCACCACCAGCAGCAGCAGAAGGAGCAGCAGGAACAGGGAGACGGGATTGCGCAGGAAGGCCCCCACGTTGTCCACCGTGAGATAGGCGTAGCCGGTGACGTTGACGATGCACCGCACCGCCAGGGCGCACAGGGGGGCGAAGACGGTGGCGGCCAGCAGCTTGTACAGCAGCTCGAAGCCCACCAGGGCCTTCCAGTTGTACCGCAGGATCTGGGCGGCGGTGACCCATTTTTCCTTCATCTGCGCCGTTCGCCCCCTTCCCGCTTCGACAGATCTTTTCTTTTATCATATCACATTGCCCTTCCCTTGACAATGTGACCGCCGCCCTGCGGCAGCGCGCTGCCGCCTGTTCCGCGATAGCCGCTGGACGGCGGCTCAGCTGCAGGACCTGTACACCCGCCGGGACGCCTGGCAGGAGCTGATCCGGGAGTTTTCCGCCTATGAGTGGAGCAGGTTCCCCCAGAGAGCGGGGCAATGAAAAAGCCACCCCGCCGCAAGGCGGGGTGGCGGACGGAATTCAGTACAACCAGAACAGCATGATGATTCCCAGTAAAATAAGAGGGCCGATTATCAACCAAAGGGATGACCAGAAAAGGTCGCGATCTTCCTCCGACATTGATGAGAAGCTTTGTATATGCCAGGGGAATATCACACAGCCCGCAAAACAGCAGCCCATAATAGCGAGAAATACGATGACTAACAGGACTATACCCACCGTTCGCCACCACCTCTCCTTAAGTTAGTTTTATTGTACCACTCCATCCAATCCCTGTCAATTTGGACGGGACAGCGCCGGAGCAGAGCCCCCGCGGCGCCCGTCCCGGCAGCGGGGGGTCAGGGAGGATGGAAATAATTTCTGAACATGTTCGGAAACTGTTGACAA
>CALXCT010000013.1 GCA_944386865.1 uncultured Oscillospiraceae bacterium | reverse complement strand
GCCGCCGTCCGGCGTGGTCCAGGTGAAGGAGGGGGTGATGTCCTGCCACGGGTCATCGTCCTGGGTGATGAGCTTGCGCTCCACCTTCAGGGAGGCGTCCCCCGGACGGACGGCCGCGCTGTCGCCCGTCCAGGTCTTGCAGACCGTAAGGGTCACCGTGCCGGTGCGGAGGTTGGTGAAGTTGCAGCGGCCGTAGTCGTCCGGGATCACGGCTCCATCGCCCATGGGCGCCTCGTTCTTGAGCAGGTAGCCGGAGTCCGCGGGCAGGGGCTCCCGCACCTGGTAGGCGTACTGGTTCCCTTTCTCATCGTACTCGGACAGGCCGGAGTAGGTGTAGGTCCACTGGTCCTGGCCGTCGGGTTTCTCCCAGACGGGGACCGCGCCGTCCACCCTCGCCCACCGCGGATCGCCCTGGATCTGGCGCTCCAGGATCAGGTCCAGACTTTCGGGACGGGTGCCGCCCTCGTTGTTCCCGTCCAGCCAGGTCACGGCGCCGGAGACGGAGGTGGCCAGGGTGTTGGTGATCGTGGTCCTCACGTTGTCGTGGCCGTAGGTCACCACGTAGGTACTGCCGCTGCCGCCGGAGGCGGGCGTCAGGGTGACGGCGCCGTTGTGCGCCACGGCCGCGCCGCTGCCGTCCAGCTCCATGGCGTAGTAGTGATACTGGTGATTCGCCCCGTCCTGCGTGGGCAGGCCGCTGAAAGTGCGAGCCCAGTTCCCGGCGGCGTTCAGCGTTGTTTCCGTGCCGTCCACCCGGTCTCCCGCGGCGGTGCCGACCTCCGAGGGGTCGGTGGTGCGGTACAGGGCCACGGTCACCTCGGGCCCGGTCTGGTTGCGCGGGATCCACGTCTGCGTCACGGTGAACAGACGGAAGTCGGCGGACAGACGGTTGGTGCTGACGCTGCCCCGGCTGTTGTCCCGGGTGAGGCTGGCGGAGCTGACGATGCCGGTGTCCGTGCCGCTGACCGCGCAGCCGACCGTGGCGTCGGCCGTATCATCAGGCGTCGTGACGGTCTGGGAGCAGTCGCCCGCGTAGGACACGCGGGTCTCCACCACCCGGTACTGCAGGAGGGTATAGCTGCCGCTGCCATCCGGCAGGATGGTGGGCAGGTTGGTGAAGGTGCCGCCGGGAGCGGCCCAGCGATCCGAATTCACCCGGGCGGTGAGGGAGGCGGTGTCCCAGTCCTCGCCTTCGCCCTGGCTGACATCGTTCTGTTCCACCTTGATGTCGTCGGGAGAGATACCCTGCTCCTGGAAATACTCTGCCGCGCCGCGCCAGGTTCCCTCGTCATCATCCCACACCTGGAGCTGGAACTCCACCGTCAGGTCAACGCCCAGGCAGTCCTCTGTGACCGGCTTCCCGTCCGCGTCCACCCACTCCGCGCTGAAGGAGTAGTCCCTGCAGGTGGTGTTTGTCAGCGTGCCGAAGGAGGGAGTCAGATCGGCGGAGTCGCAGATGGTAGCGGGCCAGATGCCGCCGGAGGCGGAGGGCGTGTAGACCTGGTTTCCCTGGGCGGCCGGGTCCAAACTGTCCACCTCCAGCAGACCGTTCACAAGGGGCTCGCGGAAGGCATACGTCCACGGCATGCCGTTGGGGGCGTACTTCTCCAAAATGCCGCCGGAAGGCTCGATGGTGATGGTGTCGGTGTCGGTGTTGCGCTGAATCGTTACTGAAAAGCTTTCGCTGGAGCTGATGTCGAGCCATTCGGTGATGCCGTTGTCCTGGCCGTCCTGGGGGTCGGCGGTGCGCTGCAGAGCGGATCAGACCACGATCCCACTGTCGTCCGTGACCTGTTTCTGCAGGATTTTAAGGAAGCCATTGGCAGTGGGACGGAGGCCGTAGGGGTCCCCGTTGTCGGCCCACTCCTTGACGGCGGTCAGGGAGTCGTACGTTTCCCTCTCCGTGGGTTCCGGCTGCTTGTTCACAAAGGTGGCCTGGACGGAGGAGGGGGTCCCCATTGCCGGGATCAGGCGCTCCACCGACACATCGCCCGGCGTTCCTCCGCCTGTCAATGCAGAGTCGGCTGCGTCCAGAGCCCCTTCTCCCGCCCAGGTTTCATAGCCCTTGAGATGGTCCTTCACCTCGGTGACGGTGTACAGGTACTGGTAATCGTCAGGGTGATAGAGGGGCAGATCGTCAAACAGCAGGATGCCGGTGACGTAATACTGGCCGGGCTTCCATTCACCGGCATCCACACGATCCCAGTATAGCTGCTCCACCTGGTCCGAGGTCAGCACGGCGTACCTGGCCTCGAAGTCGTAGTCAGGGAGGGCAACGGTGCCGTAGAGCGTCTCCCGGGTCAGCTTGAAGGTGACAGCGGGGAAGACCGTTGGATCCTCGGGCAGGTAGAGGTGATTTTGCACCTGGATGCTGCCCTCCCTCTGGAGGGACTGAAGGACAAGGAAGGAGTAGGCCGAGGGGACGTTGATAGTCCCGTCGGCGTTCCCGGAAGGAAGCAGGGGGACGGCGGTGATGTGGGAGGGAGCGCTCCCGGCATCGTAGGCCTGGACCAGGACGTCGGCTTTCTTCACCTCCACCCTCAGGTCGCTTCCGTCGGCGGAGAAGATCAGGGAAGCGTTGTAAGTAAGCCCGGTGCTCGGGCTGAGCAGGATGCGCAGCACGCCGCCCCCTGCGTTCTTTTAGATCAGGACGGCCTGTGGGCTGTCCCCGCCGGTGGCGCCGGCGTCGGGGCCGATGGAATAGGGATCGCCGGTGTCGGGGCCGATGGAGTAGGGGCCGTCCGCGGAGCCCAGGTCGCTTTCCTGGACGCGGGCACCGGTCCAGGCCTTGCGCAGAGAGGAAAACTCCGGCTCAGTCAGGGAGACCTCCACCAGGGCCGCGGCGTAGGCGCCGTCCTGAAGGTCGGCGGAGAGGGACACGCTGCGCCGCCCGGGCTCCGTCTGCTCCTGAGGGCCCCAGGTGACGGTCACGGGCTTGGTGTCCGCGGCCACGGTGACCGCGGAGAGGGGCAGAGGGCTGAATATGGTACAGGCGGCGAGAAGCACGCTGCCCAGCCGCGTGCTGATGGGGTGGATCGGTCTTTTCATGGCTTCCATCTCTCTTCGGATGTGCGTCCTCCGCCCCGCAGGCGAGGGAGGCGGAGAACGGCCGGATGGTCAGCGCGCCCGCCGGGGCAGGCGGGGGCGGGCGTCGCAGCAGTCTGAAGCGCACAGCGGAGCGCGGGCACGGCACAGCGCCCCCTCCGCCGGGATGCCGGCGGCAAGGGCCCGCTGTTCATGCAGCCGGCGTCTCCCCATCCCGGAATCGGGCGCCCGTTTCGCTTCGCGGCGATCCGCGGGATGGATCCATTCTGATTATAACAATCAAGGGACTGGAGAGCAGGCGATTTGCACATTTTTCACAGGTGCAGGCCGGCGAAAAGGAGGTGATCTGCCCAATCCGCCCAGTTGCTTACAGACCTTCCGTGTGTTTCCTGACGGCCGGACCCGTGTTGTCACGGGGAGCGGACTGTGCTAAAATGGATCTGGCATCCAAACAAGGCGGGCGCAGGCCGGGGCGGCGGGCGAGAGGGAGGAGAGGACATGCTGAGCAAAGCGGAACGGGACGATTTGATCGGGCTGCTGGAAAAGGGGGAGCACATCCCGGACAGCTACCGGACCAAGCTGTTCCCGGTGGAGCACCGGGAGTACGAGCTGGCGTACGCGGACAAGATCCGCAGGGAGGACCTGCTGGCCGACGTGGACGGCACGATGTCCGTGCCCCTGCAGGTGGAGAAGGTGTTCTGTGACGAGGAGCGCTATGAGGACCACGGGGACTGGCGCAACCTGATCGTCTTCGGGGACAACCTGCAGTTTCTCAAGACGGTGTACAAAAACGAGGACCCTCTCATCCGGGACCGGGTGAAGAAGAAGGTCAAGCTGATCTACATCGATCCCCCCTTCGCCACCTCCGACGATTTCCAGAACCGGGACGGCGCCCTGGCCTACACGGACCGGAAGAAGGGGGCGGAGTTCATCGAGTTCCTCCGCCGCCGGCTGCTGCTGGCCCGGGAGGTGCTGGCCGACGACGGGAGCATCTACGTCCATCTGGACTTCAAGATGGGCCACTACATCAAGGTGCTCATGGACGAGATCTTCCCCGACTTCGACTTCTCCGAGATCATCTGGGTGTGCGGCCTGCTGGGCAGCGGGGATTGCTTCCCCAAGGCCCACGAGACCATCTACTGCTACCGGGCGAAGAACGCCTTCTTCCAGCCCCAGAACCGGCTGGGCCTGTCCAAGCGCATCACCGGCGCCCTGGCCCGGGACGAGAAGGGCTGGTACTACACCCGGGGCCGGGAGAGCAGCGGCGGCATGAACTGCCTGAAGACCTACATCTGGAACGACCCCGCCTGCACCAAGGAGCAGGCCATCCGGCAGGCCAACGCCTCCCGGAAGCAGCCGGTGTGGAGCGTGTGGATCGGCAAGAAGGAGATCGCCGCGGCCTACAACGACTTCCCCGTGGGCACCTACGCCTACACCAGCCGGGACAGCACGGGCTATCCCACCCAGAAGCCGGAGCAGCTGCTCCGGCGGGTGATCCTGTCCAGCACCCGGGAGGGGGACCTGGTGATGGACTTTTTCGGCGGGTCGGGGACCACCGCCGCCGTGGCGGAGAAGCTGGGCCGGCGGTGGATCACCTGCGACATCGGCAAGCTGTCCTTCTACACCGTGCAGAAGCGCATCCTGCAGATCGGCGCCTCCCGGGACCTGGACCGGCCCGCCAGGGCCTACGGCCGGCCCGCCCGCGCCTTCGCCACCCTCTCCCTGGGGGCCTACGACCTGAAGGCGGCGCTGGAGCTGCAGTTCGACCAGTACCGGCAGTTCGTGTCCGGCCTGTTCAGCATCGACCTGGAGGAGGGCCGGATCGGCGGCTACGCCTTCGACGGCCGGAAGGACGGCCACCCGGTGGTCATCTTCCGGTACGGTGAGCTGGAGGGGTGCAACGTGGACGAGCAGTTCCTCGAGGACCTTCACCGCCATGCGGGCGGGCGGCTCCGGGGCGGCAGGGTGTACATCGTGGCCCCCTCCACCCGGGTGGATTTCATCACCGACTACGAGGAGCTGGACGACGTGCGGTACTACTTCCTGAAGATCCCCTACCAGGCCATCCGGGAGCTGCACCGCCGGGAGTTCCGGAAGGTCCGGCAGCCCCGCTCCAAGAGCGGGGTCAACACCACCGACGAGACCATCGGCTTCTCCTTCAACCGCGTCCCCGCGGTGGACAGCGCCCTGACGGTGGAGGGGGACCGGGTGGTGCTGACCATCCGGAGCTTCTCCTCGGAGGAGCCCCGGTCGGGCAGGACGGCCGAGGAGCGGAAGATGTCCGGCTTCGACTTCCTCTCCGCCGTCTTTCTGGACCGGGCATACAACGGCAGGGAATTTCTGATGACCGACGCGTTCTTCGCCGACGAGCTGGCCGGCGGGGACGGGGCGCGGCGCATCGAGCTGAAGCGGGACGGGGTGGGGGAGCGGATCATGGCGGTGTATACCGACATCTTCGGCAACGACTTCACCGAGAGCTTCAGCGTGGAAAGTGAGGGGAGCGCATGCGGGAAGTAAAGACGTTCCGCCAGTCGGAGCTGACACTGAAGGTGAACCGGGCCTACGACACCGGGCGGCTGGACCTGGAGGCCTGGCGCCCGTTCCTGGACGGGCTGTGCGGCGGCAGGACCTACCAGCAGGAGGCCATCCGCGCGGCGGTGATCTACCTGGCCTCCGGCCAGTACCGCTCGCTCAGGGAGCTGGGGGAGTACAATTTCCAGCTCAACCCCAGCCTCCGGGACAAGTACGCCTCCCGGGAGGAGTTCCTGAACGCCCTGCAGATGGGGGAGAAGCTGTACGCCGACATCGACCTGGCCACGGGCACCGGCAAGTCCTACGTCATCTACGGCATCGCCCAGATCGCCCTGGGTCTGGGCCTGGTGAAGCGGGTGCTGGTGCTGTGTCCCTCGCTGACCATCGAGCAGGGGCTGAAGGAGAAGTTCCGGGCCCTGAGCGCCGACGCGCGCCTGCGCGCCCTGCTGCCCCCGGACGCGGCGCTGGCCAGCCCGGGCATCGTCAGCGCCGACTGCACCGTGCGGGCGGGGCAGCTGTGCGTGGAGAACATCCACGCGGTGTACGAGAACACGGGCTCCTCCATCGAGGACAGCTTCGCCGGCACCGGAGGGGACACCCTGGTGCTCAACGACGAGGCACACCATATCTTCAACCGCGCCGCCGACGCCGACCGGTCCATCAAGAAGTGGAAGCAGTTCCTGCTGGACGAGCGGTACGGCTTTCACTATATGCTGGGCTTCACCGGCACGGCATACATCGAGGACGAGTATTTTCCCGATGTGCTCTACCGCTACTCCCTCCGCCAGGCCATCGAGGACCACATGGTGAAGAATGTGGACTACGTGAAGGAGGACGAGAGCCGCAGCGCGGACGAGCGGTTCCAGAAGATCTACCAGAACCACCGGGACAACGCCGAGCGCTACCCCCTGGTGAAGCCGCTGACCATCCTGGTGACCCGGGACATCCGGAGCGCCAAGGCCCTGTGGGACGAGCTGACGGAGTTCCTGGCCCGGCGGGAGGGCCGGCCCCGGCAGGAGGTGGAGCCCGCCGTGCTGCTGGTCACCTCCGCCCGGGAGCACCGGGGGAACGTGGCCCGGCTGAGGACGGTGGACGACCGGGAGGACGCGGTGGAGTGGATCGTCTCGGTGTCCATGCTCACCGAGGGCTGGGACGTGAAGAACGTGTTCCAGATCGTCCCCTGGGAGGACCGGGCGTTCAACTCCAAGCTGCTGGTGGCCCAGGTGCTGGGCCGGGGGCTCCGCATCCCTCCGGCCTACCAAACCCCTCAGCCCAAGGTGGTGGTCTTCAACCACAGGGCGTGGGGGAGCAAGATCCGCAGGCTGGTGGACGAGGTGCTGGAGATCGAGACCCGGGTGAGCAGCCTGCCGCTGACCGAGGGGGAGCGGAAGAAGTATCATTTCACCGTGCACAACCTGAACTACACCACCCGCCAGACCCCGGTGGAGAAGGAGGCCCAGCCGGGGACGGTGGACTTCTCCCGGCTGATGGCCGAGGGCATCGCCCTGGAGTCCCAGTCGGTGGAGGTGGAGAGCGGGACCACCTATGAGACGGCGGTGGGGGGCGGGACCCGGGAGCGCAACTACGCCATCCGCCGGGCCACCTGGACCATCGACCAGGTGGTGGACAAGCTGTTCGAGGAGTTCGAGCAGCGGGAGTGGGAGGGCAAGACCCTCCGGCTGGGGGAGGAGGAGTACACCCAGAACGCCCTGCCCCCCCGGCAGGTGATCGAGGACATCGTGCGCCTGTCCATGCGCAGGCGGGGCAACCAGGGGGAGGAGCTGGTGGAGTCCAACGTCCACAGGGTCCTCACCGCCTTCACCCCCCTGCTGCGGAAAAACCGGAAGACGGCGGTGTCCCGCACGGAGGCGGGCGGCCTGTTCCGGATCAGCACCACGTCGCTGGCCCGGCAGTCGGTCAGCGTGGGCATGCTGAGGCAGGACCGCACCGTCTTTCTCACCAACGACTGGGAGCGGGAGATCGGGGACGAGGAGCAGCGGGGCATCCTGGCGGATATGCTGGAGGACGAGAGCCTGCCCCGGTCGGCCTCCCGGGAGATCGACTACTGCCTGTTCAAGACCCCGGTCACCACGGTGCTCACCGCCTCCCGGCCGGAGCGGCGGTTCGTGGAGCTGCTGTGCAAGCGGGAGAACGCCGGGCTGCTGTCCGCCTGGATCAAGTCCCGGGACCGGAACTTCTACGAGATCGAGTACAGCTGCCGGTACGGCTCGGGCCAGTCCAAGTCCCGGAAGTATTACCACGACAAATTCAATCCCGACTTCTTCCTGAAGGTCCCCAAGGGGGAGGGCACCTGCTTCCTGGTGATCGAGATCAAGGAGGACGGGGACGACAGCGAGGAGAACAAGGCCAAATACCGCTACGCCCTGCAGCATTTCGACCAGCTGAACCGGAGGCTGCGGGAGCAGGGGGAGGCGGAGGAGTACATCTTCCACTTCCTCTCCCCCAGCGGCTTCGACACCTTCTTCGACCACCTGCGGGCGGGCAGTGTACTGGAGGGTCAGGAGAAGTTCCGCTGCCCGCTGGAGACCCTGCTGGAGGAGAGCTGAGCCGCGGCACGCCGGCCGGAACGGGCCGGAGGAGACACAGAGGAGGGCGGGTCCGGAGCAGACGCTCCGGACCCGCCCTTTTGCCGCCCGTGGGCCGTCCCGGCAGGGGCCGGAGGGGGAGGGCGCCCGCCCGGCTCCCCGGCGCCGTGTTCCACGCCCTCCGGAGGAGGGAGCGCGCCTTTTAAGTCCAGTTAGAGTGGCCGGGTTACCCTGAGAGTACAGACCTGAACACAGGCCGACACACAGGAAAGGAGCCTGACCTATGGAATACATGGATGATCGCAAGCGGACGGAGCGGCTGTGCCTTCCGGGGGCGGACGGCCCCGCGCCCGGGGCGCGACGGCGCGGGAGAGGGGGCGCGGGGCGGAGGCTGGCCAGCCTGGTGCTCAGCGCGGCCCTGTTCGGCACGGTGTCCGCTGGGACCTTCCGGGGCGTGGACCGGCTGCTGTCCGGGGAGGAGGCGCCGGCGGAGCAGACCGTCTCCGGCCTGGACCTCACCGCCCTGGCCAGCACGTCCTATTCTGCCGCCCGGTACGGCATGGACGTGACCGACATCGCCGCCGCCGCCCTGCCCGGGGTGGTGGCCATCACCAACATCTCCGTGCAGCAGGTGCAGAGCTTTTTCAGCCGCTTCGGCCCCAACGGGGCGGGGCAGACCCAGCTGCAGGAGACCACCAGCTGCGGCTCGGGAGTCATCATCGCCGATGACGGGACCTGCCTCTACATCGTCACCAACCAGCACGTGGTGGCCGACGCCACCACCCTGTCGGTGAGCTTCGCGGACAACAGCGTCTGTGAGGCCCGGCTGTGCGGCGCCGATGAGCAGGCGGACCTGGCGGTGATCCGGGTGGAGCGGTCCGCCCTGTCCGCCGACACCCTGGACCAGATCACGGTGGTCCCCGTGGGCGACTCGGACGCGCTGGAGGTGGGGGAGCAGGTGGTGGCCATCGGCAACGCCCTGGGCTACGGCCAGTCGGTGACCACCGGCATCGTCAGCGCCCTGGACCGGAGCGTCACCAATGAAAGCGGAGCCACCGCGTCCTATATCCAGACCGACGCCGCCATCAATCCGGGCAACAGCGGCGGCGCGCTGCTCAACATGGACGGGGAGCTCATCGGCATCAACACCGCCAAGCTCTCGGACACCGACGTGGAGGGCATGGGCTACGCCATCCCCATCTCCGATGTGGGGGAGCTGATCGCCCGGCTGATGACCCAGACCGACGGCGGCGCCGCAGACGCCGCCTCCGGGCAGGCGCAGCAGTCTGAGCCCGCCTGGCGGCCGCTCCTGCCCTGGACGTGAGGACCGGGCAGGAAAAAACATCCTGCAAGAACCTCTTGCGCTGGCATGATTTTGTGGTAGAATAGCAGAAACGGCGCCTCCCCGGCGATCGACAGACAGAAAGGCCCCCCGGACGGGGGAGGGTGACTGACATGATCCTGCACAGTGAGACGGACGGCCTGCAGCCGGCACGGCGGCCGTCCGGCTTTCCCATTCGCACGGGCGGCGGCAAGCGGCTGTCCCGGCAGACCGGGCGCGGCCCCCATGTCCTGCCGGCGGGCCGGCTGCTGCTGTTCCCCCTGCTGCTGTTCTACCTGGAGCTGGTGCTCCATATCCATTCTGGCATGGCGCTGCGCTACGCGCCGGTCTACCTGGTCTTCAGCCTGGCGGCGGGCTGCGTCTGCTCGGCGCTGATCCTGCCCTTCCGGCCCCGGGTGAACCGGGTGCTGGCCAAGGTGCTGGCCCTTCTGCTCACCCTGCTCTATGTGGTGGAGCTGATGGCCAAGCAGATCCTGCAGACCTACTATCCCCTGAGCATCCTGGAGACGGCGGCGGGCAACCGGCTGACCGATTACGCCCCTCTCATCGCCGAGCAGACCGTGGCCTGCCTGCCCGTCCTCGCGGCCCTGTTTTTGCCCTTCCTGCTGCTGCTGATCTTCGGGGGGCGGGTGCTGGAGTACGAGCGGGCGGACATCCGCGTGGCGGGCCTGGCCCTGGCGCTGGCGTTCCTGCTCCATCTGCTGGGGCTGGGGGTGGTCCACCTGCCCTGGAAGGGCGACCTGACCCCCGCGCAGCTGTACAAGACCGACACCAACATCGACGACCAGGTGGAGCAGCTGGGCCTGTGGACCATGCTCCGGCTGGACGTGAAGCACATGCTGATCCCCCTGGAGCACGACCTGGACAACGACTTCAGCGACCTGTCCGGCCTGGGCGGGGGAGAGAGCCCCGCGCCCACGGGGGACGAGGGAGAGGGGGGCGGCGAGGAGACCGCCCCGCCGGTGGACACCTCGCCCAACGTGATGGACGTGGACCTGGCCGCCGTGGCGGAGAACGCCCCCAACGACAGTGTGGCGTGGCTGGCCAACTACTTCAGCAGCGTCACCCCCACCAACAAGAATGAGTATACCGGCATGTTCGAGGGGTACAACGTCATCCAGTTCGTGCTGGAGGGCTTCTCGGGCTACGCCATCGACCCGGTGCTCACCCCCACCCTGTACCGGATGGCCAACGAGGGCTTCGTCTTCAGCAACTACTACACCGCCCTCCACTTCACCAGCACCTCCAACGGCGAGTGCCAGACCCTGCTGGGCCTGTACCCCAAGAACGGCACCCCCATCACCATGAAGCGCACCGGCGAGCTGGGCACCAACTGCTACTTCTCCCTGGCCCAGCAGCTGGGCCGGGCGGGCTACCAGGTGGTGGGCTACCACGACAATCAGGACATGTACGGCCGCAACGCCTCCCACTCCAACCTGGGCTACGACTGGAAGTATTACACCAACGGCCTGCAGTGCGAGGAGAACGCCGCCGGCACCGACCGGCTGTGGCCCCAGCGGGACAAGTACATGGTGGAGGTGAGCATCGACGACTACCTCTACAGCGACGTGCCCTTCCATGTCTACTACCTGACCGTCAGCGGCCACACCAACTACGGCTGGAACCGGGTGGCCAGCCAGTACAAGGACCTGGTGTCCGATCTGCCGGTCAGCGAGAAGACCCAGGCCTACGTGGCCGCCGCCGCCATCGAGGTGGACCGGGCGATGGAGTACCTGCTCCAGCGGCTGGAGGAGGCGGGCAAGCTGGACAACACCCTCATCATCGCCACCGGCGACCACATCCCCTATGCGGACGTGGATGTGCTGGAGGAGCTGGCGGGCAAGAGCTTCGGCAGCTCCGAGGCCCTGGAGAAGATCGACGAGTCCAACATCGATTTCGACGTGTACAAGAACACCCTGATCCTCTGGTCGGCCAGCATGGAGCAGCCGGTCCAGGTGGACAAGGTCTGCTGCCAGGTGGACATCCTGCCCACCGTGTCCAACCTGCTGGGGCTGGAGTATGACTCCCGGATGCTCTCGGGCACCGACCTGCTCTCTGACAGCGAGGGGCTGGTGGTGTTCTCCTCCCGCTGCTGGAAGTCGGACAAGGGCTTCTACAACCGGTTCACCCAGACCTTCACCCCCGCCCCCGGCGTGACCATGACCGCCGAGGAGCAGGACAGCTACGTCACCGCCATGAAGAAGCTGGTGGGCTACAAGCTGGACTGCACCGACCTGATCGTGGAGAACGATTTCTATGATCTGCTGTTCGGCACCGCCGCGCCCTGACCCGGCCTGTACCGGCCCCCGGAAGCCCGGCTTCCGGGGGCCGGTTTCTGTTCGCCGCGGGGCGGCTCCGGCGTTCCCGCCGGAAGGCCCCGCCGCCCCGCCGCCCGATTTGGCGATAATGCCAAAAGTGTGCCCGGGCGGTTGTGCCCGGGCGGCGCGGAGGTGTATGATAGACAAAATATGGTCCCCGGGCACGGCGTCCCGGGGTAAAGGGGACAGGCCGGGCCTGCCGCCGCCGGGAGGGTACAGAGATGATCAATCAGGAATTCAGGAAAATGATCGAGGGCAAGTCCGTCATCCGGGAGCAGAGCGAGTACGCCACCGCCCGGGGCAGGGAGATCGGCTACGAGAACGTATTCGACTTCAGCCTGGGCAACCCCAGCGTGCCCTGCCCGCCCGAGTACACCCAGGCGGTGGTGGATCTGCACCTGCGTGAGGACCCCATGGTGCTCCACGGGTACAGCCCCTCCCAGAGCCTGCCCAGCACCCGGGCCGCCGTGGCCGAGAGCCTCAACCGCCGCTTCGGCATGGACTACCGCATGGAGCACATCTTCATGACCTCGGGGGCCACCGGCGCCATCGCCCACGCCCTGCGCTGCGTCACCTGCCCGGGAGAGCAGGTGCTCACCTTCGCCCCCTATTTCGGGGAGTACGGCCCCTATGTGGCCGGGACGGGGGCGGAGCTGAAGGTGGTGCCCGCCGACACGGAGAGCTTCCAGATCAACTTCGACGCCTTTGAGAAGGCCATGAACCCCAAGGTGGCCGCCGTGCTGCTCAACACCCCCAACAACCCCTCCGGCGTGGTCTACTCCACCGACACCATCCGCCGCCTGGCCAGGGTGCTCACCGAAAAGCAGAGGGAGTACGGCCACGACATCTTCCTCGTCAGCGACGAGCCCTACCGGGAGATCGTTTTTGAGGGGACGGACGCCCCCTTCGTCAGCGCCTTCTACGACAACAGCCTGTGCTGCTACTCCTTCTCCAAGAGCCTGAGCCTGCCGGGGGAGCGCATCGGCTACGTGGCGGTCAACCCCCGGTGCACTGACGCGGACCTGATGGCGGTCATCTTCAGCCAGATCAGCCGCAAGACGGGCCACAACTGCCCCTCTTCCAGCGTGCAGCTGGCGGTGGAGCGGGTGCTGGACAAGACCAGCGACCTGTCGGTCTATGAGCGCAACAGGGACCTCATCTACGACGAGCTGGTGAAGCTGGGCTTCCGGGTGGTCCGCCCGGGGGGCACCTTCTACATCTTCCCCCAGGCGCTGGAGGAGGACGACGTAGCCTTCTGCGAGAAGGCCAAGAAGTACGACCTCATCTTCGTCCCCGGCTCCGCCTTCGGCTGCCCGGGCTACTTCCGCATGGCCTACTGCATCGGCACCGAGAAGGTGCTGCGCAGCTTCCCCGTGCTGGAGCGCTTCGTCCGGGAGGAGTACGGAGCGGGGCGCTGACCGGCCGGCTCCCGCTTGACAAAACAAGGGAACGGTGTATAATAGTATCGCTTCAAAGACCGGGAACGGCGGGACAGGCCCGCTGTTCCCGGTCTCCAGTTGAATTCCGCAGGCAGCGCGCCCAGGAGGATTTCCCGACGCCCTGCCTGCTTTTTCCGCGTGAGAGGAGAATGAGACGATGGAACAATCCCTGACAGGAAAGGACAGCCTCTTTGCCACCGAGCCGGTGGGCAGACTGATCCTGAAATTCGCCGTGCCCTGCGTGATCTCCCTGCTGGTCAACGCCCTTTACAACATCGTGGACCAGATCTTCATCGGCTGGGGCGTGGGCTATCTGGGCAACGGGGCCACCAACGTGGTCTTCCCCATCACGGTGATCGCCCTGGCCTTTGCCCTGCTCATCGGCGACGGCGGCGCCGCCTACCTGAGCCTGAAGCTGGGCCAGGGGGAGCTGGAGCAGGTGAAGCGGGGCGTGGGCTGCGCCGTGGTGATGGTGACGGCGGCCAGCCTGGTGCTGCTGGCCGTCTTCCTGATCTTCCTGGACCCGGTGCTCACCCTGTTCGGCGCCACCGAGAAGCTGCGGCCCTACGCCCTGGAGTACGGCGGCGTCATCGTGCTGGGCCTGCCCTTCGTCATGATCTCCACCGCCCTCAACTCCGTCATCCGGGCCGACGGCAGCCCCAAGTTCGCCATGTTCTCCATGGTGTTGGGCGCGGTGTGCAACACGGTGCTGGACCCCATCTTCATCTTCGTGTTCCACATGGGGGTGCGGGGGGCGGCCATCGCCACCGTGCTGGGCCAGGCGGCCTCCTTCGTGGTGTCGGTGGCCTATATGACCCGGTTCAAGACCTTCCGGTTCGACGCCTCCGCCCTCCGGCTCCACGGCCGGGCCTGCGCCGGGGTGCTCAGCCTGGGGGTGAGCAGCTTCATCACCCAGGTGTCCATCACCGTGGTCATGGCGGTGATCAACAACCTGCTCCGGGTGTACGGCGCCGCCTCGGTCTACGGCTCGGAGATCCCCCTGACCGCCATGGGCATCGTCATGAAGGTCAACCAGATCATGATCTCCGTGCTGGTGGGCATCGCCGTGGGCGCCCAGCCCATCCTGGGCTTCAACTACGGCGCCCGGAACCTGGGCAGGGTGAGGAAGACCTTCCGCATCGCCGTGGCGGCCGCCGAGGTGGTGGCCATGGCCGCCTTCCTGGTGTTCCAGCTCTTCCCCATGAGCGTGGTCTCCCTGTTCGGCTCGGAGGAGGGGCTGTACAACGAGTTCGCCGTGCTGTGCTTCCGGATCTTCCTGGTGCTGTGCCCTCTGAGCGGGTTCCACACCGTGTCCGCCATCTACCTGCAGGCCATCGGCAAGCCCATGCAGTCCGCCGTGGTCTCCCTCTCCCGCCAGATCGCCTTCCTCATCCCCGCCGCCGTCATCCTGCCCATGTTCCTGGGGGTGACGGGCATCCTCTGGGCCGGGCCGGTGGCCGACGGGCTGTCCTTCCTGCTGGCCCTGGTGCTCATCCTCTTTGAGATGAGGCGGATGGGCCGGCTGGAGAGCCGGGACTGACCCCAGGCCGTCCACGTTCATAGAAAAACTGACAGGGCCGGAGCGCGTACGCGCTCCGGCCCTGCTTCATTGTGCCGGTGCTCTGCCCCGGAACGGCGGGGTCAGGCCCGGCGGATGTTCATCACCAGCATCTGCAGCCGGTTCTCGATGTTGGCAAAGCTGGCGTCGGGGTCGTAGTCCAGGGGCAGGATCTGGGCGTCGGGGTAGGCCTCCTTGATCTTCTTGGAGATGCCCCGACCCACCACGTGGTTGGGCAGGCAGCCGAAGGGCTGGAGGATGACGAAGGCCCGGCAGCCCTTCTGGGCGTGGTGGAGGATCTCGCCGGGGATGAGGATGCCCTCCCCCGCGTCGAAGGTGCGGGGGATGATGGGGTCGCTCAGGGCGGCCAGCTCCTGGATGCGGGCCGCCCGCTCGTACAGGGGGTGGGCGGCGGCGATGCGGTCGGTGAGGGAGTGGGCCAGGTCGAACAGCCGGTCGGCGGTGCGGCACATGGCCCGCCAGGAGGCCGGGCGGTGGACGTGGTCCTGCCGGATCTGGCAGTCCTGGTAGAAGTAGGTCTTCTGGATCACGTCGGTCATCCTCGCCTCGATGATCTCGAAGCCGTTCCGCTCCAGGTAGAGCTCGATGTCCCGGTTGGCTCCCGGGTGGAAGTTGAGCAGGTATTCCCCCACGATGAGCACCCGGGGCCGGGGGTGGGAGCGGTCGTAGGCCGGGCCCTTCATGATCTCGATGGCCCGGCGGAAGCCCCGGGCGGCCCCCCGCACGCCGGCGCGGAGCATGCCCCCAATCACCTCGTCCATGGCCCGGTCGAAGGCCCGGTCGGCGCTGCCCTTCTCCAGCTCGTAGGGCCGGATCTTGCGCAGCAGCTCCTCCAGCGCGTCGATCATGGGCAGGCCGAAGGCGATGCGCGCCGAGGAGAGCAGGTTGAGCCGGAAGCCGGGGTGGAGGTCGTGGTAGTCGGCGTCGTCGTTGGTGAGGATGGGCACGCCGGAAAAGCCCGCGTCGTCCATGGCCTTCCGCAGCAGGGCGCTGTAATGGGTCAGGCGGCAGTCGCCGATGTACTTGCCCATGGCCACCGCCGTGCGGCTGAGGTCGTACAGCCCGCTTTTCAGGGCGGCCAGGATCTCGCCGATGACGATTTGGGCGGGGAAGCAGATGTCGTTGTGCACATACTGCTTGCCCAGGCGGATGGCCTCCTCCCGGCCCACCTCCAGGGGCACCGCCCGCACCCCCTGGGTGCGGAACGCCGCCGACATCAGCCGGCAGAAGGCGTGGGAGGTGTTGGGGACCAGCACGGTCTTCTCCCGGTCGGACTTGCGGAACTTCACGGGGTAGGGGTCGCCCAGCGGGCGGGGTTGGGCGGCCTGCTCCTGGGCGCGGCGCATGGCCACCGTCTCCAGGAAGGAGCGCACCCGGATGCGCAGGGGGCCCTGGATGTCGCTCTCGTCCACCTTCAGGATCAGCGGGGTCTTGCCCGAGATCTCCTTCATCATGCGCACGATCTCGTCGGAGAGGTAGGCGTCGTGCCCGCAGCCGAAGCTGACCAGCTGGACATACTCCAGGTTCCGGCTTTGGGCGGCCAGGACGGCGGAGGAGAGCATCCGGGCGTGGAAGTTGTTCACGATGTCCAGCCGGCTCCGGCTCAGGTCCACCTCCTCCGTGCCCGGCAGGCAGTCCGCCGTGAGCACGGGGATGCCCAGGCCGGTGAAGATCTCGGGCAGCTCATGGTTGACCAGCGCGTCGGTCTGATAGGGCCGGGAGGCCAGCACCACCGCGAAGGTGCCCTCCCGTTCGGCCTGGGCCAGCACCTGGGCGCCCCGGTGCTTCAGCTCGGCATGGAAGGCCTGCTGGGCGGCCAGGGCGGCGCGGAGGGCCTCCATGGTCTCCTTCTCGGAGATCTGGAAGGCGCGGCGCATATAGTCCTTCAGCTGACGGTCCCGGTCAGTCTCGGTGTACCAGTGGAACACGGGGGCGTCGTAGGGGATGCCCCAGAGCTGCTCCGGGTTGTCCGAGTTGCCCACCACCAGGGGATAGCCCTTCACCACGGCGCACATGGACTGGCTGGTCTTTTCCGTGTTCTCCGACGGCACGGTGGTCACCACCGGCAGGAAGATCCGGTCCACCTTCTTCTCCGCCAGGTTGCGCAGATGCCCGTGGACCAGCTTGGCGGGGAAGCACACCGTGTCCGAGGTGACGGCCGAGATGCCCCCCTCGTAGATCTTCCGGGTGCTGGGGTCGGACAGCACCACCCGGAAACCCAGGGCGCGCAGGAAGGTGCCCCAGAAGGGCATGGTCTCCCAGAAGGCCAGCACCCGGGGGATGCCGATGGTGACGCCCCGCTGGGGGACCGGCTGGGGGCAGGGATAGTCCCGGAAGAGCAGCTGCTCCCGCTCCCGGTACAGGTTGGGCACCAGGCGGGCCCGGCGGGCGGTCTCCTTCAGCTGGCGCTGCACCTCCTCGTCCTTGGGATCGCCCAAGATCTCCCCCCGCTCGCAGCGGTTGTTGGTGATCCAGCTCTCCCCGTTGGAGAAGCGCAGGATGGTGCGCTTGCAGTGGTTGGCGCAGAAGGGGCAGGGGTCGTTCTCCTCCTGATGGTAGGAGAAGCCGTCCAGGGCGTCCAGCCCCAGGAAGGTGCGCCGGGCGGGGTCCTTCCGGTGGCCCTCCCGGGTGAGCAGGGCCATGCCGATGGCCCCCATCAGGCCGGGGTAGGGGGCCCGGATCACCTCCCGGCCGGTGTGTTCCTCCATGGCCCGGAGCACCGCGTTGTTCTCAAAGGTGCCCCCCTGGACCACGATCCGCTCCCCCAGAGCGTCCAGGTTGGGCAGGCGGATGACCTTGGTGAACACGTTCTCGATGATGGACCGGCACAGCCCGGCCATGATGTCCTGGGCGCTGCGGCCGTTGCGCTGCTCGGTGATGATGCTGCTGTTCATGAACACGGTGCACCGGCTGCCCAGCACCGCCGGCTGCCGGGAGGAGAAGGCGGCGTTCTCGATCTCCCCCGTGGGGATGCCCAGGGAGGAGGCGAAGTTCTCCAGGAAGGAGCCGCAGCCCGAGGAGCAGGCCTCGTTGACCAGGATGTTGGTGATGACCCCGTGGTCCAGCCACATGGCCTTCATGTCCTGGCCGCCGATGTCCAGGATGAAGGTGGCGTCGGACACGTACTTGCCCACCGCCCGGGCGTGGGCCACCGTCTCCACCGTGTGGTACTCCGCCTGGAAGGCCTTGGCGAACAGGGTCTCGCCGTAGCCCGTGGTGCCGGCGGCCAGGATCTCCAGCGTGGCCCCGGCGGCCCGGTAGCGGTCCCGGATGGCGAGCAGCGCCCGCTTGGCCACGTTCAGCGGCTCCCCCTCGTTGGGGGCGTAGAAGGAGCCCAGCAGCTGCTCGTCCTCGTCCATGAGCACCAGCTTGGTGGTGGTGCTGCCCGAGTCGATGCCCAGGTAGGCCCGCACCGTCTCCCCCGGGGCGGGCCGCTTCCACTCCAGGGTGTGCCTGGGGTGGCGGGCCTCAAAGGCGGCGCGCTCCTCCGCCGAGGCGAAGAAGGGCCGGGCGGCGGGGGCCTCGTCGGCGCGGGCGCGGAAGCGCTCCCCCCGCAGCTGCTCCAGCAACTGTTCCGGCGTGCAGGCCCGGGTCTCGCCGCCGAACAGGGTACCCAGCGACACCGCCGCCCCGGCGGCCACCATCAGCTCGGGCCGGGCGGGGATGAGCACCTCGTCCTCCTTCAGCCCCAGCCGCTGGGCGAACACCCGCACCAGCACGGGGTTGAAGGTGAGGGGGCCGCCCTCGAACACCACGGGGCGGGTGATCTCCAGCCCCTGGGCCAGACCGCCGATGGTCTGCTTGGCGATGGCGTGGAAGGCCGACAGGGCCAGGTCCGCCTTGGCCACCCCCTGGTTGAGCAGGGGCTGGATGTCCGTCTTGGCGTACACTCCGCACCGGCCGGAGATATCGTAGACGCAGGTGCCCTGGGCGGCCAGGTCGTTGAACTGCTCGATGGGCACCTTCAGCAAGGAGGCGATCTCGTCCAGAAAGGCCCCCGTGCCGCCGGCGCAGCTGCCGTTCATGCGCATGTCGGACACGGTGAGCTCGCCGGAGTCGGGGTCGGTGTGGAAGAAGATCATCTTCGCGTCCTGCCCGCCCAGCTCCACGGCGCTGCCCACCGTCCGGTACCGGCGCTTCAGGGCGGCGGCGTTGGCCGCCACCTCCTGCACGAAGGGGATGTCCAGCCCCTCCGCGATGGGCTTGGCCCCCGAGCCGGTCAGGCAGAAGCGGAAGCTCTCCCCGGGAAAGCGCTCGGCCAGCCCCTGGAGCAGCTGGACCACGCTGCCCGCCTGGTCGGCGTGGTGCCGCCGGTAGTCGGAATAGAGCAGGGCGCCCGTCCCCGGCTCCAGCACCGCCACCTTGGTGGTGGTGGAGCCGATGTCGATGCCCACGGGCAGGCCCCGCCCCGTCTTGTTGTCCTGTAAGGTCTGTGTCATCGCTGCATTCGTTCTTTCTTTCTGAGTGATGGGCGCCGCCGCCCCGGCGGGCGGGCCGCGCCTGAAAAGGGGCTGCCCGCTGCTCCGGCGCCGGACAGAGAGAGCCGGAGGCCAAGGGGCCGCCGCCTGCCTCCGCCGCCGGGGCGCAGACATCCAGTTAACATTAAACCATGTTTGTTGTGGAAACAGAAGTGAGAATGTGGTATGATTGATGAAGAAAAAGCAATAATGCGGAGAGGAGGACCCCTATGCAGATCCAGCAGCTGGAGAGCTTTCTCCAGGTGGCGGAGAACCTGAGCTTCGCCCGGGCGTCGGAGGAGCTGAACATCACCCAGTCGGCCGTCTCCCGTCAGATCCACGCCCTGGAGGAGGAGCTGAACGCCAAGCTGTTCTACCGCACCACCAGGACGGTGGCCCTCACGCCGGAGGGCGTCATGTTCCTGGAGCACGCCAAGCAGATCCTGGGCCATCTGAAGGTGGCCCGGGCCAAGCTGCGCCACCACACCAATGTGCGGGTGCAGACCCTGACCATCGGCTGCGAGGGCCGGTCGGACCTGGACCGGCTGTGCGGCATCCTGCGGGCCTGCCGGGGGCGGATCGAGACCTTCCATCCCCTGATCCGGCTGGACCCCCGCCGTTCCCTGCTCAACCTGTTCTACCAGGGGGAGGTGGAGGTGATGTTCGGCTTCCGGGAGAACCTGCCCGCCGGGGGAGAGCTGGTCTACCGGGAGCTGGGCAAGGCGCCCCTGTGCTGCGTGCTGCCCCGGGACCACCCTCTGGCCGGGCGGGAGCTGGTGGAGGAGCGGGAGCTCTACGCCCAGCCGCTGATCGTCTGCGACGGCTACGCCGTGCATGCCAAGGCGGTGGAGGCCCAGCACCGGGTGGCCCGGCACCTGTCCCCCGAGCTGGTCCAGATGGGGGAGAGCGCCCAGGTGATCCTCACCCTGGTCCGGGCGGGCTACGGCTGCTCCATCCTGCCCCGGGCGGCCCGGGAGGACCCGGAGCTGGCCTATGTGCCCCTGCGGGGGGCGGCCCCCCTGTCCTACGGCGTGGTGTGCGACAAGAACGCCGCCAACCCCGCCCTGGGGCAGTTCCTGGATCTCGCCCTGGGGGACGGACGGCGGCGCTGACAAAGAAATCGCGCCCTCTCCCGGCACGGCGTGGCCGACCAGACAGACCGGCCCGCTTGCGTCCCGAGCACTTTTTTGCTATACTACGCCTGTCCCCGGCATGATGTTTTGAGAATGGGCGGTGAGAGAGATGGCGGGATCCCAAGCCACCAGGCAGGCGCTGGCGGGCGCGTTCAAGGAGCTGGTGCGCGCCCAGGGGTTTGAGAAGGTGAGCGTCAGCCAGGTCTGCCAGGCCTGCCGGATGGGCCGGAAGACCTTCTATTACCACTTTCGGGACAAGTATGAGCTGGCCCAGTGGATCTTCGAGACGGAGTTCATCGAGGCCGGCGGCGGGGACGGGGCGGACCGCTGGGAGCTGATCCTGGCCCTGTGCCGGTATTTCTACCGGGAACGGGGCTTTTACGCGGACCTTCTCCGCTACCACGGGCAGAACGCCTTCGGCCAGTATTTCCAGGCGTACCTCCAGGGGGTGCTGGAGCCCTTCATCCTGCCCGAGCCGGGCGCGGTGGAGGCCATCGCCCGCCGGGACGGGGTGGACCCGGAGACCGCCCGGAAGGCTTATGCCCACTTTATCTCCGACGCGCTGCTCTGGTCCATCTTCCGCTGGCTCAGCGGCGGAGGCAAGCAGCCGCCCGAGCAGTTCGTGCGCCTTTTGAAAAGCGTCACCGACCTGGTCAGCGCCCGGGTCGCCGGAGGGGAGCCTGCCCATCCCGGCCCGGCGGACTGACCGGGACACCGCGCGGAAAGACCGCTCCTCCGGGGGCGGCCTTTTCATTTCCAGGCATGACCGGCCCGGCGGGACAATACACTGGAAGGAGGGGCGCCGGGGCGGGAAAGGGTCGGAAAATGACGCACTTTGCCGAATCTGTCCCATGACAAGTCCCGGCGGTTCCAGTACAATATGAATAATCGGAAAGTAGTATGTACCGGCCCGGAACGACCGGGCAGAGGGAGGTCATGCAGCGATGAATCTGGCAGAAAAAGCGAAAAACGCGGCCCTCAGCGCCGCCATCCGTCAGGCCCTGAGCTACCTGGAGAAGGACCCGGAGGCCAACCTGCCCAAGCTGATGGGGCTGGTGGATAAGCTGTCCCCCGAGGGGTGGTACACCGCCCAGCGGGGCGCGGTGCGCAGCGCCATCCAGGAGAAGAACAACTGGTACCAGCTGATCCTGAAGATCTGCCGGCTGGACCCCGGCGCGCGCTCGACCTTCTTCGAAAACTTCATCCTCAACGCCAGCCTGCTGGGCAGCGCCCTCCAGGAGGAGACCCAGGCCAGAGAGGGCTGCAACGTCCCCTGGGCCATCCTGCTGGACCCCACCTCCGCCTGCAACCTCCACTGCACCGGCTGCTGGGCGGCGGAGTACGGCAACCGGCTGAACCTGACCCTGGAGGAGCTGGACTCCATCGTCACCCAGGGGAAGGCCATGGGCACCTACATGTACATCTTCACCGGCGGCGAGCCCCTGGTGCGCAAGGGGGACATCCTGGCCCTGTGCGAGAAGCACAGTGACTGTGAGTTCCTCTCCTTCACCAACGGCACCCTCATCGACGAGGACTTCTGCCGGGAGATGCTGCGGGTGAAGAACTTCATCCCCGCCATCTCCCTGGAGGGCTTCGAGCAGGCCAACGACGGCCGCCGGGGCAGCGGCGTGTACGGCAAGGTCACCCGGGCCATGGAGCTGCTCAAGTCCCACGGCCTGCCCTTCGGCATCTCCACCTGCTACACCAGCCAGAACTGGCAGGATGTGAGCAGCGAGACGTACTTCGACAGCATCATCGACGCCGGCGCCCTGTTCATCTGGTTCTTCCACTATATGCCCGTGGGCGGCGGCGCGGTGCCCGCCCTGCTGCCCACCCCGGAGCAGCGCACCGAGATGTACCGCCGCATCCGCACCTTCCGCTCCACCAAGCCCATCTTCTCCATGGACTTCCAGAACGACGCGGAGTATGTGGGCGGCTGCATCGCCGGCGGACGGCGCTATCTGCACATCAACGCCCGGGGCGACGTGGAGCCCTGCGTGTTCATCCACTACTCCAACGTGAACATCCGGGACTGCACCCTGCTGGAGGCGCTGAAGTCCCCCATCTTCATGGCCTACCACGACGGCCAGCCCTTCAACGAGAACATGCTCCGCCCCTGCCCCATGCTGGAGAACCCGGAGCTGCTGCGGGAGATGGTCAGAAAGACGGGGGCGAAGTCCACCGACTACGAGTCGCCTGAGGAGGCGGACGTGCTGTGCGACCGCACCGTGCCCTACGCCGAGAACTGGAAGCCCACGGCGGAGCGCCTCTGGCGGGAGAGCGGCCATACGGTCCCCTGAGCCCCGGGGCGGAAAAAACAGAAGAAGCTCCTCAAGGCACTGCCTTGAGGAGCTTTTTTGCGGATAGGGCGGCTCACTCCCCCGCGGGACGGTGGACATCCCCCGCCCGGCCCCGGAAGAGGTGGCGCACGGTGAACAGCATGGTGACGAAGCAGGCCGCGCCGCCCACGAAGTTGGAGATGGGCTCGGCCAGGAACACCCCGTGCACCCCCAGGCCGGCCAGACGGGGCAGCAGCAGGGTCAGGGGGACGACGATGATGATCTTGCGCAGGATGGAGAAGAAGATGGCGTGCCGGGACTGGCCCAGCCCCACGAAGACCGCCTGGGAGGCGATCTGCAGGGCCATCATGAAAAAGCCGAAGAAATAGAGGTGCAGGGCGGGCACGCCCTTTTCCAGCAGCTCGGGGTCGGAGTTGAACACCTGCATCAGCGGCCGGGGGAACAGGAAGACCAGCAGCCAGGCGGCCAGCATGTACAGCACGCTGGCGGTGACGGTGAAGCGGATGGCCTGCTTCACCCGGCCGAACTGGCCCGCGCCGTAGTTGAAGCCCAGCACCGGCTGGGCGGCGTTGTTCAGACCTTGGCAGGGGAGGGACACCACGTCCCGTACCGAGTTGAGCACCGTCATGATGCCCACGTACACGTCCCCGCCGAAGGCGCGCAGGGTGGTGTTGCAGGAGATCTGCACCGCGCCGTTGGACACCGACATGATGAAGCCCGCCATGCCCAGCCTGGTGATGTCCCGCAGCACGGCCCCGTCGGGGCGCAGGTTGGCCCGGGTGAGCCGGAGCAGGGTGCGCCGGCCCAGCAGGAAACGCATCACCCACGCCGCGGACAGAAGCTGGGAGAGCACCGTGGCCGCCGCCGCCCCCGCCACCCCCAGGCCCAGCAGGAAGATGAAGACGGGGTCCAGCACGATGTTCACCGCCGCCCCCATGAGGATGGTCACCATCCCCACCCGGGCGAAGCCCTGGGCGTTGATGAAGCCGTTCATCCCCGTGCCGATCATGACGAAGGGGGTGCCGATGAGGTAGATGCGCAGGTAGGCCGCGGCGTAGGGGTAGCTGTCCCCGCTGGCCCCGAACAGAAAGAGGATGGGCCGGAGAAGGCCGTAGCACAGCGCCATCAGCACCGCCGCAGACAGGCACAGCATCAGCAGGGTGTTGCCCATGATCCGCTCGGCCCGGGCGGTGTCGTGCCTGCCCCGGGCGATGGAGCACAGAGGCGCGCCCCCCATGCCGAACAGGTTGGTGAAGGCCATGATGATGGTGATCACCGGGAAGGTCAGCCCCAGCCCGGTCAGCGCCAGGGAGGAGGCGCCGGGCAGGTGGCCGATGTAGATCCGGTCCACCAGGTTGTACAGGATCTGCACCAGCTGGGCCACCGTCATGGGGATGGCCAGGGAGACGATATGGCGGGTGACGCTGCCCACCGAAAAATCATGTTCCTCCGCCGCCATGCCGGTCCCTCCCTTCCGCGCCCCGGAAAAAAGATGAGAGCCGGCGTCTGCCGGCTGCCGGGCGGGGCGCGCCGCCTCTCGGTTTCCTATGCCTATTGTAGGCGGAAACCGTCCCCCCGTCAAGTGGGGGCGAGGCCTCCACCGGGGGGAAGGTCCGCCCGCAGGCCCCCGGGCGGGCCGCGGCGGGGGAGAAGGCGTGACGGCCGGAGGCGCGGGCCGGGGCGGAAGATGAAAAATTTCTGAAATTCGTCCGGGACCCCTTGACCTTCCCCCTGGTGGAAGTATTATGCTAAGGGCGAAGGGAGGGAGGGCCGGTGCGCATCAACGAGGTGGAGGCCCAGGTGGGCATCACCAAAAAGAACATCCGGTTTTACGAGGAGCAGGGCCTGCTCTCCCCCCGGCGCAGCAGCGAGAACGGCTACCGGGACTACGGCGAGCGGGAGGTGGCCCAGCTCCGGCAGATCAAGCTGCTGCGCAAGCTGGGCCTGCCCCTGGAGGAGATCCGGCAGATGCAGTCGGGGGCCCACACGGTGGGCGACGGCATGCGCCGCCACCTGGTCACCCTGGAGCGGGAGACGCGCAATCTGGAGCAGGCCATGGAGCTGTGCCGGGAGCTGAAGGACAGGGACGAGCGGCTGGACGCCCTGGACGCCGACGGCCTGCTGGCCCGGATGGAGCAGCTGGAGCGGGAGGGCACCACCTTCCAGGACAAGCAGCGCCAGGACACCAGAAGGCTTCTGTACGTGGCCCCCGCGGTGGTCACCCTGCTCACCGTGGTCCTCATGGGCGGGCTGATCGCCCTGATGCTCTGGGGGTTCAGCGTGGACGCGGCGGAGGCGCCGCCCCTGCCCCTGGTGGCAGCGCTGGTGGCCATCCCCGCTGTGGTGATCCTGGGGGTGCTGCTGGCCCTGATCCAGCGGGTGGGAGAGATCGAGAAAGGAGAGGCGGAGGATGCGAGGAAGTACTGAGAAGCAGCCCGGCCATCTGGCCCCCGTGCTGGCCGCCCTGGGCACCGTGGCGGTGACCGTCCTGTTCGTGGGCTCCCTGGTGTGGGTCATGGCCCAGGAGGGGCCGGTGCCCGCGGCGGTGGGCATGATGATCGTCTACGCCGCCGCCGGCGCGGCGGTGATCGCGGGGGTGATCGCCGCCCTGGTCCAGCGCCTGCGGGAGATCAAAAAAGGGGAGGAGCGGGATGCCGCCAAATACTGAGGAGAGCCGCCGGGCCCGGCGGCGGGAGGCCGCACAGGGCGCCGTGAGCTTCGTGCTGGTCCAGCTGCTGTGTGCCGGCGCGCTGCTGTGGGTGCGGGCCCGGCTGCCCGGACCGGGCTGGCTGGACACGCTCTTGCTGGTCCTGGCCCTTGCAGACCTTGTCACCATCCCCTTTGTGTGGGTGGTCTGGAAACAGAGACTGAAAGAGATCGAAGGAGGAGAATCAGATGCTGCTGGTCAATATTAACTATGTCCCCGGAAAAGAGATCGAGGCCCTGGGCCTGGTGAAGGGCACCGTGGTCCAGTCCAAAAACTTCGGAAAGGACTTCATGGCGGGCATGAAGACCCTGGTGGGCGGCGAGATCACCGGCTACACCGAGATGCTCAACGAGGCCCGCCAGATCGCCGTCAAGCGCATGGTGGACGAGGCGGAGGCCCTGAACGCCGACGCGGTCATCAACATCCGCTACGGCTCGTCCTCGGTGATGCAGGGGGCGGCGGAGGTCATCGCCTACGGTACGGCGGTGAAGTACAGATAAGCGGGCCGCGGCCCGCCGCGGGGGCGCTCCACGGGGAGCGCCCCCGCTTTTTTCCGCCGGGAGGAAAGCCGCCCCTTTGCAAACGGCAGGAAAGCGTGTAAAATAAAGAGGATATCACACCGACGAGAGGGAGGGCCCCCATGGAGGACACGAAATGGCTGGAGGTGTCCATCGACACCACCGAGGACAAGCTGGAGGAGGTCTCCGCCCGGCTGATGGCCAACGGCATGACCGGGCTGGTCATCGAGGACGAGGCGGAGTTCCGGCGTTTTTTGGAGCAGAACCGGCAATACTGGGACTATGTGGACGACGAGCTGCTGGAGCGGATGCGGGGGGTGGCCCGGGTGAAGTTCTACGTCACCGACGACGCGCACGGCCGCGCCCAGCTGGAGGAGTACCTGCGGGGGGTGGAGCTGCCCTATACCACCGCCGTGCTGGGGGAGAACGACTGGGCCCACAGCTGGCAGAAGTACTATAAGCCCATGGCGGTGGGCCGGCAGCTGTATGTGGTGCCCGAGTGGGAGCGGGGCAAGCCGGTGCCCGAGGGGCGCACCCCGGTCTACCTCAACCCCGGCCTGACCTTCGGCACCGGGGCCCACGCCTCCACCCAGCTGTGCCTGGCGGGGCTGGAGCAGGCGGTGCGCCCGGGCTGCCGGGTGCTGGACCTGGGCTGCGGCAGCGGCATTTTGTCCATCGCCGCCCTGGCCCTGGGGGCGGAGTACGCTGCCGCCGTGGACATCGACCCCAAGGCGGTGGACGTGGCCTATGAGAACGCCGCCCTCAACGGCATCGGTCGGGAGCGGTATCTGGTCCGGGCGGGCAACGTGGTCTCCGACCGGGCGCTGGTGGCCGAGCTGGGGCAGCGGCCCTACGACCTGGTGCTGGCCAACATCGTGGCCGACGTGATCATCCCCCTGTCCGCCGCCGCCCCCGCCCTGATGGCCCAGGACGGACTGTTCCTGTGCTCGGGCATCATCGACACCCGCACCGACGAGGTGGCCGCCGCCCTGGAGCGCAACGGCCTTCGGGTGGTGGAGAAGCGGGAGCAGAACGGCTGGGCCTCCCTCGCCGCCCGGAAGGGCTGAACGGAGACCGGCGCATAGAATGAAAGGCGGGGCCCTCACGGCCCCGGAAAGGAGGGGAGCGGCGTGCGGCCTGCCCGCGTACTGGACACGACCTTTGAACCCGGCCGCCGGGTGGTGGCCATCAGCGATATCCACGGCAACCTGCCCTTTTTCCGGGGCCTGCTGGACAAGATCGGCTTCTCCTCCGACGACATCCTGGTGCTGGTGGGGGACATGATCGAGAAGGGGCAGCAGAGCCTGGAGACCCTGCACTTCATCATGGACCTGTGCCGCACCCACACGGTGTACCCGGTGGCGGGCAACTGCGACAACCTGGTGCCCGCCTTCGCCCTGGGGGACGGGTCGGGGGACCGGCCCTTCTACCTGCGCTACCTGTCCGTGCGGCCCGAGAGCACCATCCGGCGCATGGGGGCGCTGGCGGGGGTGGAGGGGGCGGACAGCCTGGAGGACCTGGCCGCGCTGCGCCGGGCCCTGCGGGAGAACTTCATGCCCGAGCTGGAGTTCCTCAGAGATCTGCCCACCGTGGTGCGCACGCCGGAGCTGCTCTTCGTCCACGGCGGCGTGTCCGACGAGGAGCACCCCGAGCGGCTGGAGGCCTGGCGGTGCATGAAAAACGACGACTTCCGCAGCCAGGGGATGCGCTTCCGGCGCTGGTGCGTGGTGGGCCACTGGCCGGTGACCCTGTATGATCCCGAGATCCCCAGCGCCGCCCCCCTCATCGACCGGGA
>CALXCT010000012.1 GCA_944386865.1 uncultured Oscillospiraceae bacterium | reverse complement strand
ACGTCGGTCATCTCGTTGCCGCGCTCGCCGCAGCCGATGTAGATCACGATGTCCACGTCGGACCACTTGGCCAGGGCGTGCTGCATCACGGTCTTGCCCGAACCGAAGGGGCCGGGGATGGCGGCGGTGCCGCCCTTGGCCACGGGGAACAGGGTGTCCACGATCCGCTGGCCGGAGGCCAGGGGACGGTTGGGGGGGAACTTGTGCTTGTAGGGGCGGCCCACACGCACGGGCCACTTCTGCATCATGGTCAGCTCGTGGGTCTTGCCCTCGGCGTCGGTGAGGGTGGCCACCACGTCGGTGACGGTGAAGTCGCCGGCCTGGATGGAGGCCACGGTACCGCTCAGGGTGGGGGGCACCATGATCTTGTGAAGCACGGAGCTGGTCTCCTGGACGGTGCCCAGCACGTCGCCCCCCGCCACCTTGTCGCCCACCTTGGCAACAGGCACAAAGGTCCACTTCTTGTCACGGTCCAGGGCGGGCACTTCCACGCCGCGGGGCAGGTTGTTACCCTTGACCTTCTTCATGATCTCCTCCAGGGGACGCTGGATACCGTCGTAGATGTTCTCCATCAGGCCGGGGCCCAGCTCCACGGACAGGGGAGCGCCGGTGGTGACCACCTCGGCGCCGGGGCCCAGCCCGGAGGTCTCCTCATAGACCTGGATGGCGGCGGAGTCGCCCGTCATGGTGAGGATCTCACCGATCAGACGCTGCTCACCCACGCGCACCACGTCGGCCATGTTGGCCTCCTCCATGCCGGTGGCCACCACCAGCGGGCCGGAGACCTTAACGATTTTACCCATAAGGTTGTACCTTCTTTCACAGATGGGATTCCAGGCTCTCGCCTGGTCTCACGCGGCGCCGCCCGCCCGGACAGGCGCCCGGGGCCGCACCGCGTGGGGAGAGCGGAGGTCGCGCGCCGCTCTCCGGATCGCCGGGGACGAAACTTACAGGATGTCCGCACCCACGGCCCGCTCCACGGCGCTCTTCACATTGGCCATGCCGATGCCCAGAGAGCCCTCCTTGCCGGGGATCAGGATGATGGCGGGGGTGAGCTCGTCCTTGTAGCGGGCCAGCTCGGCCTCCATGTTCACGCCCAGCTGCTCGGTGAGATAGACCACCGCGTAGTTCTCCTTCGCCAGGTCGTGGAGGGTCTGCTTGGCCTGCTCCAGCGACTCCACGGGGAAGGTGTCCAGCCCCAGGGCCTTGAAGCCCAGGACGCTGTCCTTGTCGCCCAGTACTGCAATCTTATACATAGGAATCACGCAGCCTTTCCCGGATGATATCCGCGTCCAGCCCCGCCATGCGGCCGTTCATGATGATGCGCACGGCGGTGAACTCGTTCTCCTTGGCGGCCAGGTAGCCGATGACCGGCGCCTCGCCGAAGGCCACGTACTTGGCCTCGGCCACGTAGGACAGCACCGCGTCGTCGCACAGCTTCTCGAACCGGGTCAGCCCGCCGCCGTTGAGGGCGGCACTGCCCGCCTCGGCGGCGCCCCTCAGGGGGGAGATGGAATACAGCTCCTCCAGGCTGCCGCCGGCGGCGGTGTTCAGGATGCGGTTGACGTCGATGTTGCCCCCCTGGAACAGCACGCCGCGCAGAAACTCCATGCTCTTGCCCATGCGCAGGGTGCGCACGGTGGAGCGCAGGTTGGCGCTGTCGATGCTGATGCGGACATAGCCCTCCAGGAAGGCGCTGCCGCTCTCCCGGGCCAGGTGGAACATATCTTCAAAGTAGGCCCGGTCCAGGGCAAAGTCGGCCAGCTGGGGGTCTCCGGTGGTGCCCAGCACCTCCCGGGCCTCGGTGATGGCGCTCTGGAGGATGGGGGGCAGGCCGCGCAGGTCGGCCGAGCGCACCTTCTCCAGCAGCTCTGCGGAGGGCACGCGGCCGGTATCCACCAGCAGCGGGTCGGGGTCCACTCCCTTGGCCTCCGCCTTCAGGATGGTCTTCGCGTTGTGGTAGTCATACTTGACCTTGAACACGTCGATGATGTTGCGGTCGGGCACGGAGCTGTACAGCTCGTGGAAGGTCTTCTCCCGCTGCTCGGCCAGCGCCTGCTCCAGCGCCTGCTCTCCCACCTGGGGCATCTCGGCGTATCCGCATTCCTGCAGCACCTTGGCCGCGTCCTCCACCGAGGGCGCCTCCAGCATGCGCTCCATGCGCTCCCGGGAGAGGAGGTTGCACTCCATGGCCTTGATCCGGGCGGACAGGAAGAGATAATCGGTATCTACAATGGTGTTTGCCAAGACAATATCCTCCTTTTGTTAAGAGGAAAGAGGGGGGAGTCAGTCAAACAGGGCCTTGGCCACCTCGCCGGAGATCTCTCCCCGCTGCAGGCGAACCAAAGTCTCAAAGGCACAGTTGACCTCCACATCTCCATCGCTCAAAATGAAGCCGCCGCGCATGGGCCGGGTCTCCTCGCTCAGGGTGAGCATGCCGGTGCCCGCCAGGATGGCGGAGGCGCCGGAGACCACCTTGTCCAGGATGGCGCCCGCCTTGGAATCGGTCAGGCTGCCAGGCAGCTCGGGAGCCACCGCCTTGGCCAGCTTCTCGTTGGCCGCGGCCACCACCTGCTTGCCCACGCGGGTGCGGTCCTTCTGGGAGAAGATCAGCTGCTCCCGGCCGGTGGTGGCGGCCTTCACCGCCAGGTCGGCCAGCAGGGCCACGTACTCCTCGTCAGGCAGGGAGACCAGCCGGTCCAGCGCCAGGTCGAAGGCCTTGTCCAGCATCTCCTGCTTGGTGGCGAGGGTCAGCTTCTTGGCCTCCATCTGGGCCACCGAGGCCAGGCGCTCCTCCCGCTCGGCGGCGTTCTTGGCACCCCGGGCCAGGATGTCCTCCGACTCCTTCTTGGCCTGGGCCTCATATCTGGCGGTGATTTCCGCAGCCTTGGCCTGGGCCTGGGCCAGGATCTGGTCGATCTGGCCCTGGGCATCCTGGTCGATGCGCTGCGTGATTTTTTCAATTCCGTTCATGGATTGGTATACCGTCCTTTCTGAGGAAGGTGAACTTCCCGGTTTTCAGTGCAGAAGGGGAAGCTTACAGGAAGACCAGCATCAGGAAGGAAGCCAGCAGGCAGAGGATGGCGTAGAACTCCACCATGATGGCCATGATGATGCCCTTGGACATCTCCTCGGGGCGCTTGGCGACCAGGGAGACACCGGCGGCGGCGCAGCGGCCCTGAGCGATGGCGGTGAAGTAGCCGCCGATGCCCATGGGCAGGCAGGCGAAGCAGTAGCCCAGGCCCTGGGCGATGGTCATCTCAGCAGCGGTGCCGCCGATGATGCCCATCTGGAACAGGGCGAAGAACCAGATGACCAGGCCGTACAGGCCCTGGGTACCGGGGATGATCTGAAGGATCAGGCACTGGGAGAACTTATTGGGGTCCTCGGACAGGACGCCGGCGGCAGTCTCGCCCACGATGCCAACACCACGGCCGGAACCGGCGCAGGCCAGACCCACAGCCAGAGCAGAGCCGATCACGCCGACCTGCAGACCACAATTAGCCAGAAATTCCATGTTACTTTTCCTCCTCAATGATATCTACATATTTTGTGTCATATTTCAGGGGACGGAAGGGAATCCCGCCCTCTTTGTAGAACTTGCCGAAGAACTCCAGATATTGGAGTCGGGCCGCGTGGACATAGGTGCCGATGAGGTTGACGCCGATGTTGAACACGTGGCCGATCAGGAAGACCACCACAAACAGGATCACGCCCGCCACGGTGCGTCCGCCCAGGGAGCCCAGGGTGTTGAACACCTGCGCGATGACGCCGGTGGCCAGCATCAGAGCCATCAGACGGGCGTAGGAGAGCACGTCGGACAGCCAGCTGGTGATGTCATACAGCGAGGCGATGCCGCCGAACAGCTTGCCGAAGAAGCCCTTGTTGTGGCGGCCCTGGGTCAGCACCAGGGACAGCGCGCCCACGATCAGCAGGATGCCGTTGCCCGCCAGGGCCAGCACGCCGATGCCGGCGAACACGATCCACCAGGGGACCACGTCCAGCAGGGCGTCCACGCCCTCGCCGTCACGGAAGCCCATATACAGGTGGACCAGCTGGCCGAACAGCAGATGGACCACGCCGATGCAGATGGCCACGATCAGGGCGGTCATGGGGTCGGCGATGGGGTTGAAGGCGATACCTGCGCAGAACTTGGCCATCCAGCCGGGCATGACCGCCTCGGGCAGGAAGGTGTTGTAGATCACTTCCAGCAGGTTTCCGAAGAAGCCGCCGGTGAAGATACCGCAGATAAAGGTGGAAATACCGAGATACTGGCCCAGATGGAACATATATCCCAGGGTCTTCTTGGGCTTGTAGATCTTGGTGATGGCCAGGGACACGGCAAAAATGATGATGCCGTAGGCCACATCGGCGAACATGAAGCCGAAGAAGAAGATGTAGAAGAAGAAGATCAGCGGATTGGGATCGATGCCGTTGTAGGCGGGCAGAGAGTACATCTCCGTCACCATGTTCATGCATTCCATCCACTTGGGGTTCTTCAGCAGGGTGGGCGGGGTCTCCCCCTCGGCGGGGTCGGACAGCTCGTAGGCGCAGGTGAAGCCGCCCAGGGTCTTCTTCAGCTCCTCCAGCTTGGTGCCCGCGGCCCAGCCCTCCAGGAAGACCACCGTGCCGTCGGTGAGCATCCGCTCCCGGACGGCCTGCTTGGCCACCTCCTGGTTCATCCGGTCCAGGGTGACCTGCAGGGCAACCCGCTTGTCGGCGAAGGTGACGATCTCCTTGGCCAGCTCGTCCCGCTCCCGGGCCATCCGGTCCAGCTCCCGGTCGATGGCGGCCATGTTCTCCTTTGCGGTGCCGGTGACGTCCTTGAAGCTCACCGTGCTGGCCGAGAAGGGCTTGATGGCCTCCATGGCCTGCTGCTGCTCCTGCTTGTGGCAGATCATCAGGAAGTAGAGCAGGTCCTTGTCCCCCCCGGCCTGGATCAGCTCCGACATGGGAGCCGCCTGGGCCAGCGCCGAACGGATCTCACCGGGGTCGGCAGCCGCGGGGAAGGTGACATAGGTCAGCTTCGCGGCGTCGGTCTGGGCCAGCTCCAGGGGCAGGTCCAGGCTCGCCCAGGGGGACAGTCCCGCCCGGCGGGCCAGCGCCCGGTTCTCCTGGGTCTGGCTGTGTGCGATTTTCTGTACGCGCTCATTGATTTGGGATGCGACCTCCAGGGCCGCCTGCCTGGCCTGGGCGTCGAGGAACTCTGCCTCGGAGATGTCCGACCGCTTGATGAACAGGCCGGACTTGACCGGGGCATACTTCCGCAGCGCCTCCAGCGCAGAATGCAGGGCGTTTGCCTGTGCCTTCGCATCCCCCAGGCAGGCGGTGTCACGCTTCAGGAGCTCGGCCCACTGGGGATCAGCCAGCTTCGCGTCCGTCTCCGTCACTTCCACACTGCCCAGATGGAGCAGCCGGGCCAGCAGTTCGTCCTGTTCCGAGCTCAGGGCGATCAGCCGCAGCCGCTTCATTTTGACGATGGACATCAGACATTCACTACCCTTCTGACAATGAGTTCCGCCGCCGTCGGCAGACGACCTTCCGCTCCCTGGCGCATTGCGTCACAGGACTTCTTCATCTCCTCCATGACGGCAGACTGACGCTGCGCGGCCTTCTGCTCGGCCTGCTCCATCATGGACTTGACCTTGGTCTCCGCCTCGGCTCTCGCCCGGGCGACTTCCGCTTGACCGGCCCGTTCCGCGTCACTGACGAGCTTCTTGGCCTGCTCATTGGCGGACTGGATCCGCTGCTGGGCGCCCTTTTCACTCTCGGTGATCGTTTGGATCGCCTCCAAAGACATCTCTCTTCACCGCCTTTCCAGCATTGATTTGCAGTGGAGTGCTATCCCCCCAACATAAACAGATGATACCGCAAATCCCTCTCCGACGCAAGAGAAAAATGCTATTATTTGCATTTTTTTCGGCATCAACGCCCAAAAATATCGTGAAATTATTCACAAATCGAAATTTTTCAGGCATTGTTGCAATTTTAACGATTTCTTCTTTCATTCTTATGCGAAATATTTGTTGGGACTCCGGCACGGTTTCGGGCCGTTTTTCTTATTTTTCCGGCGGTTTGATCCTGGAAACGGAAAAAAATGGCGCGGCACGCACCCTTTCGCCCCTCCGATGGGGGCGGGTGCGTGCCGCGCTGTTTTGACGGTGGTTTTCCACTCTTTGTCAGTCCCTGTCAGTGCTGCTCCGCCAGGCGATATTTCCGCATGGACACGGCGAACAGCTCCGCGCTGGTGGGAGGGGTGTAGGTGATGGCGTTGGCCCCGGCCCGGATGGTCTCCAGGATGGACTCGTCGCTGGGGCCGCCGGTGGCGATGATGGGCACGTCGGGGAAGTCCTCCCGGATCCAGCGCACCAGCTCGGGGGTCTGGGCCGCGCCGGAGACGTTGAGGATGTCCGCTCCGGCGGCCAGGCGGCCTGCGATGTCGGTGTGCCGGGAGACCACGGTGACCACCACCGGGATGTCCAGCACCTGCTTGAGCTTGCGGATGACCTCGTTCTCCGTGGGGGCGTTGACCACCACGCCGAAGGCGCCCTGCTGCTCGGCGTCGTTGCCCAGGTTGACCACCCGCAGCCCCTTGGTCACGCCGCCCCCCACCCCGGCGAACACCGGCATATCCGCCGCGGTGAGCACCGCCCGGGTGATGGCCGGCTGGGGGGAGAAGGGATAGACGGCGATGATGGCGTCGGCGTTGATGTTGCGGATGACGGCCACATCGGTGGTGAAGGCCAGGGACTTCAGCCGCCGGCCGAACACCCGGATGCCCGAGCACTCGCTGATGCAGGTGGGGATCTTGATCATATGGCTGCGCAGCGTGCCCTCATACTCGGGCACGAATTTTCTGTTTATCATCCCGGCTCCTCCTCTCACCCGGTCTGGACCTGCACGGCCCAGCTCTCTGCTTCACTGCCCGGCTGTTCCGTCAGGAACACCAGCATCTCTCCGCCCCGCTCCGCGCCGGCGGCCTCCAGGGCGGCGGCGCAGTCCTCGGGCGCGTCGGGGCGCTCCAGCCACACTCGGTCGGCCCAGGCGGCCAGATTTTCCGCCGTCTGCCCGCTGAGGGCGTCCGTCCCCTCCAGGGCCTGGGCGGTGGTGCGCACCGACAGCTTCACCCCGTAGGGCTCCAGCGCCCGGGCCACCTGCTCATAGAACTGGCCGATCCAGCCATCCAGCTGCCCGGTGGGATAGCTCTCCCCCGTCTTGATCCAGCCCAGCTGCCCCTGGGTGGGGTAGCCGGCATAATCCAGCAGCACCTCGTCAAAGCCCAGCTCGGCCGCCGCCCGGGCGATGTCCGTCAGGTAGTCCCGCACCGTCTGGCTGGCCGGGCTGGCCCAGCATACGTCGGTCTCGTCCCGCCAGAGGTAGCCGCTGTTGGTCAAGATGTTGTAGGAGCGGTCGGCGGTGTACAGCAGGTCGTCCCGGAAACAGCAGATCCGGGCCACGGTGTAAAGCGTCCCCTCATTGAGGGCGGAGACGGCCTCCTCCAGGCCCTCTCCCTGCCCGGGCTCGGCGCCGATGCGCCGGGCCAGCTCCAGGTCCAGGGCGCAGGTCAGGGTGCCGTCCGGCCGCTTCAGGTCCACCACCACGGCATTGGCTCCGTGCTGCACGGCATAGTTCTCCGCCGTCCCCTCCGCCAGCGCCTGCTCAGGCAGCTGCACGGCGTGCAGCGGACCGGTTTCCTCCCGCTCCGGCTGCTCCTGCCCGGCGGCGGTGGGCGCGGGGGAGGGGGACTCCACCACGATGTGGATGTCGTCCCCGGTGGGTTCCGGCTCCTCCTTCTGGAAGAAGGGCAGCTCGATATGTGTGCCGCTGTCCGAGTAGATCACATAGCGCTGCAAAATGGCGTAGGCCGCCACCAGCAGCACCAGCACCACGGCCAGCACCGCCACCAGGATGGTCAGCCCCCGGCGCAGGGTCATCCTGCCCCGGTAGCTGTTGTAGCCGTATCCGTTTTTCAACGGGTGCCGCCCCCTCTCCCCGGCCGGCGGGCCGGTCAGTTCTCCCTGTGGTCCTCCTGGCCGGTGAGCACCCGGTCCAGGGTGGTCAGCGCGCGGAGCAGCTCCGCGCGCTCCTCCGGCGAGATCCCGCTGATCAGGCCGGAGAAGTAGTCGTTCACGCTGTCCAGCGCCTGATTGCGCATCCCGCGGTACTCCTCGGTGGTCTCCACCCGGATCACCCGCCGGTCCTGCTTCGACCGGATGCGCCGCACCAGCCCGAGCTTCTCCAGCCGGTCCACGATGCCCGAGATGGTGCTGTTGGCGCTGCCCGTGCGCTCGGCCAGCTGGCTGATGGGGATGGGTCCCGTCTCCCCCAGCACGGTGAGCACCATGGCCTGGGGGAAGGTCAGGCTGAACTGGCCGAAATAGCTCCGGAACTGCTGGGACAGGTGCTGGGTGACCCGCAGGTAGGTGTGCAGGATGTTCGCCGCTTCATTCATTGCCGATGTCCTCCGTATGGGAGGGCGCGTGCCCGCGCCCCTCTCTGTTCGTATACGAATTAAACATACTACACCCGGCTTTTCCCTGTCAATTCCTCCGCCCGTTCGTTCATGGATTATTTACGATGTGTCCATATTTTATCCCGGGGCAAAACGCGAAAGGGAGCGCTTCTCCCCGGCGGAGAAGCGCCCCTGTCGTCCTTTTCTGCGGGTCAGCCGCCCAGATAGGCGCGCTTGACCGCGTCGTCGTTGAGCAGCGCCTGGCCGGTGCCGGTGGTGACGATCTTGCCCGTCTCCAGCACATAGCCCCGGTCGGCCACCGAGAGCGCCATCTGGGCGTTCTGTTCCACCAGCAGGATGGTGGTGCCCGCCCGGTGCAGCTCCTTGATGATGTCGAAGATCTGCTCCACCAGGATGGGCGCCAGGCCCATGGAGGGCTCGTCCAGCATCAGCAGCTTGGGCTTGGACATCAGCGCCCGGCCCATGGCCAGCATCTGCTGCTCGCCGCCGGAGAGGGTGCCGGCGATCTGGCGGCGGCGCTCCTTCAGGCGGGGAAAGCGCTCGTACACGTCGGCGATGCCCGGGTCCACCTCGCTGCCCGGGCGGGTGTAGGCCCCCATCTCCAGGTTCTCCTCCACCGTCATCTGCAGGAACACCCGGCGCCCCTCGGGCACCTGGGCCAGCCCCTTGCCCACGATCTTGTGGGGGTGGACGCCGTTGATCTTCTCGTCCAGGAACTCGATGGAGCCGGTCTTGGTGTGCAGCAGGCCGGAGATGGTGTTCAGGATGGTGGACTTCCCGGCGCCGTTGGCCCCGATGAGGGTGACCACCTCGCCCTGGCGCACCTCGAAGGAGACGCCCTTGATGGCGTGGATGGCGCCGTAGTACACGTTGATATCATTGACCTTCAGCATCGGCTCAGCCCTCCTTCTGCTTGCCCAGGTAGGCCTCGATCACCGTGGGGTTGGACTGGATCTCCTCGGCGGTGCCCTTGGCGATGACCTGGCCGAAGTTGAGCACGCAGATGCCCTCGCAGATGCCCATGACCAGGTTCATGTCGTGCTCGATGAGCATGATGGCGATCTGGAAGGTGTCCCGGATCTTGACGATGTTCTCCATCAGCTCGGCGGTCTCGGAGGGGTTCATGCCCGCCGCCGGCTCGTCCAGCAGCAGCAGGGCGGGGTTGGTGGCCAGGGCGCGGACGATCTCCAGCCGGCGCTGGGCGCCGTAGGGCAGGGAGCCGGCCTTGGCCGCCGCCATGCCGTCCATGTCGAAGATGGACAGCAGCTCCAGCGCCCGCTCGTGGGCAGCCTTCTCCTGCCGCCAGTACTTGGGCAGGCGGAGCACGCCGGTCAGGGCGGAGTAGCGCTCCTGATTGTGCAGGCCGATCTTCACGTTGTCCTCCACGCTCAGGTTGTTGAACAGTCGGATGTTCTGGAAGGTGCGGGCGATGCCCATGCGGTTGATCTGCACGGTGTTCTTGCCCGCGGTGTCCACCCCGTCCAGCATGATGGTGCCCCGGGTGGGCTGGTAGACCTTGGTGAGCAGGTTGAACACGGTGGTCTTGCCGGCGCCGTTGGGGCCGATGAGGCCGGCGATCTCGGTGCGGCCGATGGTCAGGTTGAAGTCGTCCACCGCCCGCAGGCCGCCGAAGTCGATGCCCAGGTGGCTGCACTCCAGGATGG
>CALXCT010000011.1 GCA_944386865.1 uncultured Oscillospiraceae bacterium | reverse complement strand
CAGCATCCACTGGGACTTCTCCTTGCGCACCACGGGGGCGCCGCAGCGCTCGCACACGCCCTCCACCACCTCCTCGTTGGCCAGCACGCACTTGCAGGAGGTACACCAGTTCACCGGCATGGTGGTCTTGTAGGCCAGGCCGTGCTTGTACAGCTGCAGGAAGATCCACTGGGTCCACTTGTAGTAGCTGGGGTCGGTGGTGTTCACCACCCGGTCCCAGTCAAAGGAGTAGCCCAGCATATGCAGCTGCTTGGAGAAGTTCTCGATGTTGTCGTGGGTCACCTTGGCGGGGTGGATATGGTTCTTGATGGCGTAGTTCTCGGTGGGCAGGCCGAAGGCGTCGTACCCGATGGGGAACAGGACGTTGTAGCCGTCCATCCGGCGCTTGCGGGCCACCACGTCCATGGCGGTGTAGGGCCGGGCATGGCCCACATGGAGCCCCTGGCCGGAGGGATAGGGGAATTCCACCAGCGCGTAGAACTTGGGCTTGTCCCCCCCGTTCTCACAGGAGAAGGTCTTCTCCTCCCTCCAGCGCTGCTGCCATTTCTTCTCAATGGCGGTGAAATCGTACTTCACTTTTCCATCACACCTTCTACACGAAAGATTCAGGGCCGGCGTGGGCCGTGCCCGACTATTTGCAATCTTTTATATTATAGCCGTCCCCCGCCCGTTTTGCAAGGGTTCCCGCCCCAAAACTTCCCGCATCCTCCGGAAGTCCCGTCCGGCGCCCCCGCTCCCCCCGCGGCCAGTTTTTTTCATTTTCCCCTTGCCTTCCCGCGCGGCTGTGTTATAATATTAACGCAAGAATCATTCCTATTTTGGCAGGATCTGCCCGAACACAACAAGAGAGAAAGGATGTCGCCAATGGACGCGTTTGCGCTGAAGCCGGGCTTTTATTTCACCGGCGCCCTGGATCACGAGCTGCGGGTATTTGACATCATCATGTACACCGAGTTCGGCACTACTTATAACTCTTATGTCCTGAAGACCCCCAACCACACCGTGCTCTTTGAGACCGCCAAGGCCAAGTGCTGCGACGACTGGCTGAAGAAGGTGGGCCAGATCGCCCCGGTGGACCAGGTGGACTACCTGGTGGTCAGCCACACCGAGCCCGACCACAGCGGCAGCATCGAGCGGCTGCTGGAGCTGAACCCCCGGCTGAAGATCGTGGCCACCGGCTGCGCCATCGACTTCCTCAAGCAGATCGTCAACCGGGACTTTTACAGCATGCCCGTCACCGACGGCATGACCCTGAAGCTGGACGACAAGACGCTGCAGTTCCTGGTGGTGCCCAACCTCCACTGGCCGGACACCATGTACACCTACATCCGGGAGGACAAGACCCTTGTCACCTGCGACTCCTTCGGCAGCCACTACGCCATGGACGAGGTGCTCTCCAGCAAGATCAGCGACCGGGAGGGCTATCTCCGGGCCACCAAGTACTACTTCGACAACATCATCGGCCCCTTCAAGCCCTTCATGGCCAAGGCGCTGGCCCGGGTGCGGGAGCTGGAGGTGGATATGATCTGCCCCGGCCACGGCCCCGTGCTGGACTGCGGCATCGACTGGATGCTGGACACCTATGAGGATTGGTGCACTGTGGTCAACCCCAACCCCCGCCCCACGGTGATCATCCCCTACGTCAGCGCCTACGGCTACACCGGCATGCTGGCCCAGGCCATCGCCGAGGGCATCCGGGAGAGCGGCGAGGTGGACGTGCGCTGCTACGACATGGTGGAGGCGGACGGGGCCAAGGTGGCCCAGGAGCTGCTCTTTGCCGACGGCATCCTGTTCGGCACCCCCACCATCGTGGGCGAGGCACTCAAGCCCATCTGGGACCTGACCACCGGCATGTTCGCCGGCGTCCACGGCGGCAAGCTGGCCAGCGCCTTCGGCAGCTACGGCTGGAGCGGCGAGGGCGTGCCCCACATCATGGAGCGTCTCAAGCAGCTCAAGCTGCGCACGGTGGACGGCTTCCGGGTGCGCTTCAAGCCCGGCGAGGTGGAGCTGATGCAGGCCCGGGAGTTCGGCCGAAACTTTGCCCGCACCCTGCTGGAGAGCGCCCGGCCCGTGCAGCGCGCCCCCAAGCGCAAGGTCAAGTGCAAAATCTGCGGCGCCATCTTTGACGAGGGCGTGGACGAGTGCCCCCTGTGCCACGTGGGCCCCGAGCACTTCGAGCCCCTGCCCGAGGAGAAGCCCGCCGCCGCCCCCAAGGGGAAGGTACGCTGCAAGATCTGCGGTGCCATCTTCGACGCGGGCAAGGACACCTGCCCGGTGTGCGGCGTGGGGCCCGAGCACTTCGAGCCCCTGCCTGAGCCCGCCGCCCCCGCGCCCAAGGGCGGGCGGAAGCTGGTCAAGTGCCTGGTGTGCGGCGAGATCTTCGACTCCTCGCTGGACACCTGCCCGGTGTGCGGCGTGGGCCGGGACAAGTTCGTGGAGGTCACGGTGGAGGAAGTCACCTACCGCAACGACACCCAGAACACCTATGTGATCCTGGGCAACGGCTGCGCGGGCGTCAACGCGGCGGAGGCCATCCGCCAGCGGGACAAGACGGGCCGCATCCTGCTCATCTCCGACGAGGGCCCCGCCTATCAGCGGCCCATGCTCACCAAGGCCATGCTCTCCGGTCTGGACGAGGAGCACATGGCCCTCCACCCCGCCGGCTGGTACGAGGCGGAGAACATCGTACAGATCCTCCGCCGCCGGGTCACCGCCGTCCTGCCTGAGGAGCGGGCGGTGGTGCTGGACGGGGAGCTGAAGCTGCCCTACACCAAGCTCATCCTGGCCCTGGGCAGCGAGTGCTTCATCCCGCCCATCCCCGGCCACGACAAGCAGGGCGTGGTGGCCATCCGCCGCACCGGCGACGCCAAGCAGATCCAGGACATGGGCAGCCGGCTGCAGAAGGCCGTGGTCATCGGCGGCGGCGTGCTGGGCCTGGAGGCCGCCTGGGAGCTGCGCAAGGCCAAGTGCCAGGTCACCGTGCTGGAGCTGGCTCCCGCCATCATGAGCCGCCAGCTGGACGACACGGCCGCCCGGATGCTGCTGGAGCAGTGCGCCAAAGTGGGCGTGCGGGTGGAGACCGGCGTGCAGATCGCCTCCATCGAGGGCGGCGACGCCGTCACCGGCGTGAAGCTGGGCACCGGCGAGGTCATCCCCGCCGACCTGGTGGTGGTCTCCTGCGGCGTGCGGGCCAACACCGCCCTGGCCCAGCAGGCGGGCATCGAAGTGGACCGCGCCGTCGTGGTGGACGAGCGGATGGAGACCAACCTGCCCGGCGTCTACGCCTGCGGCGACTGCGCCCAGTTCCAGGGGGTCAACTTCGCCCTCTGGCCCGAGGCCCAGGAGCAGGGCAAGGTGGCCGGCGCCTGCGCCACCGGCGATCCGGCGGTCTACCGCCCCATCTCCCCCATCCTCTCCTTCCACGGGATGGACACCGAGCTGTTCTCCCTGGGCGACCCGGGCAAGAACCCCGCCCTCACCTACAAGACGGTGGAGGTGCAGGACGCGGCCAAGGGCCAGCTGGAGCGGTACTACTTCACCGACGGGCGGCTGTGCGGCGTGATCCTCATGGGCGACGTGTCCAAGATGGCCGACATGATCGCCGCCATGGAGGAGAAGCGCCCCTTCTCCGACTTCTTCGCCTGAGCCCCGGTTTTCCGATCCATAACGATACAAAGACGGCGCATGGCCTATGCCATGCGCCGTCCTGTTTTCTTCTGTGCCGTTCAGTCCCCGGTCAGCACGCCGGTCAGGTCCACCGGCGCCGCGTCGGCCCACAGCCGCTCCAGGTCGTAGAACTGCCGGGCCTCCTCCATGAACACGTGGACCACCACACTGGAGAAGTCCAGCAGGGTCCAGGTGCCGCCCCGGTGGCCCTCGATGTGGTGGGGGGGCTCGCCCAGCTGCTTGGCCGCCTCCTCGCAGACCTCGGTCAGCGCTCTGACCTGGGTGGTGGAGGTGGCGGTGCAGATCACGAAATAGTCCGCCAGGGTGGTCAGGTGACCGGTCTCCAGCACCTTGATGTCCCGCCCCCGCTTGTCGTCCAGTGCTTTGGCCAGCGCCAGGGCCAGCTCTTTGGGTTCCATCATCTTCCATGCTCCTTTCGCCGCCGGGCCTTGCCGCCCGGGCGTGCTCGTTCGTTCTGTTTCCTCACGCTGCCGGCGCGCCGCTCTCTGCGGGAGCCTGGCTCTCCGCCGGCTCCGGGCTTGCCGAGGGCTCCGGGCTTGCCGAGGGCTCCGGGTCAGTTGAAGGCTCGGGGCTGGGTTCAGGCGACGGCTCCGGGTCCGGTTTGGTCACCGTCTGGGTCGCCTTGCCCGCCGACGGATCGGCCAGGGTGCCGTTGGTCACCGAGAGGCTGCCGTCGGCGTTCTTCTGCATGATCTGCAGATCGCTCTCCCGGATGTCCCGGAGGTAGGGATTGAAGTGGGCGTTCACCAGCTCCACGATCTGGTCGGGACAGGGGAAGACATAAGACAGGCCTTTGTAGCTGCCGTTCATATTGGCGGGCAGGGTGTAGAAATTCACGTCCGTCTCCGGGTCCAGGTACAGGGCCTTCTGCCCGAACCACAGCAGGTTGCCGAAGGTCAGATCGGTCTCCACGTTTTCCTGGAAGATCCCGGCGAATTTCGGGATGTTCACCAGATTGTCCAGCGTCAGACACTCCTTGGCCACAGCGGCCAGGAAGTCCTGCTGCAGCTCCATGCGGCCCGCATCCCCGATGCCGTTGTGGTAGCCGTAGGGGCTGTCCTTGTTGTTCTTGCGCCAGCGGATGACCTGCATGGCGTCGTCCCCGTTCAGAGTGCGCAGGCCGGACATCTGGTGGATGTGCAGGTCCTGGGCAGGGTCATCGTAGTCCATGTTGTAGGGCACCTCGAACTCCACCCCGCCGATGGCGTCCACCAGCTCGCCCACGGCCTCCCACTCCACGATCACATAGTAGTCGGGGGTCACGCCGGTGAGCAGCCCCACATGCTCCTTCAGGCCGTCCATCCCCAGCCGGTTGTATACCGTATTGAGCTTCTTGTTCGTCCACTTGATGTTCACCATGGTGTCCCGGGGCAGGCTCATAACATCGATGGTTCCGTTTTCCGTGTCAAAGGTGACCAGCAGCATGGTGTCCGTGTTCCCGCCGCCGCCGGTGTCCCGTCCGCAGACGATGAAGGTATAGACTCCGTCCTTTCTTCCCGCGGCCACAGGGGGCTCATCCCCCATCTCGCCGGCGCCTTCTCCCCCGGTCTCCGACCCCTGGCCGGTATTGACGGGGGGCAGGTCGGGCGCCTTGACATAGTTTGCCACCGCAAGGGCCAGCGCCATCAGCAGCAGCGCGATCACCGCCAGCATCACCAGCACCCGGTGCAGGATCAGCTCCCGGCGGGAAAGGCGGCTCAGGTACTGCCGGTAGCGCTGCAGCAGGCCGGTCTTTTCAGGTTTTTTCGTGTGTTTTCCCTCGTAGCTCATCGCGTCCCTCCACTGTCTTGGGGTGAATCACATTGCCTCGCTCCCGCATCTCCTGGATGCTCATTTCAAAACCCATCAGCATAGCTCCGTCCAGGTCCTCGAAGGCCAGCCGGCGCAGCTCGTCCACGCCCTCGAAGTCCCGGTTGGGCTCCATATAGTCCGCCAGATAGAGGATCTTCTCCAGCAGGGTCATGCCCGCCTTGCCGGTGGTGTGCCAGCAGATGGCCCGGCAGACCTCCTCGCACTCGCCAAACACGTGCCGGGCGATGCAGGCCCCGGACTTGGCGTGGAGCAGCTTGACCACCTGCCGCTCCATCTCGTCCAGCTCGGCCCCGTAGCGGTCGCAAAGGGCCAGGTGCTCCTCCAGGCTGAGGTATTTGGTGCAGTCGTGGAGGATGGCGGCCCGGCGGGCCAGCGTCTCGTCCGCGCCCCAGCGCAGAGCCAGCTTCGCCGCGGTCTCCTCCGTCCCCCGGATGTGGGCGATCCGCTTGGCCCGCACCATGGAGTAGGAGCAGGCACGCAGCTCGGGCAGGTCCAGATGCTTCAGGTCTGCGTGGGTGCCGTACAGCCCGTGCATCAGGATATAGCCGTACACCCCGGGCAGCAGGTACTTTGCCCCGCTCCCCTCCGCCAGCAGCTCCCGCAGCCTGGTGGAGGAGATATCCACCACCCCGGGCAGGGTGATGGTGGTCACATGGGCGCCGTACTCCCGGGCCAGATATTCCCGCTGGGGGGCGAACAGCGCCTCCCCGTCCTGCTCCGTGCGGCCGAAGGCGCACAGGCCCGCCAGCCCGGCAATGACCTGGGGGTCATGCCAATGCTGGAAGGTGAGGAACATATCCGTCCCCATGAGCAGGTAGAGCTCCGCCTCCGGGTATTGCCGGTGCAGCTGCTCCACCGTCTCCGAGGTGTAGCTGGTCCCGCCCCGCTGAAGCTCCACGTCGCTGACCTGCACCTTGTCGGGCAGCAGCAGCGCGTCCGCCGTCAGCCGGGCCATCTCCAGCCGGTGGGCCGGCTCCGGCGTGCCCGGGGGCAGCTGCTTATGGGGCGGGATGGCCGCCGGCACCAGCAGGAGCCTGTCCAGCCCCAGCACGGTCACCGCGGTGCGCGCCGCCTCCAGATGCCCCAGGTGGGGCGGATTGAAGGTCCCTCCGTAGATCCCGATCTTCATTCTTGTTCGCCGCCTTCCCGTCCGGCGCGGCCCGCCGCTCCCCAGTGGGGCGGCGTCACCGCTTCTTTCCGTTCACCAGCACGATCTTGTCCGTCTTGTCCTTACTTATGGCTTTGACGGTACAGCACGAATTTTGTCTCCCCAGGCGGCAGGCCGCCCGGGGGCCCCTCTTTCATCCTGCTCGGGCGGAGTGGATCCACCCTGTGCAAACCGCTCCGCCTCCGGCTCCGGGTTGCACGCGCCAAAGGGCGCGGCCGCCCGGGGCGGCATCGGAACAAAATTCACCGTTTCTTCTTCCCGTCCACCAGCACGATCTTGTCCGTCTTGTCCTTCTTATGGCTTTGACGGTACAGCACGAATTTTGTTCCGATGACCTGCACCACCTCGCTGCGGGTCAGGGGGGCCAGCTGCTCCGCCGCCTCCCGGGCGGAGAGCATGGAGTTCTCCAGCACCCGGCCCTTGATCAGCTCCCGGGCCTCCAGGGCGTCGTTGGCCTGCTTGACCAGGTTGTCCCCGATGCCGTCCTTGCCCACGATGAGGATGGTGTCGATATGGTTCGCCAGGCCCCGAAGCTGAGCCCGCTGCTTGCTTGTCAGATCTGCCATTGTTCTTATCTCCTATGTTCTGTTCAGATAGTCTTCCAGCTTTGCCCGGAACAGCTCCAGCGCCTTCCCCCGGTGGGAGATGGCGTTCTTCTCCTCCGGGGTGAGCTGGGCGAAGGTCTTCTTCAGCTTGGGCAGGAAGAACACCGGGTCATAGCCGAAGCCGCCCTCCCCCATGGGGGCGAAGGCCACGGTGCCCTCGCACTCCCCCCGGGCGGTGAGCACCTCGCCGTCCGGAAAGCAGCAGGTGATCACCGAGACGAACCGGGCCGTCCGGGGCGACTGGCCCCGCATATTCTCCAGCAGCAGGCGGTAGCGGCCCGTATCGTCCAGGCCGGGGCCGCCGTACCGGGCGGAGTACACCCCCGGCGCGCCGTTCAGCGCATCCACGCACAGCCCCGAGTCGTCCGCGATGGCGGGCAGGCCGGTGGCCTCCATCACCGCCCGGGCCTTGAGCAGGGAGTTCTCCTCAAAAGTGGTGCCCGTCTCCTCCACCTCGATGTCCACCCCCACGTCCGCCTGGAGGCAGACCTCCACCCCCAGGTGGCCCAGGATCTGGGACATCTCCTTCATTTTCTTCTGATTCTTGCTCGCCAATACCAGCTTCATCACTCACAGCTCCCCGACGATGTCATGCTGCAGCCGGTGCAGCTCCCGGATGCCCTTGGCGCACAGCTGCACCAGGCCCTGCTGCTCGGCCACGGTGAAGGGCCGGCCCTCGCCGGTGCCCTGGAGCTCCACCAGCTCACCCCGGTCGGTCATCACGCAGTTGAGGTCCACCTGGGCGTGGGAGTCCTCCTCATAGCACAGGTCCAGCAGCAGCTGCTCGTCCACGATGCCGGCGGACACCGCCGCCACATAGCCCTTCAGGGGCATCTTCTCGATCAGCCCCTGCTCCATCAGCCAGCGGCAGGCCAGGGCCAGCGCCACAAAGCCTCCGGTGACCGAGGCGGTGCGGGTGCCGCCGTCCCCCTGGAGCACGTCGCAGTCGATGGTGATGGTCCGGGGACCCAGGGCCTGCATATCCACCACCGCCCGCAGGGCGCGGCCGATCAGCCGCTGGATCTCCGCGCTGCGGGGGGCCAGCTTCAGCTTGGACACGTCCCGGCGGCTGCGCTCCCGGTTGGCCCGGGGGAGCATGGAGTATTCGGCGGTGACCCACCCCTCCCCTTCGGGCACGTGCTTGGGTGCCCGGTCCTCCACCGAGGCGGTGCACAGCACGTGGGTGTTGCCGCAGCGGATCAGGCAGCTGCCCTCCGCGAATTTGTTGATGCCCGGGATGATCTCCACCGGGCGCAGCTGGTCGGCCTGACGGCCGTCAAATCGAGCCATTATGATTGCCTCCTCATTCCGCGGCCCGCCGGGCCGCCGTCTCTTATTTCAGGAACCCGAACGCCCACGCCAGCACGGCGGCTCCCACCACCACGGTGACCACTCCGCTGACCTTCATCATCAGCAGGTCCCGGGGGGTCGCCTTGCGCGGGTTCTTCTCCAGAAAATGATTGATCTTGAAGCCGAACTCGGGGTGGATGAAGATGTACACCCCGATCAGCACCAGAAACGCGCCGAAAAAGATGGCCAGCGGTGTTCCTTCCATGGGCCAGCGCCCTCCTTGTCTGTCTTTCTGTATTTCTGCCCGGAGCGGTCAGATCAGCGCCTCGGCGAAGGCCTGGGGGTCGAAGGGCTGCAGGTCCTCGATGCCCTCCCCCACGCCGGCGTACTTCACCGGCACGCCCAGCTCCTGGGCGATGGCGATGGCGATGCCCCCCTTGGCGGTGCCGTCCAGCTTGGTGAGCACGATGCCGGTGATGCCCGCCGCCTCCTGGAACTGCTTGGCCTGAATGAGGCCGTTCTGCCCGGTGGTGGCGTCCAGCACCAGCAGGGTCTCCCGGGCGCAGCCGGGCAGCTCCCGGTCCACGATGCGGCTGATCTTGTTCAGCTCGTTCATCAGGTTCTGCTTGTTGTGCAGCCGTCCCGCCGTGTCGATGCGCACCGCGTCGGTGCCCCGGGCCTTGGCGGCGGACAGCGCGTCATACACCACCGAGGCCGGGTCGGCCCCCTCGTGCTGCTTGACGATGTCGATGCCCCCCCGCTCGGCCCAGATGGTCAGCTGGTCGGCGGCGGCGGCCCGGAAGGTGTCCGCCGCGGCAAAGAGGACCTTCTTCCCCTCCCCCTTCAGCTGGTGGCCCAGTTTGCCGATGGTGGTGGTCTTGCCCACCCCGTTCACCCCGATGAACAGCAGCACCGACGGCTTGGTGGACAGATCCAGCCCGCTCTCGCCCACCTGGAGCATCTCGGCCAGCACCCGGGCCATGCACGCCCGGGCCTCCTCCACCGTCTTGATCTTCTCGGCCCGCACCCGCTCCCGCAGGGTATCCACCGCCCGCAGGGTGGTGTCCATCCCCATGTCGGCCACGATGAGCGACTCCTCCAGCTCGTCGTAAAAGTCGTCGGTCAGCTGGGAGAACCCGCTGAAGATACCGATCTTCTTGATTTTGTCAAAAAAACCCATAGTTTTCCTTCCTTACCACTTCTCGTTTTTTCTGCCGCAGTCGGGGCACTTGAAAGGCAAAACGCTTGACGGCCCAAGGGCCGCCCCGCCGTCGGCGGGTGTCGTCGGCCGCCCTGTCTTCGGCGTCATTTGATATGCAGCTCCCGCTCCACGTCGTTCAAATTGATGGTCAGCATCCGGCTCACGCCCTGCTCCTGCATCGTGACGCCGTAGAGCACGTCGGCCTCCTCCATGGTGCCCCGGCGGTGGGTGATGACGATGAACTGGGTCTTGTCCGACATGGTGCGCAGGTAGTGGGCATACCGGGCCACATTGGCGTCGTCCAGCGCCGCCTCGATCTCGTCCATGACGCAGAAGGGGGTGGGCCGCACCTTCAGGATGGCGAAGTAGAGCGCGATGGCCACGAAGGCCTTCTCCCCGCCGGAGAGCAGGCTGATGATCTTCAGCGCCTTGCCCGGCGGCTGGACCTTGATCTCGATGCCGCAGTTGAGGATATCGTCCGGGTCCTCCAGCTCCAGGGCCGCCCGGCCGCCGCCAAACAGCTCCAGGAAGGTCTCCCCGAAGGCCTGGTTGATGACGGCGAACTGCTGGGCAAAGATGGTGCGCATCTCGCCGGTGATGCCGGCGATGATCTCCTCCAGCTCCTTTTTCGCCTTGTCCACGTCGTCCCGCTGGTCGGTGAGGTAGGTATACCGCTCGTTCACCCGCTGGTAATCGTCGATGGCGCCCACATTGATGGGGCCCAGGGCGCTGATGCCCCGCTTCAGCTCCCCGATGCGGCGGGTGGCCTTGGCCACCGACTCCAGCTCGATGCGCTGGGCCCTGGCCGCCTCGTGGGACAGCTCATAGGTCTCCCACAGCTTGTCCAGCAGCTGCTTCTCCTCCATGGCGGCGGTGTTCACCCGCTGCTCCAGCAGGGACGCCTCCCGCTCCATGGCCAGCAGCTGCTCGTTCTTCTCCCGGCTCTCCCGGTCCGCCCGGGTGCGGGCGGCCTCCAGCTCCAGCTTCTCCTCGGTGATCCGGCGCACGGCCTCCCCCTGGGCGCCGCTCTCCCGGCGCACCTGCTCCAGCTGCCGCTGCTTTTCCCCGATCTCGGCCAGGATGGCCTGGTTTTTGCTCTCATACTCGTCCAGCAGGCCGCTGCGCCGCTGCCGGTCGCCCGCCATCTGGCGGTGCAGCTGCTCCAGCTCGGCCAGCGACTGTCCGGTGGCCGTGCGCTCCGCATCCAGCCCCGCCAGCTTCAGGTTCAGCTCCTCCGCCTGCCGGGCGGCCTGCGCCACCTTCTCCTGCAGGTCGCTCTGGCCCTCCCGCTTGCTCTCCGCCCGGGCCCGGGCCGCGGCGGCCTCGCCCTCCAGCGCCCGGATGCGTTCCTGGGCCTGGGCGGTGTCCCGCTCCACCTGGTCGGAGCGGCTTTTCAGCAGCTCCAGCTCCTCCCGCCGGGTCTGCTGGCCGCGGCTGAGGTCGTCCGCCTTATTGCCCAGGCTGCGGCAGCGCTCCTCCAGCTTGAGGATGGTGTCCTCCAGCTCCCGGCGCTGGGCCTGGGCGGCCTCCATCTCGTAATTGGCGGCGGTGACCTCCCGGCCCAGCTCCTCCGCAGCGGAGGCCGCCTGCTTCAGAGCGGACTCGATCCCGCCCTGCTGCTCCCGCAGGCGCTCCAGCTCGCCCCGGCGGCTGAGGATGCCCGCGCTGCGGCTGGCCGAGCCGCCCGTCATGGAGCCGCCGGCGTTGAACACCTGGCCGTCCAGGGTGACGATGCGGAAGGAATACTTGTACTTCCGAGCGATGGCGATGGCGCAGTCCATGTCCTCCGCCACCACCACCCTGCCCAGCAGGTTGGAAAACACATTGCGGTACCTGGGGTCATACTCGATCAGGTCGCAGGCCACGCCCACGAAGCCCTGCTCCCGCTCCACCCCCTGCTCCCGCAGCTGGTTGGGGCGGATGGAGCTCAGAGGCAGGAAGGTGGCCCGGCCGCCGTCCCGGCGCTTGAGGTACTGGATGGCGGCCTTGCCGTCCTCCTCCCGGTCCACCACGATGTGCTGCATGGCCCCGCCCAGAGCGGTCTCGATGGCCACGGTGTACCGCTCGGGCACCCGCAGCAGCTCGGCCACCGCGCCGTGGATGTTGCGAAGGCCGCCCCGCTGGGCCTCTCCGGCCACCAGCTTCACCGCCTTGGAGAAGCCCTCGTGGAGCTTCTCCATCTCCTCCAGCATCCGGATGCGGGAGGCCAGGGCGTTCTCCTCCATCTGGAGCTTTACCCGGCGGTCCTCCGCCTCCTGGGCCTTCTTTTTCCTGCTCTCCAGGCGCAGGGCGTAGCCGTTGATGATGTTCTGCAGGGACTCCCGCTGCTCCCGGGCCTCGTCCCGTTCGGCCCCCGCCCGGGCGGCCTCACCCTTCGCCTCGGTCAGCGCCTGCTCGCCGGCGGACAGCTCCCGGCGCACCGCCTCGTCCCGGTCCATCAGCTCCTGGGCGGCGGCGGACAGGGCGGACAGCAGCGCCCGGGCCTCGGCGGCGGAGGCGGTCTGCATGGCCTCCTCCTCCCGCAGCTGCTCCAGCTCGGCGGCGATGGTGCCCGCCGAGCGGCTGATCTCCTCCGACTCCCCGCGGCACCGCGCCAGCTCCGCCTCCAGGGCGGCGCGCTGGGCGCCGATCTCCTCCAGGCGGGCGCGGCGCTCGGCGATCTGGCTCTCGATCCCTCCGGCGCGCCCCTCCTGCTGCTCCAGCTCCTCCCGGATGCGCCGGGCATTCTCCGCGTTGTTCTCGATGCTGCCCCGCAGCACGGCCACCGCGCTCTCCAGCTCGGCGGCGGCGGCCTCCTTCTCCGCGGCCTCGGCCCGCAGCCGGTCGGCCTGGACGTCCTTCTCCCGCATCTGGGCGGCATAGTCCTCCGCCTGGGCGTAGAGGGCGTCCTGGGCGGCGCGCAGCTGCTCCTTCTGACGCACGGCCTGCTCGAAATCCGTCCGGGCCTTCAGTCCGCCCGCGCGGACCTTCTCCAGGTTCTCCAGCCAGACGGAGATCTCCAGGCCCCGCAGCTCGTCCCGGAGCACCAGGTATTTCTTCGCCTTCTCCGCCTGGACCCGCAGGGGCTCCACCTGCAGCTCCAGCTCGGCGATCTTGTCGTTGATGCGCACCAGGTTCTCGTCGGTGTGCTCCAGCTTGCGCTCGGCCTCCTCCTTGCGGTGGCGGTAACGGGAGATGCCCGCCGCCTCCTCAAAGATCTCCCGGCGGTCGGCGGATTTCACCGACAGGATCTCGTCGATGCGGCCCTGGCCGATGATGGAGTAGCCCTCCCGGCCCAGGCCGGTGTCCATGAACAGCTCGTTGACGTCCTTGAGGCGGACGGAGCGGCGGTTGATATAGTATTCGCTCTCCCCGGAGCGGTAGTAGCGGCGGGTCACCATGACCTCGCTCTCGTCCATGTCGAAGATATGGCTGGAGTTGTCCAGGATCAGGGAGACCTCGGCGAAGCCCACCTGCTTGCGCCTGGCGGTGCCGCCGAAGATCACGTCCTCCATCTTGCCGCCCCGCAGCGCCCGGGTGGACTGCTCCCCCATCACCCAGCGGATGGCGTCGGAAATATTGGACTTTCCGCTGCCGTTGGGGCCCACGATGGCGGTGATGTCCTCCCCGAAGGTGAGCACCGTCTTGTCCGGAAAGGACTTGAACCCCTGGATCTCCAATGCTTTTAAGTACAATCTGGACACCTCGCATCCTGCCTGGCCGCCCACGGGCGGCTTAGTTTTATATTGTATCAAACCGGCGGGAAAAATACAACAATTTCTCCGCCTTCTTCCCCAAGAAACCCTGTCGCTCCCCTTCCCCGGCCCAGCTTTGCCTTGCGGCGGGCGGCGGGATGTGGTACTATTTCATCATCCATTCCGGGCGCTTCGCCCCGTGCAGGTGATCCTATGAACTTCTTCCCGTCCTGCCATGCGTAAGCTGGCAGGCTTCGCCGTGCCCCTGTGTCTGGGGATCCTGGCGGCCCAGACGCTGCTGCCCATCTCCGCCCTGCCGCTGTGCGGGGCTGTGTGCCTGGCGGCGGCCCTGGGCCTTGCCCTGCTGCTGCGCCGCCGCCGGCTTCTGCGCCTGCGGGCGCTGCTGGCCCTTTTGGGGCTGACGGCCGGCTTTCTCTGGTGCGCGGGCTACGACGCGGTGGTATACCGTCCCGTCCGGGCGATGGACGGCGCCACCCTGCGCCTGGAGGCCACGGTGTCCGACTGGCCCCAGCAGACCGATTACGGCATCTCGGTGCTGGTCCGGGTGGACGCGGGCGGGCCGGTGCCCACCACCGCCGTGGTCTATGCCGATGAAGCCTTCTCCCATCTCCAACCGGGCGACCGGATCAGCACGGTGGCCTCCTGCCGCCTGGCCCAGTTCCACCGGGGTGAGGAGGTCACCTATTACACCGCCAAGGGCGTGTTCCTGGTGGCCACCGCCTACGGCGAGATGACCATCCACCGGCCGGAGTCCGTCCCCCTGCTCTGCCGTCCCGCCTTTCTCGCCCGCACCCTTCAGCAGGGCATCCGGCAGGCCTTCTCCGACCCGGAGCGGGCGGGACTGGTGAGCGCCCTGGTCACCGGGGACAAGGACGGGCTGTCCGGCGAGCTGGACGCCCAGCTGCGCCGGGTGGGCCTGTCCCATGTGGTGGTGGTCTCCGGGATGCACCTGTCCATCCTGATCTGGGCGGTGGTCTGGCTGCTGGGGCCCTACCGCCGGCGCTCCGCCGCGGCGGCTTTCGTCCTGATCCTGCTGGTGATGGCCATGGCGGGCAACACGCCCTCGGTCATCCGGGCCGGGGTGCTCCAGGTCTTCCTGCTGGCCGGACCGCTGGTGGGCCGGCGGCGGGACAGCCTCACCTCCCTGTCCGCCGCCCTGGCTCTGCTTCTGCTGGCCAACCCCTATGCGGTGGCCAACGTGAGCCTGCAGCTGTCCTTTGGGGCGGTGCTGGGCCAGTACCTGTTCGGTTCACGGCTGCACGGCTGGCTGCTGGAGCGGCTGTGCCCCAAGCCGGACAGGACGATGCCCCGGCGGCTTCTGGCCGCGCCGGCACGGCTGCTGGCCGCGGTGTTGTCCGCCACCCTCTCCGCCCAGCTGTTCACCGCGCCCCTGTGCGCGTGGCACTTCGGCTCCATCTCACTGATCTCCCTGCTGGCCAACGCGCTGGCCCTGTGGACGGTGGCGCCCGCCTTCCTGGCCGGTCTGGCGGCGGGCGTGCTGGCCGGACCTCTGCCCGCCCTGGGCAGTCTGGCCGCTCTGGTGGCAGCGCCCTTCCTGGACTGGCTGCGTCTGGTGTGCGCCCTGCTCTCCCGGGTCCCCTTCGCCGCGGTGACCACCGGGTCGGCCTACTACGCAGCGTGGTTCGTCTTTCTCTATGTGCTGCTCCTGCTGCTCCTGCTCCGCCGGCCCGCCCGGCCCCTGCTGCCCGTGTGCGGGGCGGTGATCGGCCTGTGCGCGGCCGTGGTGTGTACCGGCCTGACCTTCCGCAGCGGCGGGCTGACGGTGGCTGCGCTGGACGTGGGCCAGGGGGCGAGCACGGTGATCCGGGGCGGCGGGCAGGTGGTGCTGGTGGACTGCGGGGGCGACAGCTATGATGACCCGGGAGACATCGCCGCCGACTATCTCTCCGACCAGGGCGTGGCCCGGCTGGACCTGCTGGTGCTCACCCACTACCACGAGGACCACGCCAACGGCATCCCGGAGCTGCTGCGCCGCCTCCCGGTGACCGCCCTGGCGGTGCCCGATGTGGAGCCGGACAGCGCCCTGCGCGCCGAGATCCTGGACCTGGCCCGGGAGCAGGGCGTCCAGGTGTGGTTCATCCGGGACGACTACACCCTGACCCAGGGGGAGCTGTCCCTCCGGCTGTTCGCCCCGCTGACTGACGGGGACGCCAACGAGGCCGGGCTGACGGTGCTGTGCTCCCTGGACAGCTTTGATCTGCTCATCACCGGGGACATGGACAGCCAGACCGAGCAGGTCCTCCTCCAGCAGGAGGATCTGCCCGACATCGAGCTTCTGATGGTGGGCCATCACGGCTCCAAGTACTCCACCAGCCAGCAGCTGCTGGACGCGCTGCGGCCCGAGGAGGCCGTCATCTCGGTCAGCGCCGACAACAACTACGGCCACCCCACACAGGAGACGCTGGACCGGCTGGCCGCCGCCGGCGCCCGGGTGTGGCGCACCGATCTCAACGGCACCGTCACCCTCCGGGTGGGGGCCGACATCTCATAGGAGGGAACACTCCATGGCACAGAAAAAAGGGGCGGACCGCACCGCTCTCCAGACCCTGAAGCAGCAGCTGGCCGCCGGTGAGCCGGGTCGGCTGTACCTCTTCCACGGGGAGGAGGTCTATCTGCGGGACTACTATCTGGACCGGCTCAAGCAGCTGCTGGTGGGGGGCGGGATGGAGCAGTTCAACCTGCACCTGCTCCAGGGCGCTCAGGTGGACCCCCGGTCCCTGGAGGAGGCCATCGACTGCCTGCCCATGATGAGCCAGCGCACCCTGGTGCTGCTGGTGGACTTTGATCCCTTCAAGGCGCCCGAGTCTGACCGGGAGGCCTACGTCCGCCTGCTGAACGACCTGCCTGACTACTGCTGCGTGGTGCTGGTCTATGACCTGATCCCCTACAAGGCGGACGCCCGGACCAAGCTGGCGGCGGTATTCAAGGACAAGGGACTGGTGGTCCAGTTCGCCCGGCAGGAGCAGGGGGACCTGGTGGACTGGGTCAAGCGGCGCTTCCGCGCCCTGGGGCGGGACATCGACTCGGAGCTGGCCCGCTATCTGATCTTCCTGTGCGGCGACCTGATGACCGGACTGATCGGGGAGATCGAGAAGGTGGGGGCCTACGCCAAGGGCAGCCGGGTCACCCGGCAGGACATCGACGCCGCAGCCACCCCCCAGCTGGACGCGGTGGTCTTTCAGATGACCGACGCCATCTCGGCGGGCAGCTTTGACAAGGCCGCACGGGTGATGGGCGACCTGTACCACATGCAGGAGTCCCCCATCAAGATCCTCCACTCTCTGGGCCGGCAGGTGCGCCAGCTCTACTCCGCCCGGCTGGCCCTGGAGGCCCACAGGGGGACGGACTATCTGGTCCAGCTGTGGGGACTTCGCTCGGCCTACCCCGCCCAGAAGCTGATGGACTCCGCCCGGCGCTTTCCCCTGTCCTGGTGCCGCAGGGCGGTGGTCCGGTGCGGCGAGACCGACCTGGCCATGAAGTCGGGGGGCGGGGACGGGAAGGAACTGCTCACCGGGCTTCTGATGGAGCTGTCCTGCCTGCGGGAGGGCTGAGCCATGCTGAAGATCCGGGAAGCCATCGTGGTGGAGGGCCGCTACGATAAAAACGCCCTGGCTCAGGTGGTGGACGCGGTCATCGTGCCCACCAACGGCTTCGGCATCTTCAACCAGAAGGACACCCTCGCCCTCATCCGCCGCCTGGCGGAGCAGCGGGGAGTCATCCTGCTCACCGACCCGGACGGGGCCGGGCTGGTCATCCGCAGCTATCTCAAGGGGGCGCTGCCCCCGGAGCGGGTGAAGCAGGCCTACGTCCCCGAGCTCCCGGGCAAGGAGCGGCGCAAGCGCGCCCCGGGCAAGGAGGGCAAGCTGGGGGTGGAGGGGATGTCCCCCGCCGTGCTGGAGCAGGCCCTGCGCCGGGCGGGGGCCACCATCGTGGGAGAGGACGCCGCCCCCTCCTCCGGCCCACCCCTGACCAAGGCGGACCTGTGCGCTGCGGGGCTCTCCGGCGGCCCGGACAGCTCCCGGCGCCGCCGGGAGCTGCTGGCGCGGCTGGCACTGCCCGGCAACCTGTCGGCCAACGCCCTGCTGGAGGTGCTCAACGCCCTGTACGACGCGCCCCAGCGCCAGGCGCTGCTGGAGCAGTTCCGGGCAGACACAGAAGAACAGGAAAGCGGGAAGGCCTGATCGCCTTCCCGCTTGTTTTTTCGTTTCCGTTCCGGGCCAAGGCCCCCGAAGGTCTACCCGCCCCGCCGCCGGAGCAGGTCCTCCAGCAGCAGGCCGCCCATCCCGGCAGCGGCCAGGGTGACCAGGCCGCTGTCCCGTAAGTACCCGATGCACTCCCAGAGGAACACCGTCCCCGGCCGCAGCCCGCCGGAGGCGGCGGCCAGCAGCAGGGCGGCCAGCTCCATGATCAGGGCCAGCGCCGTCCCCCGGGTCAGCAGCCAGCGGCTCTCCGGGCGGCAGTCCCACCCCGCCCGCCATCCTTTGTGCAAATTGCTCTCCTCCCTCGTTTCGTTGTCTCTCAGGCACTCCCCACTCTACCCCGCCTGCCCTCCCCCGTCAAGACGGGGATCGCTTCCAGCAGCTTTCACAAATTTTGCGGCCGCCCCGCGTTTTTCGACAAAATCCGTGAAATTGGGCCGTCTCTCCCGGGCCGTGGTGTCGAATGCTGACGAAATATGTCGAAAATTGTCGAAACTTTTTTCTCCCCTTGGCGGATATTTCCCGTTAAAATGGAACTCGCCCCCCTCCGGCGCGGCGTCTGTGCCGCCGGTGCCGGAGACGGCTGTGTACATCAGGGAAGAGAGGTTGATGACGAAATGAAGGAGCTTCTGGTGGACACACGCAGGCTGGAGGACTGCATGGGCCGGACGCGGGAATACGCCTACTATCTGCTCATCGGGGAGATGGAACTGGGCGGACTGTCCTGCGAGGATTACGGGGTGAAGATCCAGGAGACCGGCGGCGAGGGCGCCAGCGTGCCCGACATCACGGTCAGCGCCGCCCGGATCGACGAACTCATCACCCTTCTGATCCGCAATACCGTCACCCCTGTCACCCTGGCTGACGTGGTGGACGACTGGCTGTAACGCCGGGCAAGCAAAAAGGGACGCCCCGCCGTTTTCGGCAGGGCGTCCCTTTTGCGCTTTTGTTCAGTCCATCCACTGCTGGCGGATGCTCCCCTTGTCCCGCAGCAGCTCCACCTGGATCACGTCTCCCGTCTCCAGGGGCGGCTCCCCTGCCCGGGTGATGTACACGCCGTTGCTGGTCAGCGCGCCGGGGAGGTTCCCGCCGCCCCGGCCGCCCACGGGGGTCGCAATGAGGCTTCCGTCCACCGCCTCGGTCACGCTGATACGGTGCATCATGGACAGCTTCTCCGGCATACGGAGATCGGCGGTCAGGGTGGCCTCCACCGTCTCCCGCTCGGGCATAGGGATGCCCAGGAAATGGTAGATCAGCGGCCGCACCGCCCAGTCGAAGCCGTGGAATGCGGCCAGGGGCGGGCCGGACAGGTTGATCACCGGCGTGCCCCGAAGGATGGCTGCGCCCATGGGCCGGCCGGGCACCGCCGCCACGCCGTGGAACAGGGCGCCGTACTCCTCCAGCAGACGGCCGCAGAAGTCCTCTCCCCCCCGGGAGGTGCCCGCATTGAGCAGGATCAGGTCCACCCGGTCCACCAGCTGCTCCAGCCGCTGCTTCAGCTCGGCGCGGTCATCCCGGACGATGGGGGTCACCATAGGCTCCGCCCCCGCGTCCCGCAATAGCTGGGCGATCATCAGGCTGTTGGCGTCAAAATTCTGGCCCCGGCTGAGAGGCTGTCCCACCGGCACCAGCTCGCTGCCCGTGGGAATGAAGGCCACCAGCGGCTTTGCCACCACGGGCACCCTGGTGTGGCCCGCCATACCGATGGCCGCCAGGTCCATGGCGTTGAGCTTGGTGCCCCTGTGGGCCACGCACACGCCCTTCTCCAGCTGGCTGCCCGCGGGGCGCACGTTCATTCCCTGCCGGATCTCCAGGCCGGGGGTAAACTTCAGCCCGCCTTTGGGCAGGAGGGTGACCTCCTCGATGGGGATGACGGTGTCGTACTCGTCAGGGAAATCGTCCCCGGTGTCTGCCAGGACGAACTCCTCCCCCTCCCGCCACAGCGCGGTGTTGGGGATGCCGCCCTTCACCTGGGCGTAGGAGATGGCCACGCCGTCCATGGCCGAGGCCCGGCAAACCGGGATCTGATACATGGAGATCTGGTCCTCCGCCAGTACGCGTCCCGCCGCCGCCTCCAGAGAGACCATCTCTGTCCGGGGTGCCGGGGTCCAGCCCGCAAACAATCGTTTCAGCGCTTCCTCTTTGGTGCACAGGGCCTCGAAGTCCGTTTTCATGGCTGCCTCCTTCTGTCTGTTCTGCTGCAGGGCTCCTTTAAGGGCCTGCCGTGTTTCCTGTTTTCATTATACTTTCCCCACCCCCAAAATGCAAGGACACTTTCCCATCCGTGCCCCCCTTGTATCCTCCCGGCGGATGTAGTATGCTGTGAGTACAGTCCCGCAATATCGGAGGATACCATCTTGGCTGAATTCTACTCTGCGCTCGCCGCCTGGGCCGACGGCGTGCGTCAGCTCCCCCTGGCTCACCCCGAGCTTCTGGCCTGGTGGGCCCTGCTCACCCGGCTGCTCTTTCCCATCCTGGCCCTGGCCATGCTGGTGCAGGTGATCCGCTCCCTGGTGCGGGCCGCCCCCAGGCCGGAGGTGTGGGCCCGGCTGGCCCTGCCCAACGGCGCGGTGCAGCTGCTGACCCACTGGGAGAACATCCTGGGCCGGTCCGACTCCTGCGATCTGGTGCTCAACTACCCCGTGGTCTCCCGGCAGCACGCCGCCCTCATCCGTGCCGAGGACGACAGCTGGACGGTCCACGACCTGGGCTCCAAAAGCGGCACGGCGGTCAACGGCGTGCCCGTCCCGCCCCAGGGTGCGCCGGTGGCCATGGGCGACGTGCTCAGCCTGGGCGGGGTGGAGACCGTGCTGCTCCCCCTGGCGGAGGACCAGGTGCCCCGCGCTCCCGGCGGGGACGTGAAGCCCGTCTCCCCCTGGGGCTCCCTGCTGCTGCTCACCCTGTTCCAGCTGCTGGCCGCCGCCCACTTCCTGGTCTTTGGGCCGGAGGGGGCCAATTTGCGCTGCGCCGCCTGCCTGCTGGCCCTGACCGGGCTGATGTGGCTCTACTTCGCCGCCATGCGCTGTGCCGGCCGGGTAGGCTTCGAGATGGAGACGGTGGCCTTCTTCCTGTCCACCCTCTCCCTGGCGGTCACCGCCTCCTCCGCCCCCGCCGCGCTGCCCAAGCAGCTGGCCGCGGTCATCCTGGGCGTGATCCTGCTGCTGGTGCTGGGGGTGTTCCTCCGGGACCTGGGCCGGGTGCGGAAGATCCGCTGGCTCATGGCCGCCGGAGCGGTGGGCCTTCTGAGCCTGTCCCTGCTGGCCGGGACGGAGAAGTACGGCGCGGCCAACTGGATCAGTCTGGGCGGGCTGTCCTTCCAGCCCTCGGAGCTGGCCAAGCTGTGCTACATCTTCGCCGGCGCCGCCACCCTGGACCGGCTGTTCCGCAAGCGGAACCTGGGGCTTTTCATCCTGCTCACCGGGCTGTGCACCGGCTGCCTGGCCCTGATGAGCGACTTCGGCACCGCCGCCATCTTCTTCGTCACCTTCCTGGTGATCGCCTACCTCCGCTCGGGAGATTTCGCCACCCTGTCCCTGATCTGCGGGGGCGCGGTGTTCGGCGCGCTGACCCTGGTGAGCATCAAGCCGTACATCCTGCGGCGCTTCGCCGCCTGGGGCCATGTGTGGGAGCAGGCCTCCGGGGCCGGCTTCCAGCAGACCCGGACCATGTCCGCCGCCGCCTCCGGCGGCCTGATCGGCGTGGGGCCGGGGGAGGGCTGGCTGCACAACGTGGCCGCCGCCGACACCGATCTGGTGTTCGGTATGGTGTGCGAGGAGTGGGGGCTGATCATCGCGGTGCTGGCCGTGCTGTGCGTGCTGGCCCTGGCGGTGTTTGCCGTGCGCTGCTGCCGGGCGGGCCGGTCCAGCTTCTACACCATCGCCGCCTGCGCCGCGGCCAGCCTTTTGGTCTTTCAGCTGACCCTGAACGTGCTGGGCTCGGTGGACATCCTGCCCCTGACCGGGGTCACCTTCCCCTTCGTGTCCAACGGCGGCTCCTCCATGCTGGCCTCCTGGGGCATCCTGGCCTTCCTCAAGGCGGCCGACACCCGCACGGGCGCCAGCTTCGCCGCCCCCGCCCCCAGGCTCCGGCGGCCCCAGTGGTCCCGGCTGAACGCGTCCGGAAAGGAGGCCGCCCATGAAAAAGATTGAAAAGCGGGCCCTGATCTGCCTGGTGCTGGTCTTCGCCCTGCTGGCGGGTCTGGCCCTTTTCCTGGTGCGCTTTCTGGTGTACGGCGCCCAGTGGGCCGCCTTCCCCGCCAACCGGCACCTCTACGCCTCCACGGGCACCCTGGCGGTGGGCCGGGTGCTGGACCGGGACGGGGACGTGCTGTCCTGGGTGGATGAATCGGGCACGCGGCAGTACTACGCCAACGCCATGGTGCGCGCCGCCACCCTCCACGCGGTGGGCGACCCCGCCGGGGCCATCGGCACCAGCGCCCTGGCCGCCTTCGCCGACCTGCTCTCGGGCTACAACCTGCTCACCGGGGCGGACAACCCCTTCGGTCAGGGCCGGGACCTCTACCTCACCCTGGACGCCCGGCTGAACTACATCGCCTATCAGGCCCTCAACGGAAAGAAGGGGGCGGTGGGGGTGTACAACTATGAGACGGGGGAGATCCTGTGCATGATGTCCTCCCCCTCCTTCGACCCGGCCGATCCCCCCGACATCCAGGAGGGGGACGAGCGGTACGACGGGGTGTACCTCAACCGCTTCCTCTCCAGCACCTTCGTCCCCGGCTCCATCTTCAAGACGGTCACCCTCGCCGCCGCCATCGAGCAGCTCCCCGACCTGTTTGACCGGACCTTCACCTGCACCGGCTCGGTCACCATCGGGGGCGAGACCATCACCTGCCCCCACGCCCACGGGGAGATGGACATCGGCGGCGCGCTGGCCAGCTCGTGCAACGGGGTGTTCGCCCAGCTGGCCCTGGAGCTGGGGGCGGACACGCTGGAGCAGTACGCCCAAAAGGCCGGGCTGACGGACCGCTACTCGGTGGACGGCATCTCCACCGCCGCGGGCAGCCTCTCCCTGGAGGGCTGCACCGACGCCCAGCTGGGCTGGGCGGGGGTGGGCCAGCACAACGACCTGGTCAACCCCTGCGCCATGATGGTGTGGATGGGGGCCGTGGCCAACGGCGGCAAGGCCGCCGTCCCCCGGCTGATCCTCAAAACCGAGGGTGGGCTGCCCACCCTGCCCCGCCTCACCTCCCGCACCGGCCGCCTCATCGAGACGGACACGGCCCAGGCCCTGGCCGACCTGATGGCCCGCGCGGTGGAGGAGACCTACGGGGCAGACCGCTTCCCCAACATGGACGTGTGCGCCAAGTCGGGCACCGCCGAGGTGGGGGGCGGCAAGGCTCCCAGCGCGTGGTTCGCCGGCTTCCTGCGCAACGAGGACGCCCCCTACGCCTTCGTGGTGCTGGTGGAGGAGGGAGGCAGCGGCGCGGACACCGCCGGCACCGTGGCCGCCAAGGTGTTGGACGCCCTGGTCAACGGCTATTGACCCCTCAAAGCGGAAAGCGCCCCCGCCCGGGACCTCCGGGCGGGGGCGCTTGACCTTCGATGGGGGATTTACCCGCGGGGAAAGACGGCCGTGATGACGGTGCCCTCTCCCGGGCGGCTGTGCAGCTCCAGCCTGCCGCCGTGGTACTGCACCGCGTGCTTGACGATGGACAGGCCCAGTCCGGTGCCGCCCGACTGCCGGGAGTGGCTCTTGTCCACCCGGTAGAAGCGCTCGAACACCCGGCTCTGGTGCTCCGGGGGGATGCCGATACCCGTGTCCGCCACAGCCAGGGCGACCTCGTCCTCCCCCTCGGTGACGGTGACCGTGACCGTGCCCCCCTCCCGGTTGTACTTCACGGCGTTGTCGCACAGGTTGTAGACCGCCTCGTAGAGAAGGCCGGGCACCCCCTCCACCACGCCCTCGTCCCCCTCCACCGTGAGGGTGACGTGCCGGGACTCGGCGGCGGTCCGGAGCACCCCCGCCGCCTCCCGGGCCGTCTGGCGCAGGGAGACCGGCTTGCGGGGCTGCTCGCCCCCCTCGTCCAGCCGGGAGAGCAGGATGATGTCCTCGATCAGGGCCACCAGCCGGGCCGCGTCCTCCCGGATGCGCCCCACGAACCGGGGCGCGTCCTCCGGCTTGACCAGTCCGGCCTCCAGCAGCTCCGCGCTGCCGATGATGCTCTGCAGCGGGGTCTTCAGCTCGTGGGAGACGTTGGCGGTGAACTCCCGGCGGTTGCGCTCGGCAAAGGCCTGCTCGGTCACGTCGAAGGCCAGCAGCACCGCGCCCACCACCGTCCCCTCCGACTCGATGGGGCTGAAGTCGAACTGGTACTCCCGGCCGTTCTCCTCCCCCCGCGTCTCGCTGTGTCCCCCCTCCAGGGCGGACTTCAGGGCCAGGGTCATGTCGTGGCGGCGGTTCACCGTGAGGAAATCCTTCCCCAGGCACTCCCGGTCCGCGCCGAACAGAGCGGCCGCCGCGGGGTTGATGCTCAGCACGGCGCCCCGGGCGTCCAGCAGCACCAGCCCCTCCTTCAGGTTGTCCGTGATCTGCCGGAACTCATCGGAACGGCGGCGCAGGTCGCCCAGCTGCTCGGCGATCTGGCTCCGCTGCCGGTCGATGCGCACCAGCAGGGGGGAGAGCTCCTCATAGGTGTCGTTGTCCAGGGGATGATCCAGGTCCAGCTCGTTGAGCGGGCGGACCACCCGGCGGGCCACCCCCCTGGCCAGCACGGCGGACAGGGCCGCCGCCAGCAGGCCGATGACCGCGGCGGGCTTCAGCAGGCCCACCAGCAGCGCCCCCACGCTGGCCCGGCTGATGGAGATGCGCAGCACGGTGCCGTCGGACAGCAGGCGCGCCTCGTACAGGGTCTGCTCCGTCAGGGTGTCGGAATAGCGGGCGCTGCTCCCCCGTCCCCGCTCCAGCGCCTGGCGGATCTCCTCCCGCTGGGCGTGGTTCTCCATGGACGCCGCGTCCGCCTGGGTGTCGTAAAGCACGGTGCCGTCCGCCGCCACCCAGGTCAGGCGGTAGCGCCGGGAGTCGAGGCCGGCCAGATAGGCCTCCCCCCCGTCCTCGGTCCCCCGGGCCGCCAGGGTCAGCTCGTCCTGGAGCTGCTCCATCTGCACCCCGTCGAAATAGCGGTACAGGATCACGCCCATGGTCACCAGGCTGACCAGCAGCACCGCCAGGGCCACCAGCAGGGTGGAGCGGAAGATCTTACCTGTCATGGGGCACCTCCATGCGGTAGCCCACGTTGCGCACCGTCTCGATCATGCGCCCGTACTCCCCCAGCTTCTGCCGCAGGGTGCGGATGTGCATGTCCACCGTGCGGGTCTCTCCGCAGTAGTCCATCCCCCAGATCTCGCTGAACAGCTGGTCCCGGGTGAAGGCCAGCCCGGGGTGGGACAGGAACAGGCGCAGCAGCTCGAATTCCTTGTAGGTCAGCATCACCCGCTCCCCGCCGATGGTGACGGTGTGCTCGTCCAGATTGACCGTCAGATCTCCCGTCCTCAGCAGCCGCTCCTCCCGCTCGGGCCGGCAGCGGCGCAGCACCGCCTTCACCCGGGAGGTCATCTCCATCATGCCGAAGGGCTTGACCAGATAGTCGTCCGCCCCCAGGTCCAGGCTCTGGATCTTGTCGTACTCGGTCCCTTTGGCGGTGGCCATGATGACCGGGATGTCCCGCAGGCCGGGGGACTGCTTCATCTTGCGCAGCAGCTCCACCCCGTCCAGGCCGGGCAGCATCACATCCAGCAGCACCAGCTCGGGGCGCTCGCTCCGCAGCGCCTCCCAGCAGGACGCGCCGTCCTCAAAGCCCCGGGCCTCGAAGCCCATGGACCGGAGGGCGTACAGCTCGATGTCCCGGATGCCCGCGTCATCCTCCACGCACCAGATCATGTTCATTCCTCCCCGTGTATCCCCGTGACCGAGAAGATCACCCACTCGGCGATGTTGGTGGCGTGATCCCCGATGCGCTCAAAATACTTGCCGACCATCAGCAGGTCCAGCGCGTACTCCCCGTTCTCCGGGTGCTTGGCGATCCAGCCGATGAGGCTGGACTTCACCGACTGGAAATAGTCGTCCACGACGTCGTCCTGCCCGATCACCGACCGGGCCAGCTCCACATCCTGCTTCACATAGGCGTCCACGCTCTCGGTCACCATCCGGATGGCCGCCTTGGCCATGTCCCGGATCTGCTCGCACTCGGTGACGATGCGGCCCCCCAGATAGGGGATGATCTCCGCGATGTCCTCCGCCTGGTCGCCGATGCGCTCCATGTCGGTGATCATCTTCAGGGCCGCGGAGATCTGCCGCAGGTCCCGGGCCACCGGCTGCTGCTGGAGCAGCAGCTTCAGGCAGCGGGACTCGATGTCCCGCTCCTTCTGGTCGATCTCGGTGTCCAGCGGGGCGATCTTCCCCGCCAGGGCCACGTCACCCTCGGCCAGCGCCCGGGCCGCCAGGGCGATCACCTCCTCGCAGAGCGAGCCCATGGTGATCAGTTCCCGGTTCAGCAGCGCCAGCTGCTCGTCAAAACGGTTGCGCATCATCCAAACCTCCCCGTGATATAGTCTTCCGTCCGCTTGTCCCTGGGCTGGGAGAAGATCTGCTCCGTCCGGTCATGCTCCACCAGGTCGCCCAGGAGGAAGAAGCTGGTATAGTCGGAGATGCGCACCGCCTGCTGCATATTGTGGGTGACGATGACAATAGTGTACTTCTTTTTCAGCTCAATGGCAAGGTCCTCGATCTTGGAGGTGGAGATGGGGTCCAGGGCGCTGGTGGGCTCGTCCATGAGCAGCACCTGGGGCTCCACCGCCAGGGCGCGGGCGATGCACATGCGCTGCTGCTGGCCCCCCGACAGGCCCAGGGCGTTCTTCTTCAGCCGGTCCTTCACCTCGTCCCAGATGGCCGCCGCGCGCAGGGAGTTCTCCACGATCTCGTCCAGCCGGGCCTTGTTCCGGATGCCGTGGGTGCGGGGGCCGTAGGCGATGTTGTCGTAGATGCTCATGGGGAAGGGGTTGGGCTTCTGAAAGACCATGCCCACCTCCTTGCGCAGCCAGGTGGTGTCCACCGCCGGGTCATAGATGTCGGTCCCCCGGTAGTTGACCTCCCCCTCGATGCGGATGCCCTCCACCAGGTCGTTCATCCGGTTGAGGGTCTTGAGAAAGGTGGACTTGCCGCAGCCCGAGGGCCCGATGAGGGCGGTGATCTCGTGCTCCGGGATATCCATGCTCACCCCGTGCAGGGCGTGGTGCGCCCCGTACCACAGGTTCAGGTCCCTCACTTCGATGATATTGTCCATATGGTCTCTCTCCCGTTATTTCTTCAGTTTCCGGCCCACCAGATTGGCCGAGAGGTTGATGGCCAGGGTGAGCAGCATCAGGATGGAGGCGATGGCAAAGCCCACCGCCGTCTCCCCCCGCTCACTGTACATGTACAGCGCCACGGTCAGCGAGCCGGAGGCCGCCTGGAGGGAGGTGATGAAATTGTTGAGCACCACGCCGAAGCCCGCGGTATACAGCAGGGCGGCGCTCTCCCCCACGATGCGGCCCACCGCCAGGATGCAGCCGGTGACGATGCCGTCGATGGAGTTGGGCAGCACCACGGTGCGCACCATGCGCCACTTGCCCGCCCCCAGGGCCAGGGCTCCCTCCCGGTAGGCGTCGGGCACTGTCTTCAGGCTCTCCTGGGTGGTGCGCACGATGGTGGGCAGGATCATCACCACCAGGGTCAGCCCGCCGGCCAGCACACCGGTCTGAAGGCCGAACAGCTGCAGGAAAAACAGCATGCCCACCAGGCCGAAGATGATGGAGGGGATGCCGGTGAGGGTCTCGGTGGCAAACTCGATGACGGCCACCAGCCGCCGGTTGGCGGCGTACTCATTGAGGTAGATGGCCGCCCCCACCCCCAGGGGCAGCACGATCACCATGGCCAGCAGCACCAGGTACAGGGTGTTGAGGATGTTGGGCAGGATGCCGATGGTGTCGTTGAGGTAGCTGGTCTGGGTGGACACCAGCGTCCAGGTGAGGTTGGGGATGCCCCGGTAGAAGATGTAGCCGATGATGAGCACCAGCAGCGCGCAGGTGAGCGCCCCGCACAGGTAGAGCAGGGCCCGCAGCCCCCGGTCGTACAGCCTGCGCCGGGGAGACAACGTGTGGCCGTCCATCTCTTACCCCTCCTTCTTCCGCTTGATGAACACGTTGAGCAGCACGTTGATCATCATGATGAACAAAAACAGCACCAGCCCGATGGAGAACAGGGCGTTGCGGCGCAGAGAGCCCACGGTGGCGTAGGACATCTCGGAGACGATGGCGGTGGTGAGAAAGCGCACCGGGGTGAGAAGGCCGGGCATATTGGCCACGTTGCCCGCCACCATGATGATGGCCATGGCCTCCCCGATGGCCCGGCCGATGCCCAGCACGATGGCGGTGGCGATGCCGCTGCGGGCGGCGGGCACGCTCACCCGGAACACCGTCTCGATGTGGGTGGCGCCCAGGGCCAGGGAGGCCTCCTCATACTCCCGGGGCACCGCCCGCAGGGCGGTCTCGGACACGGAGATGATGGAGGGCAGGATCATGATGGCCAGCACGATGATGGCGGCCAGCAGGGTGGCGCCGGAGGGCAGGTCGAAGGCCACCCGGATGGCGGGCACCAGCAGGATCATGCCCACCAGGCCGTAGACCACCGAGGGGATGCCCGCCAGCAGCTCCAC
>CALXCT010000010.1 GCA_944386865.1 uncultured Oscillospiraceae bacterium | reverse complement strand
GAAGCCGTTGACGATGTACACGCTTTTCTCCCCGTGGCCGTAGGGCAGCGGGTCGTCGAAGGTGTAGGTGGGCACCTTCTCCCACTGGCCGGTGGCGTCGTTCTTCACGTTGCGGAAGCCCCGCTTGTAGCAGCCGATCTTGCACGCGTCGTGGAGCAGGGCGACCAGGGCCACCGTCTCGGGGGGGTACTCCATCCCGTACAGCTCCCGCACCCGTTCCCGCTCCAGGTAGGCGGCCAGGCAGTGGTAGACGTTCAGGCTGTGCTCGCACAGCCCGCCCTCGCAGGCCAGGTGATACCGGGCGGAGGCGGGGGCGGTGAAGAAGTCGCTCTTATGCTCCAGGTAGTCCAGCAGCCTGTCGCTGCCCTCCCGGGTGATGTTGGCCCGGTAGATCTCGATGAATTCCTCTTTGGCGGACATGGCGCGCCCTCCTTGTTCTCTCAGCATTTCCATCAGTATAGCACAGCGGCGGTCCCGTTTCCATCCCTTTTGCCCCGCCCCGGCGGGAAAAGCTCCGCCCCCTCCCGAAGGAGGGGGCGGAGGGCGGGGACGTCACAGGACGGGGAAGCGCTCCCGGGGCTGGGACAGACGCAGCGCCCGGGTCCGTTCCAGGTAGAAGCCCGCGTCGGCCAAGCCCACATAGGGCACCAGCCAGCACTGCAGGGGCAGGGGCAGCAGGAAGGCCAGGGCGGCGAACAGGGGCGTGCCCGTCAGGACGGCCAGGGAGACCCAGCCCCAGCCCAGCGGCTGGGACAGCGCCGACAGGACCGCCAGAGCCACCGCCGCCGCGGCCGCCGTCAGCAGCAGGAGCAGCAGATACCAGCCCAGGAAGGACAGGTGGAGCACGATGTAGGACCAGCGCTTGCCCGCCATGAGCTGCTTGCTCCGGTTCACCGCCGCCCGGATGCCGTCGTCAGGGTGGTCCAGCAGGGCGTAGGGGGCCATGGCGTAGCGGAGCACCACGGCGATGAGGAACACTGCCGCCGCCAGGTAGATCAGCACCACCAGCACCATGGCCAGTCCGGCGGAGGGACCCAGCAGGTAGCCCCCCGTCCCCATGGAGCACAGGGCCAGCACCGCCACGATCAGCAGGGCGGCGGGGATCATCACCGCCAGGGACCACAGGAAGGTGAACAGGGTCAAAAACAGGGAAAGGCCGATCACCCGTCCGGCCATGCCGAAGCCGGAGATCAGGGTGCCGAAGCCCGCCTCCTGCTCCCGGAAGCGGAGCAGGCACCAGGCGTTGAAGCCGATGTTCAGCACCACGGTGTACAGGGTGACCAGGATGCTCAGGAATACGGACAGGGACATCCAGGGCCCGGAGAAGGCGTAGGCGAAGGCGATATCGGGGGAATAGCCCAGGGTGGAATACTGGGTAAAGAGCTGGAAGGGGTTCTGGACCAGAGACTGCACCGCCAGGGGGACGGCGGAGGCCAGCAGCAGGTAGACCAGGGCGATCTTCCAGGCGGCGGGCCGGCTCTCCCGCAGCCGCAGCCGGGCGGCCCGCTTGAGTTCCTTTCGCGTCATGGGGATCCCTCTTTTCGTCGGAATGTCGGGCGGGGGCGCTCAGGCGTCCCACTGCTCCATCAGGCGCTTGAGCTGGTCGGCCAGCCTGGCCAGGTCCTTGTTGGCCCGGCCGCGGCTCCTGGCGATCAGGTCCTGCAGCATGCGGCCCGTCTCCTCCAGGCGCTGGTAGGCGGGGGAGCCCGCCCCGGCGCCGGCGGCGGTCTGCCTGCGCTGCAGGACGATGCCGTCGGCCAGCTTGCGGTCCTCCAGCAGGTCGTAGACCTCCTCGTAGAGGGGGGCGTGGGCGGGGATGCCCCGGGCGTTGAGGGTCTCGGCGAACAGGTCGGTCACCGGCGCGTCGCCGTGGACCACGAAGACCTGTTTGGGCCGGGGCTGGAAGCTCTCCGCCCAGGCGATCAGGTGGTCCCGGTCGGCGTGGGAGGACAGGCCCTTGAAGTTGTAGATCCGGGCGCGCACGGCGATCTCCTCGCCGAACAGTTTCACCGACCCGGCCCCGTCCAGCAGCCGGCGGCCCAGGGAGCCCTCCGCCTGGAAGCCCACGAAGACCACCGCGCACTCCGGCCGCCACAGGTTGTGCTTCAGGTGGTGGCGGATGCGGCCCGCGTCGCACATGCCGGAGGCGGAGATGATGACCTTGGAGGACTGGTCCAGGTTCAGCGCCTTGGACTCGTCGCTGCTCTCCACCAGCTTCAGGCCGGGGAAGGTGAACAGATTGCTCCCGCTCTGGAGCACCTGGATGGCCTCCTCGTCCAGATAGCCGTGCAGGTCCCCCGAGAAGATCTGGGTGGCCGCCCGGGCCAGGGGGCTGTCCACGCAGACGGTGAAGTCGGGGGCGTTTTTCACCAGCCCCTGCTCCTTCATCTCCCGCATGAAGTACAAAAGCTCCTGGGTGCGGCCCACGGCGAAGGCGGGGATGACCACGTTGCCCCCCCGGGCGAAGGTGTCGCTGATGATGTCGGCCAGGGCCTCGGTGTAGCTCTCCGGCGGCTCGTGGTCCCGGTCGCCGTAGGTGGACTCCATGACCACGTAGTCCGCGTCGGTCAGCAGGTGGGGGTCCCGGATGATGGGCTGGTCCACGTTGCCGATGTCGCCCGAGAAGACCAGCTTGCGGGTCTGGCCGTTCTCGGTGGCCCAGAGCTCCACCGAGGCCGAGCCCAGCAGGTGGCCCGCGTCCACGAAGCGCACCCGCACGCCGGGGCACAGCACCACCTCCCGGCCGTAATCCACCGTCTGGAGGTAGCCCAGGGCGGCCTCCGCGTCGGCCACGGTGTACAGCGGCTCCACCTCCGGCCGGCCGGCCCGCTTGCCCTTCTGGTTTTTCCACTGGGCGTCGCTCTCCTGGATGTGGGCCGAGTCGCGCAGCATGATGGACAGCAGCTCCCCGGTCAGCCGGGTGGTGAGGATCTGCCCCTGGAAGCCGTGCTTGACCAGCATGGGGATGCGGCCCGAGTGGTCGATGTGGGCGTGGGTGACGATGACGTAGTCGATCTCATTGGGGGCGAAGGGCAGGGCGTTGTCCTCATACTCGTCCCGCCCCTGCTGCAGCCCGCAGTCGATCAGGATCTTGGTGCCGTTGACTTCCAGACAGTGGCAGCTGCCCGTCACCGCGTGGGCGGCGCCGAAAAAGGTCAGTTTCATGCGGTATCCTCCTCTGGCCCGGGGCCGAGATATTGGTTGATTTTTGGGGAATGGGGTACGCTAACATTGTAGCCTCTCCCCGTCAGAATGTAAAGAGCAACCGCGCCCGGCGATTGGAAAACTGTGCAAAGCGGCCATTTCGCAAGGGCTTCTTGCCGTTCTTTCTCCGCTCTGGTATACTGGGGGCAGATTTCGGGCCCGGCGGCGGAAGGGGGCGGCGCAAGTGAGAAAACCGGCTGCGGAGCAGCTGTCCATCGCCCTGTGGCAGGGGAAGGCGTTCCTGAAGTGGGTGGTGCTGGCCCTGGTGGTGGGGACGGTGGTGGGCGCGGCGGGCGTCGCCTTCCACCACGCCCTGACCATGGCCGCCCTGCTGCGGGTCCAGCGGCCCTGGCTGCTGCTCCTGCTGCCCGGGGCGGGGGCGCTCATCGCCCTTCTCTACCGGCTGGCCGGGATGGAGCGGGACAAGGGCACCAACTTCGTGCTGGCCGCGGTGCGCATCCGGTGGCGGCTGCGGCTGCGCACCGCCCCCCTCATCGCCCTGTCCACCGTGCTCACCCACCTGTGCGGCGGCAGCGCCGGGCGGGAGGGGGCCGCCCTCCAGATGGGGGGCTGCATCTCCGCCGCCATCGGCCGCTTCGTCCGCCTGGACGAGCACGACACCCATATCATCACCCTGTGCGGCATGGCCGCCGGGTTCTCCGCCCTGTTCGGCACCCCCATCGCCTCCGCCGTGTTCGCCATGGAGGTGGTCAGCCTGGGGGTGATGTACTACTCCGCCATCGTCCCCTGCACCCTGGCCGCCCTTACCGCCAGCCTGCTGGCCGGCCGGTACGGGGTGGACGCCTCCGCCTTCGTGCTGGCCGGGCCGCTGCCCGCCCTGGACTGGCCCGCCCTGCTGCGGGTGGGCGGGCTGGGGGTGCTGCTGGCCCTGCTGTCCGGCCTGTTCTGCCTGACCATGGGGGGCGCCGACCGGCTGTATCACAGACTGCTGCCCAACGCCTGTCTCCGGGGGGCGGCGGGGGGCGCGCTGGTGGCCGCGCTGGTGCTGGTGTGCTCCTGGGAGGAGTATACCGGGGCGGGCATGGAGGTCATCGCCCGGGCGGTGGGGGGCCAGGCCGAGCCGGAGGCCTTCCTCATCAAGCTGCTGCTCACCGCCCTGACCCTGGGGGCGGGCTTCAAGGGGGGCGAGATCGTCCCCGCCTTCTTCGTGGGGGCCACCTTCGGCTGCGCCGCCGCCCCCCTGCTGGGCCTGCCCGCCGCCTTCGGGGCCGCCCTGGGGCTGGTGGGGGTGTTCTGCGGGGTGACCAACTGCCCTCTGGCCTCCATCCTGCTCTCCTTCGAGCTGTTCGGCGGCCGGGCGCTGCCCCTGTTCGCCTTCTGCTGCGCGGTGTGCTACGCCCTGTCGGGCTACCACAGCCTGTACGCCGGGCAGGAGATCCGCTTCTCCAAGTTCCGCCCCGTCCAGTATGAGGACGGGCGGCTGCCCCCCTTCCGCCCGGGCTGGTTCGGCCTGTACCGGGGCGGACCGGAGGACGGGGCCCGCGCGGGAGAGGACCGGGAGCGCTGAAGCCGCGCCGGCCCGGAGGGGGCGCGGCCCGGGAAAGGATTTGAGAACAATGAACATTTTCGATATCATGGGCCCTGTGATGGTGGGCCCCAGCAGCTCCCACACCGCGGGGGCGGTGCGCGTCGGCCTGCTGGCCCGGGCGCTGCTGGGGGAGCAGCCGGTGGAGGCGGACATCGTGCTCCACGGCTCCTTCTCCGCCACCGGGAAGGGCCACGGCACCGACCGGGCGCTGACGGCGGGGCTGCTGGGCATGGCCCCCGACGACCCCCGGCTGCCCCGGAGCCTGGCGCTGGCGGAGCGGGCGGGGCTGGCGGTGCGCTTTTCCAGCGCCGAGCTGCCCAACGCCCACCCCAACACCGCCCGGCTGACGGTGACCGGCCGGGACGGGCGGACCCTCACCGTCACCGCCGCCTCCCTGGGGGGCGGCCGGGTGCGGGTGACCGCCATCGACGGCCTGGAGGTGGCCTTTTCCGGCGAGCTGCCCACCCTCATCGTCCGCAACCAGGACCGGCCGGGCATGGTGGCCGAGGTGGCCGAGCTGCTGGGCCGCCACGGGGTGAACATCGCCACCATGCAGCTGCGCCGGGACAACCGGGGCGGGCTGGCGGTGATGGTGCTGGAGAGCGACCAGCCCCTGCCCGCGGGCCTGACCGACGGGTTGAAGGGGCTGGACGGGGTGGTCTCCGTGCGGTATCTGTGTATGGAACAGGGAGGGATCTGAGATGGCCTTTACCTCGGTGGCCGGGCTGCTGGAGGCGGCCCGGGACAAGCCGCTGTGGCAGGCGGTGCTGGAGCACGACATGGCGGAGGAGGGCATCGGCCGGGAGCAGTCCCTGGAGCGGATGGGAGTCCTGTGGCGGACCATGGAGGAGTCGGCCGCGTCCTACGACCCCGCCCGCCGCTCGGCCAGCGGCCTGACGGGGGGCGCAGCCGCCCTGGTGGAGGGAAGCGGGCGCGCGGTGGCCGGCCCCTTCGTCAAGCGGGTGATCGCCGCCGCCCTGAAGGTGGGGGAGTGCAATGCCTGCATGGGCCGCATCGTGGCCGCCCCCACCGCCGGGGCCAGCGGGGTGCTGCCCGCCGTGCTGCTGCCCACCCGGGACGAGCTGGGCCTGTCCGGGGAGGAGATGGTCCGGGCCCTCTATGTCTCGGCGGGCTTCGGCCAGGTGATCGCGGTGCGGGCCTCCATCTCCGGGGCGGAGGGGGGCTGCCAGGCGGAGATCGGCTCGGCCAGCGCCATGGCTGCCGCCGCCCTGGTCCACCTCCACGGGGGCACGCCGGGGCAGATGGCCCACGCCTGCGCCATGGCCCTGAAGAACCTGCTGGGCCTGGTGTGCGACCCGGTGGCCGGGCTGGTGGAGGTGCCCTGTGTGAAACGGAACGTGGCAGGGGCCATGAACGCCCTGGCCTGCGCCGAGATGGCCCTGGCGGGGGTGGAAAGCGCCATCCCCTGCGACGAGGTGATCGACGCCATGCGCGCGGTGGGCGGCGCGCTGCCCGCCGCCCTGCGGGAGACGGGGGCGGGCGGTCTGGCCGCCACCCCCACCGGCCTGCGCATCGCCGAGGGGCTGCGCGCCCCCGGCGGAGAGAAGGAGGGATGAACCATGGCCAGAAGCAACGGCTCCGGCCAGAGCTGGCCCTATCTGTTCCGGGTGTTCACGGTGCTGTGCGCCGTCATCCTGCTGCTGGCCCAGGACGGGGCGGCGGCCGCCTCGGGAGGCGCGCTGGAGGTGTGTCTGACCTATGAGGGGCTGACCCGCTGGGCGGTGCCCGCCCTGTTTCTGCTGTGGGGGATGTTCGCCCTGGAGGACGGCCGGGGGGCCGACCTGACGGGGATGTCCCTGGGCTGGCTGCTGCCCGCCTTCGTGACTCTGGTGCTGTGGTCGGCGGTGTACGCCATGGCCGAGTGCCTGCTGGCGGGCGGCGGGCTGAGCCTGCACGGCTTTTTGGCCCGGCTGCGCGACGCCGCCCTGGGGGACACCGCCTCCCACCTGTGGCTGCTGTGGCCCCTGCTGGGGCTTTACCTGGTGCTGCCCGTGCTGCGCCGGTTCGTCTCCGCCGCCGGGCGGTGGGAGGTGGTCTACTTCCTGGTTTTGTGCTTCCTGTTCGCCAGTGTGCTCCCCCTGTGGTCCGCCCTCTCGCCCCACGGGGTGCTGCCCGCCCTGCTGGAGCGGCTGCGGGTCCACCTGGTGCTGGGCTTCGCGGGGTGCTTCGTGGGGGGCTGGTACCTGCGCCATTACACCATCGGCCGGGTGCCGGAATTCCTGCTGTACATCCTGGGGGTGTGCGGGATGATCCTCACCCTCATGGGGGACCGGCTGCTGGGGGGCGGGCGGGCGCTGTGGTATGACTACACCGCCCCCGGCGTGGTGCTCACCGCCGCCGCCTTCGCCACGCTGTTCCGCTATGTGCTGGGCATCAGCGACGAGCGCTCCCGCCGCCAGGGGGTGCGCTCCCTGGGGGGCTACGTGTTCGGGGTGTACCTGATCCACCGGATCTGGGTGCTGCTGTTCCGGTGGCTGGGCTTCGGCCTGCTGGACTTCAACCCCCTGCTGTCCATCCCCCTGCTGGCCCTTCTGGTCTTCGTGCTGTCCATCCCCTTCGCCTGGCTGCTGGGGCGCATCCCCGGCGCGGGCCGCTGGCTGACGGGGAGCGGCCAATAATCTGCCGATGAGAGGTGTCTCCCCCTTGGACCGTCCCCTGAAATTCGCCTCCGACCGGAGGCTGAACATCCACTACATCGTCATGCAGGCGGGCTACTGGGCCATGTTCGCCGCCTTCTGCGGCTACCAGACCGCCATGCTGCTGGGCCGCGGCTTCTCCAACAGCCAGGTGGGGCTGATCCTGGCGGTGCGCTGCCTGGCGGGGGTGATCGCCCAGCCCATCCTGGGCGGCTGGGCCGACCGCCACCCCATGTTCCCCCTGAAGTGCCTGATCTGCCTGTGCCTGGCCGTCTCCTTCGCGGCCAACCTGGCGCTGGCCTTCGTCCCCGGTCTGGACCTCTGGGCCACCCTGGCCCTGTTCGCCCTCATCGGCGCCTTTGAGATCTCCCTCTATCCCCTGATGGACTCCATGGCCATCCAGTTCATCAACGTGGGGGTGCAGATCCGGTACAGCCTGGGCCGGGGGATCGGCTCCATGTCCTACGCGGTGTTCTGCCTGTACCTGGGCTGGCAGGTGGCCCGGTTCGGGCTGGAGTCCTACCTCATCGCCCACCTGGCGGTGCTGGTGGCGGAGGCGGCGCTCATCCTCACCTTCCCCACCTTCCACGCCCGGCCCCGGCCCGCCCCGGGCCAGGGGCCCCAGCCCCAGTCGGTGCCCGCCCTGCTGCGCACCAATCCCCGCTTCACCCTGATGCTGTGCGCCGTCTTCCTGGGGCTGACGGCCTATATGCCCACCACCAACTTCCTCATCAACATCCTGCTGGGCCGGGGCGGCGGGGACGGACAGCTGGGGGCCGCCCTGTTCTGGATGGCCGCCTGGGAGCTGCCCTCCGCCTTCCTGTTCACCCGGCTCTACCGCCGCTGGGGCAGCAGCCGGGTGCTGGTGCTGGCCATGGCGGCCATCGGGGCCAAGGCGCTGCTGATGCTGCTCTCCCCCAACTGGATCTTCGTGTTCGTGTTCATGCCCGTGCAGATCCTGGGCTACGGGCTGTTCACCCCCGACTCGGTGTTCTTCGTCAACGAGTCGGTCCCCCGGGCCGACCGGGTGCGGGGCCAGAGCATGATGATGGTGGCCTCCAACGGCCTGGGCGGCATGATGGGCAGCCTGCTGCCCGGTGCGGTGCTGGACTGGGCGGGGGTGGACGCCATGCTGCTGCTGTGCGCCCTATTAGGCGCGGCCAGCGCCCTGCTGGCCTTCGCCGCCCACCGTATGCCATCGCCGCCGGCGGAATAAAAAACAAGAGCCTGACGCATCGCGTCAGGCTCTCTGTGTTTAAGCAAGCAGCTTTTTGGCCCGCTCCAGCAGCTTGAGGTAGACCGGGTCCATCTCCCATTCATTTGTCAGCTCGGTCAGCCGGTGGGCGGGCAGCCAGGCCACGCCGGAGTTTTCCCCCGCCCGGGGGGTGAGAGGGTCGGCGTCGTCCGCCACCAGCAGGTAGGACACGTTCAGGTGCTGGTGGCTGGGCACCCAGGCCCCCCGCTTCACATGGCCCCACACCGGCAGGATCTCCACCGAGGCCGCCCGGGGGGACAATGGCCGGATGTGCTCCACCCCTGTCTCCTCCCGGGCCTCCCGCAGGGCCACGGAGAGCAGGTCCCCCTCCCCGTCGGCGTGGCCTCCGGTCCAGGCCCAGACCTTGTAAATGTCGTGGTGGGCCATCAGCACCCGGGAGGCGTCCCGGTTGACCACGAAGCCGGAGGCGGTGAAGTGGGCGATCCGGTTGTCCCGGGTGAGGATATCGTGGGGGAACAGGCGGGCATACTCCAGCATCATGGCCTTGTCCGCCTGCTCCTGGTCGCTTTGGGGCACATAGGCCCGCAGCTCGTCCAGATAGTCCATCCCCTCAGCCCCGCTTTCGCCAGGTGACGTAGCGGAAGGGGACCCCGTCCTCCTCCAGCCAGGGGCCGGTCTCCTCCGCCGCCCAGCCGGGACGCCGGGACAGGTCGGGGAACCAGGTGTCCGCCCCGGGGAAGGCCCGGCCCACCTGGGTGAGATAGGCGGTGTCGCACGCGTCCACCAGGGCGTGGTACACCGAGCCGCCCCCCAGCACGAAGGCATCCGGGTCGGCCAGGGCCAGGGCCTGCTCCGGGCTGGCGCAGATCTCCGCCCCCTCCGCCCGGAAATCCGGGTCCCGGGTGAGCACCAAATTGCGCCGCCCCTTCAGCGGCCGGCCGCCGGGGAAGGTGGCCAGGGTCTTGCGGCCCAGGATCACCGTGTGCCCCCGGGTCAGCTCCCGGAAGCGCTGAAGGTCGGCGGAGATGTAGATGAGCTGGTCCCCGTCCTTGCCGATGGCCCAGTTTTCGTCCACGATGGCGATGAGATTCATGCTTGTTTCCTCCCCCTCAGACCGCCACCGGGATGGGCACGTCCAGCTCGTGGGCCCGGTAGCCCTCCAGACTCACGTGGGCCTTGGTGAAGGCGTAGAAATCGGTGACCGACGGGTCCAGCCGGAACCGGGGCGCCTCATAGGGTTCCCGGGCGATGAGCTGCTCCACGATGGGCACGTGCCGGTCGTAGATGTGGGCGTCGGCGATGACGTGGACCAGCTCGCCGGGCACCAGGCCGCTGACCTGGGCCATCATGTGGACCAGCACCGCGTACTGCACCACGTTCCAGTTGTTGGCCGCCAGCATGTCCTGGCTCCGCTGGTTCAAAATGGCGTTGAGCACGTTGCCGG
>CALXCT010000009.1 GCA_944386865.1 uncultured Oscillospiraceae bacterium | reverse complement strand
TGAGGGCGTCCATGGAGCGCAGCAGGGGGGTCTTCTTGTCCAGCGCCTCGCCGCCGTAGGAGCAGAAGGCGGTGGGGATGCACAGGGTGTGTCCCTTGATAAAAGCGTAGGAGGTGGGGTCCCAGGCGGTGTAGCCCCGGGCCTCGAAGGTGGCCCGCAGGCCGCCCGAGGGGAAGGAAGAGGCGTCGGGCTCGCCCCGGATCAGCTCCTTGCCGGAAAACTCCAGCAGTACCCTGCCGTCGGGGGCGGGGGTGATGAAGCTGTCGTGCTTTTCGGCGGTGATGCCCGTCATGGGCTGGAACCAGTGGGTAAAATGGGTGGCGCCCCGCTCCACCGACCAGTCCTTCATGGCCTGCGCCACCGCGTCGGCCACGGCGGGATTCAGCTTGGTCCCCTGGTCGATGGTCTGGCGGAGGGAGCGGTAGACCTCGGCGGACAGCCGGGCCTTCATCACGCGGTCGTCAAACACCAGGCTGCCGAAGATCTCCGTGATCTGTTTCATGTCAAGTCACCCTTTCAAAACAAAAAAAGACAGTGGTGCCGCAGATGCTTGCATCTGAGACAACACTGTCTTCTGATGGGCCTACTATACCGCTGCTTCTGCAATTTGTCAACAGAAAAATTGCATAAATTTCCCCGCCCGCACCATTGACAAACCCGCCGGGATGTAGTAACTTGAAAGGGTGAACAAGGGCGTTCATCCGCGGCGGAGCAGGCTCCGCGCCGGATGGCGCTTTTTCCGTATTATAAGGACCAGCGCCCGCCCCGGGGGGCCCGGGGACGATCACGAGAAAGCAGGAAGGCGGCGGCGGAAATGAAGTATACAAAGGACGAGGTCATGCAGTACGTGGAGGAGGAGGGGGTCAAGTTCATCCGGCTGGCCTTCTGCGATGTGTACGGCAGGCAGAAGAACATCTCCATCATGCCGGGGGAGCTTGCCCGGGCCTTTTCGGACGGCATCGCCTTCGACGCGTCGGCCATCGCGGGCTTCGGCGGGGAGGTGCGCTCCGATCTGCTGCTCCACCCCGACCCCTCCACCCTGGCGGGGCTGCCCTGGCGGTCGGAGAACGGCCGGGTGGTGCGGATGTTCTGTGACATCACCCACCCCGACGGCACCCCCTTCGAGGCGGACACCCGGCGGCTGCTGAAGGAGGCGGCGGCCGAGGCGGAGCGGGCGGGCTGCACCTTCGCCTTCGGGGCGGAGATGGAGTTCTACCTCTTCAAGACAGACGAGCGGGGGGAGCCCACCCGGGAGCCTTACGACCATGCGGGGTATATGGACATCGCCCCGGACGACCGGGGGGAGAACGTCCGCCGGGAGATCTGCCTGACCCTGGAGCAGATGGGCATCCGGCCGGAGAGCTCCCACCACGAGGAGGGGCCGGGGCAGAACGAGATCGACTTCCGCTATTCCGACCCGCTCACCGCGGCGGACAACGCGGTGACCTTTCGGGCGGTGGTGCAGGCCATCGCCGCCCGCAGCGGCCTGTGGGCCGACTTCTCCCCCAAGCCCCTCCAGGACAGCCCGGGCAGCGGCCTGCACGTCAACCTGTCGGTCCGCACCGGGGACGGGGAGGACCCCATGCCCCGGGTCATCGCGGGCATCCTGCGGGAGATCGGCGGCATCACCGCCTTCCTCAATCCCTGTGAGGAGTCCTACCTCCGGCTGGGGGGGAACAAGGCGCCGGGGTATGTCACCTGGTCCACGGAGAACCGCTCCCAGCTGCTGCGGGTGCCTGCGGCCCGGGGGGAGTACCGCCGGGTGGAGCTGCGCTCCCCGGACCCCACGGCCAATCCCTACCTGGCCTTCGCCCTGCTGATCCACGCGGGGCTGGCCGGTATCCGAGCGGGGCTGGAGCCGCCTGCCAGCGTGGACCTGAACCTGTACGCCGCCCCGGCCCAGGTGCTGGCCGGCCTGGAGCGGCTGCCCGGCACCCTGGACCAGGCCCGGGCGGCGGCGGCGGCCAGCGCGTTCGTGGCGGCCCATCTGCCCGCCCCGGTGCGGGCGGCCTACTGCGGACGGTGACAGCTCGGAGCTGAGAAGCAGACGAAAGGGGGGAGAAGCCCATGGTGTTCCAGGAACAGACCTACGCCGTGCTGCTGGTGTCGGGCAGCGAGAAATTCAGCCGCGCCCTGGTGGGGCTTCTGCCCCAGACCGACTTCTGGCCGGTGACGGCGGTGCGCAGCAGCGGGGAGGCCCGGCGGGCCCTGCTGGGGCAGAGCTTCGATTTGGTGCTCATCAACGCCCCGCTGACCGACGAGTCGGGGCTGCATCTGGCGTCCGACCTGTGCGCCGGCGGGGACGCGGGGGTGCTCCTGTTCGTCAAAAGCGAGCAGTATGAGCAGCTGTGCGCCCGGGCCACCCCGGCGGGGGTGATGCTGCTGGCCAAGCCCGCCTCCGCCCAGACGGTGCTCCAGACCCTGCGGATGCTGTGCGCCGTGCGGGAGCGGCTGCGGGGGATGGAGCGGCGGCAGGCGTCGGTGGAGGAGAAAATCGAGGAGATCCGGCTGGTCAACCGGGCCAAGTGGGCGCTGATCCGCTGCCTGAGCCTGTCGGAGGAGGAGGCCCACCACTACATCGAGAGGCAGGCCATGGATACCCGCCGCTCCAAGCGGGCGGTGGCGGAGAACATCCTGAAGACCTATCCGGAGCAGGATCTGCCCTCCGGCTGACCGGAAGGAAAGGCCCCCGGCCGCGTGATGCGGCCGGGGGCCTTGTTCTGCCCGCGGGGAGGGGCCTCAGCCGGCTGCCAGCACCCGGATCTGCCCGCCCTGGTCGGGGGTGCGGTCATAGTAGGGGGTGAAGGTGTAGCCTCCCGCCAGGGCGGCGGCCAGGCCGTCCTCGCCGGACAGCCAGACGTCCGCGTCGGTGAGGTAGATCTCCACCTGGTCGGAGACAGGCCACACCGTCCCGCCGATCTCCGCGTACCAGCCGTCCCCGGACTGGTAGAAGTCGGAGCGCTCCGCCGACTGGGCGCGGCTCAGGGCGCGCACCGCGGTCACCCGCTCGTAGGAGGCGGAGTAGCGCCCCAGGGCCAGGCCCACATAGCTGCTGCCCGTCAGGGAGATGGTGCACAGGTACTTCCCGCCGGTGCCGCTGCTGTTGGTGAGGGCGGCGGCGCTGTTGTAGGCGGACATGGTGCCGCTGCCCAGGCTGATGCCGTCCTCCCCGGTGTAGAGGTAGGCGCGGCCATAGGTGTAGCAGTTTCCGGTGACGTCCTTGAGCAGCAGCACATCCACCTGCCCTGCGGAGTTGACGTGGTAGTAGCTGACGGAGGAGGAGGGGATCAGCTCGGTCCAGGTGATGGAGTCAAGGCTGTCGGAGGCAGACCCCCGGTTGCCCTCCAGGTCGCAGACGTAGCCGCTGCCCGCCCACTCGTA
>CALXCT010000008.1 GCA_944386865.1 uncultured Oscillospiraceae bacterium | reverse complement strand
CCTTCGAGGGGGATTGCTCCATGACCTTCATCCTCCCCGACGAGGGGTGGACGGCGGACGATCTGCTCTCCGACGACGGGCTGATGGAGCGCATCCTGGCCGGGGCCGGCGACGACCCGGACAGCGGCTTTGGCGAGATCCGGTTCTCCGTCCCCAAGTTCTCCGTCTCCGCCGATCTGGACCTGATCCCCATTCTGAGGCAACTGGGGGTGACCCACCTGTTTGACTGGACCGCGGCAGACCTCACCCCCCTCAGCGACTACCCCCTTCTCTACTTTGCCCGCGCCACCCAGTCCACCACCCTGTCCATCGACGAGGTGGGCTGCACCGCCGCCTCCTTCGTGGAGATGGAGGCGAGGGCGAGCGCGTCGCTGCCCGACGGGCTGTGCGTGCTGGACCTGGACCGGCCGTTCCTGTTCCTCATCTCCGGGGCGGACGGCGTGCCCCTGTTCCTGGGCGTGGTGAACGACCCCACGGTGTGACCGGAACGACAAAAAGCCCGGCTGTTCCAAAGAACAGCCGGGCTTCTCTTTCGTCTCAGACCGGATCAGTCGGTGACGTAGGGCAGCAGGGCGATCTGACGGGCACGCTTGATGGCCTCGGTCAGCTGGCGCTGATGCATGGCGCAGGTGCCGGTGGTGCGGCGGGGCAGGATCTTGGCCCGCTCAGAGGTGTAGCGGCGCAGCTTGGCGGCGTCCTTGTAGTCGATGCACTCCACCTTGTCCACGCAGAAGGCGCAGACCTTGCGGCGCTTGCGGCCGCGAGGGCCTCTGTTATCTCTCTCCATAGCCATGGAAACAAACCTCCTTTTGACGACCATGAAAGGTCAAAGTAAAATGACGCGGGGTCATTTGGGATCAGAACGGAAGCTCTCCGTCGTCGGACAGCTCGGCGAACTGGTCGTTCATCGGGGCGCCGTAGCCGCCCATGGGGGCGGTGGAGGCGGCGGGGGAGGGGGCGTACCCTCCGTAGCTTCCGCCCTCCGCGTCCCGCTTGGAGTCGCCGAAATAGACGTTGTCGGCCACCACTTCGGCGGAGCGGCGCTTGTTGCCGTCCCGGTCGGTCCAGTCGCGGATCTGCAGCCGGCCCTCCACCACGGCCATGCGGCCCTTGGTGAAGTATTTGCTGACGAACTCCGCGGTGGCGCGCCAGGCGACGATGTCGATGAAATCGGTGGACTTTTCGCCGGTGCTCCTGTCCTTGAAGTCCCGGTCCACGGCCAGGGAGAAGGAGGCCACAGGGGTCCCCGTCTGGGTGTGCCGCAGCTCGGGGTCACGGGTCAGACGGCCCATGAGGATGATTCTGTTGAGCATAGCAGTTTCCCTCTTACTCGTCCTTGCAGACGATGATGGAGCGCATCACGCCGTCGGCAATGCGGAACTGGCGGTCCAGCTCGCGGGGGAACTCGGGGGCGGCGGTGAAGGTCATCAGGACATAGTAGCCCTCGGTCAGGTCGTTGATGGGATAGGCCAGGTGGCGCTTGCCCCACTCGTCGACCTCGCCCAGGGTCGCCTTGCTCTCCACAAGACCCTTGAACTTGGCCACCACAGCGGCGATGCCCTCCTCGCCCAGGTTGGGGTCGACGATGAACACCGTCTCGTAATTCGCGTTGATCTTTGCCATGTTGTTGCACCTCCTTATGGACATATGGCCTTCGGTCGCGCCGAAGGCAAGGATAAAGGCCCGTCGGAAGACAGGCCCTATTATTATACCGGATTTTCCCGGGATGTCAAGGGTTTTCTCCCGCTCCCCGTTCAAAAAAGCCGCGCCTCCGGCAAGTTCCCCGCCGCGGAGTTTTTCCTTCCCTTTTCCTTGGGGAACCTGTACAATAGAACTGACCGGGCGGGGCACCGCTCCGCCCGAAAACAGACAAGGAGGAATGACCATGGAGATCCCGGCATTTTGGTTCCGGCACGCGGCCATCAGCGTGGCCGACCTGGAGGAGACCGTCGCCTGGTACCAGCGGTGCCTGGGCTTTGAGCTGGTGGGGAAGGAGTACGTCCCGCCGGTGGGCGCGGTGGTGGCCACGCTGGCCCGGGGCGGGGTGGAGCTGGAGGTCTTCTGCCGGGAGGGCTCCGCCCCCATGACGGAGGAGCGGAAGGACCCAGATCTGGACCCCCGCACCCAGGGGGTGAAGCACTTCTGCCTGGGCACCGACCGGCTGGAGGAGCTGGTGGCCCACCTGCGGGAGCAGGGGGTGGAGATCGTGGTGGGTCCGGTGCGGATGGGGCCCAACACGCTCTACTACATCCACGACAACAACGGAAACCCCATCGAGCTGATGCAGCGCGACTGATCCCGGAGCCGGGCGCAGCCGAAGGAACGGGAGGACCGCCCCCGGGCGGTCCTCCCTCTTTTTTGATCGTTTTCACTCCTCACGGCGACGGGCCGGCTTCACGGCTCCGTCCCGGACGCCTCCTCCGGCGCCTCCTCCGCCGGCCGGGCCTGGGGCAGCACCACGGTCATCCGGGTACCCACCCCCTCGAAGGACCACACCTCGATGTGCCCCCCGTGGCGGTCCACGATCCACTTGGCGATGGCCAGGCCCAGCCCGGTGCCCCCCGTCTGGCGGGCGCGGGACTCGTCGGTGCGGTAGAAGCGCTCGAAAATGTGGGGCAGGGAGGCAGCGTCGATCCCCTGCCCCTCGTCCTGCACCGAAAGCCGCGCCCAGCGGCCGTCCCCCTCCACCGAGAGGGTGACGGCGCCGCCCTCCGGGCTGTATTTCACGCTGTTGTCGGTGAGCACCCGCAGGGCCTGCTTGATCAGCCCCGGGTCGCCGTAGACGTACACCGGCTCAGTCCACCGGGCGGCGAAGGCGTGGGTCTGGTCGATCATCTCCATCTCCCGGGCCACCTCCCCCGCCAGGGCGGTCAGCTCCAGCACCTCGGGCTGCAGGCGCACCGTGTCGTTGTCCCCCCGGGCCAGGAACAGCAGCTGCTCCACCAGCTCCTTCATGGAGTCGGCCTCGGAGCGGGTGGCCTCGATGGATTCCCGGAGCACCGCCGGGTCGTCCTTCCCCCAGCGGCTGAGCAGATTGGCATAGCCCTGGATCACCGCGATGGGGGTGCGCAGCTCGTGGCTGGCGTCGGACACGAAGCGCATCTGGGCGCGGTAGGCCCCGTTCACCCGGTCCAGCATGCCGTTGATGGCCGCCGCCAGGGACTGCAGCTCCTTCTGAGTGCCGGGCAGATCGATGCGGCTGTCCAGATGGGTGGCGTTGATCTTGTCCAGCTCCCCCGCCAGGGCCTCCAGCTCCTGCCGGGACATGTGGGCCATGGAGTTGAGCCGGGCGGCGGTGGCCGCCAGCTCCTGGATGGGCCGCAGGGTGCGCCGGATGGTGCTGGCGTTGCGCAGCAGGTTGCACAGCAGCGAGATCACCTGGCAGGCCAGCAGCACGATCCCACCCGCCCGCAGCAGCCGTACCGGGCCCGTCAGGTCCAGCTCGATGGCGTAGGGCTGCCCGGCGTTGGGCAGCTCGATCCGGTAATACCGCCCCAGGTCATAGGTGCGCAGGCCGTCCGCCGTCTCCTCATGGAGGGGCAGCCAGCCGAACACCTCCCCCAGAGGGAAGCCCTCCGGCTCCCGGTCCAGGGGCAGGATGGCATAGTCGCTGGCCTCCATCCACAGCAGGGTGTCCTCCGTGGGCACCCCCCGCTCGTCCACCAGCGCGGCCACCTGGGCGCAGCGGTTCTCCACCCACAGCAGCAGCCCGCCCACCGACAGGGCGGCCAGCAGCAGGTCCATGCACAGGAAGATGCCCAGCAGGCGCAAAAACAGGCGGATGTTCAGTTTCAGGGCGATGGACTCCCCTCTGCCCCTGTGGTCGTTCCTCTGTCCGGAGGCCACGCGCTCCCCTCCTCTCCGCCCGCGGGCCAGGCGTCATTCGCCCAGCCAGTCCGCCGCCGGGCCCAGCTGCGCCCGGGTGACATAGTCCGCCCCCTCCCGGGCGGCGGTGAGCATGGCCCGGGCGCTCTCGTCCTCCGGGGGCCTGCGGCGCATGGCGGCCAGCATCCCCTCCATCATCAGCCGGTAGACCCCGTGGAGCTTCTCATGGGCGTAGCCGCCCCGGAGGTAGAACATCCGCCCGCCGGGCAGCTGGGCGGCCAGTTTCTCCGGATCAGGGGACTCCCCCAGGCCCACGGCGCAGCAGCCGGTGACCAGGTGGCGCTTTCTCGCCCGGGACAGACCCACGATCCTCCCGGCGCACAGCCAGCCCAGGTAGAAGGCGCTGCCCCCCCGGGGTGCGTGCTCCAGCCGGTAGAGGGGCAGGCCCGTCTCCTCGGCCAGCATCCGGGCGTAGCGCTCGGTGAAGCCGGTGTTGGAGCTGTATACGATCTTGTTGGCCTTCATCCCTGTCCCTCCTCCCGGATCACATAGCCCACGCCCCGCACGGTGTGGATCAGCTTGATGCCGAAGCGCTCGTCGATCTTGCCCCGGAGGAAGCGGATGTACACGTCCACCGAGTTGGTCTCTCCCACGAAGTCAAAGCCCCACACCTGGTCCAGCAGCACCTCCCGGGAAATCACCCGGCCCTTGTTGGCCAGCAGATAGTGCAGCAGGTCGAACTCCCGCCGGGTCAGCTCCAGCGCCGTGCCCGACACCTCCACAGTGTGCCGCGCCGGGTCCATGGTCAGCGGCCCCGCGGTGAGCACG
>CALXCT010000007.1 GCA_944386865.1 uncultured Oscillospiraceae bacterium | reverse complement strand
TGGTGCGGTCGGGGTTGGTGATAGCCTGGCGCTTGGCCACCTGGCCCACCATACGCTCGCCGTCCTTGGAGAAGGCCACGACAGAGGGGGTGGTGCGGTTGCCTTCCGCGTTGGCGATGACGACAGCCTCGCCGCCCTCCATAACAGCAACACAAGAGTTGGTCGTACCGAGGTCGATACCGATGATCTTAGACATGATGTTTTTCCTCCTATATGATGAAAGATTGTTATTTACAAAGCTGTGTATCGTCAAAGGGCAGATGCCCTGTTTTTTCCGGTCAGTTGGCCACCTTGACCATGGCGAAGCGGATGACCTTCTCGCCCAGCCGGAAGCCGGCCTGGAAGACCTCGGCCACGGTGTTCTCCCCCAGGGTCTCGTCCTCCACGTGCATCACCGCGTTGTGCAGGTTGGGATCGAAAGGCTGGCCCAGGGCGTCGATGACCTCCACGCCCAGCTTGGCCAGCACGTCGGTGAGCTGGGTCATGGTCATCTCCACGCCCTTCTTGAAGGCCTCGTCGGCGGTGGCCTGCTTCACGGCCCGCTCCAGGTTGTCGTACACCGGCAGGAAGGCGGCCACCGTGTCGGCCTTGGCCTCCGACCAGAGGGACTCCTTCTCCTTCTGGCTGCGCTTGCGGAAGTTGTCGTACTCAGCGGCCAGGCGCAGGTATTTGTCCTCCTGAGCGGCCAGCGCCTGCCGGGCGGCCTCCTCGGCGGACGGGGCCTGCTCCTGCCCGGCCTGGGTCTCCGCCTGAGACTGCTCCCCCTCGGGAGCCTGGGCCTGTTCCGCGTCCAGGATCTCAGGGTCCTGGGGGGCGGCATCCGGCTGCTGGCCGGGGGTGGTCTTTTTCTTCGGTTCACTCATGGCGTGGGACGCCTCCTTGTCGTCTATTTAGTCTCCCCATCCTTGCCCGGGGGCAGCTCCCCCTGGCCGAACAGGTGGCTGAGCCCCTCCGCTACGCAGGAGAGCTTGGCGGCCACCTTGGCGTAGTCCATGCGGGTGGGGCCCACCACGCCGATCACGCCCTTCATCCCGTCGCCGATGTCGTAGCTGGCCAGGACCACGCTGGTGTCCTTCAGCTCCTCGGCCACGTTCTCCGGCCCGATGAGGATCTTGGTGTTGTCGTCCCCCGACAGCTCGGGCAGCGGCAGGCTGCTGAGCCTGGGGGTGTCGGACAGGTAGTTCATCAGCTTCTGGGCCTTGCCCACGTCCTGGTACTCCGGGTGCTCCAGCAGGTGGTTGGCGCCGGAGGTGTACACCGAGCGGTTCTCCAGATCCTCCAGGCACTCCATGGCGAAGGACACCACCAGCGAGATCAGCCCGTAGGCCGACCCTGCGGCGTGTTCCGCCACCCGCATCAGCTCGGGGGTCAGCTCCTCCAGCGTCTTGCCGGTGAAGGAGGTGTTCAGCAGGGTGGTCAGCAGTTGCAGCTGGGCCTCCGAAAGGTCGGTGGGCAGCTTGAACAGCTTGTTGCGCACCTGCTTGGAGTCGGTCATGATGACCACGATGAAGGAGGTGCTGTCCACCATGATGAGGTCGAAGCGGCGGATGGTCAGCCGCTTCAGCCCGCCGGTGAGGGCGAAGGTGGGGTAGTTGGTCAGCTGGGCGACCATCTTGCCCGCCTGGTCGATCACCCGGTCCAGCTCCTGCATCTTGATCTGCAGGGCCTGGTTGATCTGGCGGGTCTCCTCCATGGACAGCCGCTGCTCCTCCATCAGCTCGTTGACGTACAGCCGGTAGCCCTTGGGGGAGGGGACGCGTCCGGCGGAGGTGTGGGGCTTCTCCAGATAGCCCAGCTCCTCCAGATCGGCCATCTCGTTGCGGATGGTGGCCGAGGAGAGCGCCAGCTCGGCGGAGATGGCCTTGGAGCCCACCGGCTCAGCGGTGGCCACATAGTTCTCCACGATGATGCGGAGGATGCGCTTTTTGCGCTCCGAAAGCTCCAACGACATCACCTCCCAAGGATTTAGCACTCCGCATTCCTGAGTGCTAAAGATAATGTAGCACCGGGCCGGGGAAATGTCAAGAGTCCAGCTTGTAAATTAAATGTGAACGGAAAAAATAGTGCACGGAGGGGGGCGGAGAGGGGGAAAAGCTGTCACCCGGACGCCGGGACTGCCAGCCGGGCGGGGCGGACGGTTGACTTTGAAGGGGAGAGCGGCTACAATGAAAGTTCAGACAAAAGACCCGGCGGCGCCGGGAGAGAGGGCGGGGACAGGCGTTGGAGCACTATCTGGATTACGCGGCCACGTCGCCGGTGCTGCCGGAGGCGGTGCGGGCGGCGGTGGCGGCCATGACGGAGGGGTACGGCAATCCCTCCTCCCGGCATGAGCCGGGCCGGCGGGCCGGGGAGGCGCTGAAGGCGCACAGGGCGGCCGTGGCCCGGGCGGTGGGCGCCCGGCCGGAGGAGATCGTGTTCACCTCGGGGGGCACGGAGAGCGACAACTGGGCCATCCGGGCGGCGGTGCAGGCGGGCCGGCACCGGGGCAGGCACATCGTCACCACGGCGGTGGAGCACGCCGCCGTGCTGGAGCCCCTCCGGGAGCTGGAGCAGCAGGGGTGGGAGGTCACCCGGCTCAAGCCGGACGCAGCGGGGCACATCGACCCCGATCAGGTGCGCCAGGCCCTGCGGGAGGACACGGTGCTGGTGTCCATGATGCTGGTGAACAACGAGCTGGGCACCCTGCTGCCCGTGGCCGAGACGGCCCGGGCCATCCGCGCCTCGGGCTGTTCCGCGCTGCTGCACTGCGACGGGGTGCAGGGCTTTCTGAAGGTGCCTGTCTCCGTGAAGGAACTGGGGGTGGACCTTCTGTCCCTGTCGGGCCACAAGGTGGGGGCGCCCAAGGGGATCGGCGCGCTTTACATCCGAAATGGGCTGAAGCTCAAGCCCCTGATCTTCGGCGGCGGACAGGAGGGCGGGCTGCGCTCGGGCACCGAGCCCACCGCCCAGATCGCCGCCTTCGCCGCGGCGGTGGAGCAGCGCCTGCCCACACTGGAGCGGGACCGGGCGGCCATGGAGGGGCTGAAGGAGTACGGCCTCTCGCGGCTGGAGCGGGCGGTGCCCGGCCTGGAGGTGCTCTCCCGGGGGGACGCGCCCCACATCTTCGCCGTCACCCTGCCGGGGTACAAGAGCGAGGTGCTGGTGCGCTGGCTCAGCGACCGGGGGATCTATCTCTCCTCCGGCTCGGCCTGCCACAAGGGCAGGCCCAGCCATGTGTACGCCGCCCTGGGGCTGCCCAAGGCCAAGCTGGACGGGGCCCTGCGGGTGAGTCTGTCCCCGGCCAGCACCCGGGAGGATCTGGACGCCCTGGCCCAGGCCCTGGCCCAGGCCCGGGAGCAGCTGTTCCCCAGCCTGTCCTGAGGGGGCCGCTGACTACCACAGAAAAGGATGGGTTTGCTTGTTTGCCTATATGAGACGGGGACCGGGCTTCTACCGGCAGGTGGCGTCCCTGGCCTTCCCCATCGTGATGCAGAACCTGATCACCAATACCCTGGGCATGGTGGACACCTTCATGGTGGGCATGCTGGGGGAGCAGTCCATGGCGGCGGTGACCCTGGCCAATGTGCCGGTGTTCGTGATCACCCTGCTGATCTTCGGCATCCAGAGCGGCTCATCGGTGCTGATGAGCCAGTACTGGGGCCGGGGGGACAGCGCCGCCATCAACCGGGTCATCGGCATCGGCTGCTACCTGGGGGGCGGCATCTGCCTGGCCTTCGCCCTGGTGATGTTCCTGCTTCCGGTGGAGTTCATCGGCCTGTTTTCCAATAACCGCCAGCTGGTGGAACTGGCGTCGGAATACGCCCGGATCGTGGGCTTCTCCTACCTGTTCAACAGCCTGACCGAGGTGTATATCGGCGCCCAGCGGAGCATGGGCAACCCGGCGGTGGGCATGTATGTGCTGGCCGTGTCCATGTGTGCCAACACGTTTTTGAACTGGGTGTTCATCTTCGGCAACCTGGGCGCTCCCAAGCTGGGGGTGGCGGGGGCGGCGCTGGCCACCCTGATCTCCCGGATGCTGGAGTTTGCCATCATGCTCACCTACGCCCTGCGCTGCCGGCGGTTCCGGCTGGACTTCGGCAGCATGCTGCGGCCCGGGCGGGAGATGCTGGGCCGGTTCGTCCACTACTCCACCCCCGTGATGCTCAACGAGACCATGTGGGGGCTGGGCACCGCCATGTACACCACCATCATGGGCCATATGGAGGACAGCCAGGCCATCCTGGCGGCCTACACCCTGGCGGGCAACATCGAGAAGATCTTCGTGGTGACCATCTTCGGCATCGCCGCCTCCTCCGCCATCCTCATCGGGCGGGAGATCGGCGCGGGCCGGTCGGACAAGGTGTACGAGATGGGGCTGGCATTGAATATGCTGGCCTTCCTGGCCGGCTTTGCGGTGGGCGCGGTGATGATCGCCGCCACCCACCTGGCCCTGCGGCCCTACCTGTTCCCCCTGTTCCACCTGTCGGAGCAGTCGGCCGCCATCGCAGTGATGATGATCACGGTGGTGTCGGTCGTGATGCCGGTGCGCTCCTTCAACAGCGCCAACATCGTGGGGGTGCTCCGGGGCGGGGGCGACGTGCGGGCCGCCACCCTCATCGACCTGCTGCCCCTGTGGGCGGTGGCCATCCCCTTCGCAGCGGTGATGGGGCTGGTGCTGCGGTGGGGCATCTTCTGGGTGTATATGGCCCTGGTGG
>CALXCT010000006.1 GCA_944386865.1 uncultured Oscillospiraceae bacterium | reverse complement strand
TGGATCGTCTCCCGCACGGGCATCCGCCGCCGCCACCGCCTGAGCGGTGGGGAGAGCCACACCGCCCTGTGCGCCGGCGCGGCCCGGGACGCCCTGGCTCAGGCCGGGGTGGAGCCGGGACAGATCGGGGTGTGCCTGGTGGCCACCCTCACCCCGGACACCCTGGTGCCCTCCGCCGCCTGCCGGCTCCAGGCCGAGCTGGGCCTGCCGGAGGACACCCTGTGCATGGACCTGAACGCCGCCTGCTCCGGCTTCCTGTTCGCCCTGCACACCGCCCAGTGCCTGCTCAACGCCTCCCCCCGGCCCTACGCCCTGGTGCTGGGGGCGGAGGTGCTCAGCCGGGTGGTGGACTGGACCGACCGGAGCACCTGCATCCTCTTTGGGGACGGGGCGGGCGCTGCCGTGGCCGAGTGCCGGGCGGACCTTCCCCCCATGGCCGCCGATCTGGGCGCCCGGGGGGACGCCGGCATCCTCCGTCTGGCCGGGCCGGGGACGGGACAGCCGCCCCTGCTGGGCATGGACGGCACCCGGGTATTCAAATTCGCCGTGGAGACGGTCCCCCGCTGCATGGACCGGGTGCTGGAGCAGGCGGGGCTGACGGCGGAGCAGGTGGACTTTTTCCTCCTGCACCAGGCCAACGCCCGGATCATCGACCTGGTGACCCGGAAATATCACATCCCGCCGGAGAAGACCTATCAGAACATCGCCGAATACGGCAACACCTCCGCCGCCAGCATCCCCCTGGCTCTGAGCGAGCTGCGGGACCAGGGCCGGCTGCCCCCGGGCAGTCGGGCCCTGGTGGTGGGCTTCGGCGGCGGGCTCACCTGGGGCGGCGCCCTGGTGGAGTTCGGATGAGAAAGGAGCGCACACCATGAAACTGCTCAACGAGATCCTGGGCACCGAGTTCCCCCTGATCCAGGGCGGCATGGCCAACATCGCCACCGGCGCCTTCGCCGCCGCCTGCTCCAACGCGGGCGCGCTGGGGGTCATCGCCGCGGGCGGGGTCCGCTCGGCCCAGCAGCTGCGGGACGAGATCCGCGCCTGCCGGGCCCTGACCGACAAGCCCTTCGGGGTCAACCTGATGCTGATGCACCCTCTGGCCGGGGAGCTGGCCGACGTCATCACCGAGGAGCGGGTGCCGGTGGTCACCACCGGCGCGGGCAACCCGGGCCGGTTCGTCCCCGCCTGGAAGGACGCGGGCATCAAGGTGCTGCCCGTGGTGGCCGCCGCCGTGCTGGCCAAGCGCCTGGCCCGCTACGGGGTGGACGCCGTCATCGCCGAGGGCACCGAGTCGGGCGGCCATGTGGGCGAGATGACCACCATGGCCCTGGTGCCCCAGGTGGCCGACGCGGTGGACGTGCCCGTGGTGGCCGCCGGCGGCATCGCCGACTCCCGCCAGCTGGCCGCCGCCCTCGCCCTGGGGGCCTGCGGCGCCCAGGTGGGCACCTGCCTGCTGGTCAGCCGGGAGTGCCCCATCCACGACAACTACAAGCAGGCCCTGCTCCGGGCCAAGGACAGCGACACCACCGTCACCGGCCGGAGCATCGGCGGGCCGGTGCGGGTGCTGAAAAACCGCATGGCCCGGGAGTATCTGGCCCTGGAAAAGCGGGGCGCCACCCTGGAGGAGCTGGAGCAGGTCACCCTGGGCGGCCTGCGCCGGGCGGTGCTGGAGGGCGACATGGACACCGGCAGCGTCATGACCGGCCAGGTGGCGGGGATGCTCCATGAGATCCGTCCCCTGCGAGAGATCTTCGAGGTGCTGTGCGCGGGCGTGCCCGCAGTGCTGGCCGGGGCGGAGCGCGCCTGGTCCGGAGAGGAGGTCGCAACGGTATGAAGCTGGGCTTTCTCTACGCGGGACAGGGCAGCCAGCACCCCGGCATGGGGGCCGACCTGTACGAGGCCTATCCCGCCTTCCGCGCGGTCTTTGACGGGGCGCAGCTGGACTTCGACCTGAAAACGGTCTGCTTCCAGGACCCCGACGGCGTGCTCAATGAGACCCGGTACACCCAGCCCTGCATGGTGGCCTTCGCCGCCGGGCTGACCGCCGTGCTGGCCGAAAAGGGCATCCGCCCGGACGTGGCGGCAGGGCTGTCCCTGGGGGAATATTCCGCCCTCCACGCCGCCGGGGTGATGGACGCCTCCACCGCCGTCTCCCTGGCCGCCTTCCGGGGCCGGGCCATGGAGCGGGCGGCCGCGGGCCGGGAGTGCGCCATGATGGCCGTGCTGGGGCTGGACCGGGAGCCGCTGCAGCGCTGCTGCGACGAGGCGGGCGCACTGGGCTGCGTGGTCATCGCCAACTATAACTGCCCCGGCCAGCTGGTCATCGGCGGCGAGCGCGCCCCGGTGGAGCGGGCCGCCCAGCTGGCCAAGGAGGCGGGGGCCCGGCGCTGCCTGCCCCTGAAGGTCAGCGGCCCCTTCCACACCCCCCTCATGGCCCCCGCCGGGGACGAGCTTGCGGAAAAATTCCGCTCCGTGCCCTTTGGGGAAATGAAGCTCCCCGTGCTGTTCAACTGCCTGGGCCGGGAGATGGGGCCGGAGGACCGCATCCCCGACCTGCTGGTCCGGCAGGTGCAGAGCAGCGTGTTCATGGAGGACAGCATCCGCCGTATGGCCCGGCTGGGAGTGGACGCGGTGGTGGAGATCGGGCCGGGCCGCGTGCTGGCCGGATTCGTGAAAAAGACGGTGCCGGGCCTGCCCGTTCTGTCCGTGGAGACGGCGGACGAGGCGGAGGCCCTGGCCGGGAAACTGGAGGAGATCACAGGATGAACTTGACCGATCAGACCGCCCTGGTCACCGGCGGCAGCCGGGGCCTGGGCCGGGCCATCTGCCTGGAGCTGGCCCGGCAGGGGGCCGACGTGGCCTTCTGCTACGCGGGCAATGCCCAGGCCGCCGCCGAGACCGCCGAGGCCTGCCGCGCCCTGGGCGTGCGGGCGCTGCCCCTGCAGTGCGACGTCACCGACCCGGAGCAGGTGAAGGCCATGACCGACACCGTCGTGAAGGAGTTCGGGTCGCTGCGCATCCTGGTCAACAACGCGGGCATCACCCGGGACGGGCTGCTGCTGACCATGAAGCCGGAGGACTTCCACCGGGTGCTCTCCGCCAACCTGACGGGCAGCTTCCTCTGCCTGAAGGCGGCCGCCCGGGTGATGCTCAAGCAGCGCTACGGCCGCGTCGTCAACATCAGCAGCGTGGTGGGCCTGCACGGCAACGCCGGCCAGGCCAACTATGCCGCCAGCAAGGCGGGGCTCATCGGCCTGACCAAGTCGGCGGCCAAGGAGCTGGCCTCCCGGGGGATCACAGTCAACGCGGTGGCCCCCGGCTTCATCGACACGGATATGACCGCCGCCATGACCCCCGCCGCCCGGGAGGCCTCCCTGGCCCTGATCCCCGCCGGGCGGCTGGGCGACCCGGCGGACGTGGCCCGGGCGGTGGCCTTCCTGGCCGATCCCCAGTCCGGCTACCTCACCGGACAGGTACTGGCCGTGGACGGCGGCATGAGTATGTGAAAACGGGAGGAGAGAAAACTATGCTTCGACGCAGAGTGGTCGTCACCGGCCTGGGCGCGGTGACTCCCCTGGGACTCACCGCCGCCGAGAGCTGGCAGGGCGCGCGGGATGGCCGGTGCGGCATCGGCCCCATCACCCGCTTTGACCCGGCGGACCAGAAGGTGAAGCTGGCCGCCGAGGTGAAGGGCTTCGAGCCCGAGCAGCTGCTGGGCCGGCAGCAGGCCAAGCACATGGGCCGCTTCACCCAGTTCGCGGTGGTCGCCGCCCGTCAGGCGCTGGAGAGCGCCGCCTTCGATCTTGCCGGGACCGACCCGGAGCGGTGCGGGGTGATCGTCTCCAGCGGCATCGGCGGGCTGGCCATCACCGAGACAGAGCATGACCGGGGGCTCCAGCGTGGCTTCGACCGGGTGTCCCCCTTCTATATCCCCACCGCCATCTCCAACATGGCGGCCGGCCAGGTGGCCATCGACAGCGGTTTCCGCGGCATGTGCACCTGCCCGGTCACCGCCTGTGCCGGCGGCGCCAACGCGGTGGGGGACGCTTTCCGCCAGATCCGGGACGGCTATGCCGACGCGGTGCTGTGCGGAGGCACCGAGGCCAGCGTCACCCCCCTCGCCGTGGGCGGCTTCACTGCCATGAAGGCGCTGACCCAGGCGGACGACGTCCGGCGCGCTTCCATCCCCTTCGACAAGGAGCGCAGCGGCTTCGTACTGGGCGAGGGCGCGGGCGTGCTGCTGTTGGAGGAGCTGGAGCACGCCCGGCGGCGGGGCGCGGTCATCCACGCGGAGGTGGCGGGCTACGGCGCCACCTGCGACGCCTACCACATGACCGCCCCCCTGCCGGACGGCTCCGGCGCCGCAAGGGCCATGGCCCTTGCCCTGGCCGACGGCGGCGTGAGCCCGGAGCAGGTGGGCTATATCAACGCCCACGGCACCTCCACCCACCTCAACGACGCATCGGAGACCGCCGCCATCCGCGCGGTGTTCGGCCCCCTGGCCGACCGGCTGCCGGTCAGCTCCACCAAGTCCATGACCGGCCACCTGCTGGGGGCTGCCGGCGCGGTGGAGGCCATCTTCACCGCCCTGGCCCTGGAGGAGGGCTTCCTGCCCCCCACCATCCACTACCAGGTGCCCGACAAGGAGTGTGCTCTGGACGTGGTGCCCAACCGGGGCAGGGCGGCCGACATCCGCTATGCTCTGTCCAATTCTCTGGGCTTCGGCGGGCACAACGTCTGCCTGCTGCTGAAACGATGGGAGGAAACTTGAATGCAGCTTGATTCCGATCAGATCGCCCGGCTCCTGCCTCACCGCTACCCCTTCATCCTGGTGGACCGGATCACCGACTTCCAGCCCGGCCAGTGGGCCCGGGGCCGCAAGTGCGTGAGCATGGGGGAGGCGGTGTTCCAGGGGCACTTCCCCCAGAAGCACGTGCTGCCCGGGGTACTCATTTTAGAGGCCATGGCCCAGGTGGGCGCGGTGGCCCTGCTGTCCGAGCCGGAGAGCCGGGGCAAGCTGGCCCTGTTCGGGGGCGTGAAGGAGGCCCGGTTCAAAAAGCAGGTGGTCCCCGGCGACGTGCTGGAGCTGGAGTGTACCCTCACCCGCCGCCGCGGCCCGGTGGGCATCGGCGAATGCCGGGCCACGGTGGACGGGCAGGTGGTATGCACCGCCGTGCTCACCTTCGCCCTCACCGAGCAGTCCCTTGCCCCCGAGGGGGAAATCTGATACAATGGACGCAAAGACGCGTCCCCGACGCGGGAGAGTGAGGAGATCCCTATGCTGCAGGAGGCCTTTTCCAGAGTGTATTCCAAATTCAAGCTTCATTTCTACCAGGAGATCTTCCGCCGCTTTCAGGACCGGGAAGCCAGCCTGACCACCGTGGAGACCTTCTGCATGGAGAGTATCCAGGCCCTTGGCCGCCCCACGGTGAATGAGTTTGCCTCCTTCATGCACATCTCCTCCCCCAACGCCGCCTACAAGGTCAACAGCCTGGTGAAGAAGGGGTACGTGAAGAAGATCCGCTCCCAGGAGGACCGGCGGGAGTTCTACCTGGAGCCCACCGAGAAGTATATGGACTACTACAACATCTCCACCCGGTATCTGCGCACGGTGATGGACCGCATCGCCGCCCGCTTCTCCCCGGAGGACTGTGCCCTGCTGGAGCGGATGCTCACCGTGGTGGACGACGAGCTGATGCCCGAGGTCTCCCTCCCCCGCCCCGCCTCCCAGGCGTGACTCCGCCGGACGCGCCCCTTTCTCAGATACGGCAGCGCCCCCTGTACAGGAACGAAACCTGTACAGGGGGCGCGTTTTCGTTGGCGCGGCAGCTCCACGCCGGCGCTTCCTCTCAGCCCTCCGGCTCCCGGCCCTCGCCGGCGGAAAAGAGCAGCAGGGGCAGGTTGACCAGCACGGTGCCTGCCAGCAGCACCCCGGCGGCAAAACAGATCGCGCCAGTGGTGTCCTCCAGCGCGCCCCAGTCCCCCATCTCCACCAGATGGAGCTGGTAGTGCAGCTGAAAGGCCAGGGCCAGGGCGCAGCACAGGAAGCTGGCGAAGCAGGTGCGGTGCAGGGCGTGGATGCGGGTGGTCCGCTTCAGACGGGCCAGGCTCATTAGGGGCAGTATCCAGGCCAGGAGGCCCAGAAGCAGGCTTGCAGCAGTATTCACGGCAAACGCTCCTTTCAGGCGGATAAGACGGACGGAAGGGGGACGCACAGCAGAAGGGAAAGGAAACGACAAAAACGCGCCGCAGCTGGAATTACTTTCCTCCCTGGTCCCATTGGGGCTGTGAAAAATACCAGTCGATCACATAGCCGTACGCTCCGGTGCCCGAGGGGGCGCTGTCCCGCCCGGTGACCAGGGAGATGGTGAAAAATGTCCCCAGGGAGAACAGCTCCCGCTGTTCCACGGCGTGGTAGCGCACCCGGCCCATGGCCCCCGGGTCCCGGACGGTGACCTCGGCGAACTGGGCCTGCCCGCCGCTGGGGGCGGGCACCAGCCAGGTGGGACTGGCGGCCCCGCTCAGGGCAAGAAAGGCGGCCATGGCCAGCCGGAGGACCACCGCGCAGGTCAGAATGGCGGCAGCCACACCCCCGGCGCGCCGGAACAGACGGTGCTCCATAGGCCGCCAGAGCATCCAGCCCAAAACCAGCAGCGTCACGGTCAGATACGGATTTCTTGCATACAGTGCCCCCAGCAGAGCGGCCAGAATGAGCGGTACCCGCCAGCCACCCGCGCGCCAGAGATCAGCCGCGGCGCGCACCAGCAGGATGGAGAGCAGCAGATAGGCCGCCTCCCACCACAGCCGCAGGGCGCTGTGGAAGCCCAGCAGGGTCTGGAACAGCACAGGCAGAAGGAACCAGATCAGCAGGGCGGGATAACTCAGCCGGGGAAAGCGGGACAGAGTCCGGAAGACTGTCATAACTCACAGCACCTCCGTATTGGACTGATTCGGCGCACTCTCGCCCTTCGCCGTTTCATCATCGCAGGCGGAAAAGAGCAGCAGGGGCAAGTTGACCAGCACGGTGCCTGCCAGCAGCACTGCGGGGAAATAAACGATCTCCTCAAGAGCACCCACAGCCCCCTTCGTCATCAGATCGATCCGGGTCTGATACTGTATGACCAGGGCCAGGGCGCAGCACAGGAAGCTGACGAAACAGGTGCGGTGCAGGGCGTGGATGCGGGTGGCCCGCTTCAGACGGGCCAGGCTCACCAGGGGCAGTATCCAGGCCAGAAGGCCCAGCGCCAAACTGAGCAGATTCAGCCAGCCATACATCAAAGGCACTCCTTTCAGACGGGGAATACATTCAGGAAGGGAACGCACAGCTCGTTCCAGCCCTCCGGGGCAAACAGGTAGGTCAGCAGCATCAGCGCCAGCAGGAAGGCGATGGGGACCATGCCCACGGCGGCCAGCAGAACGGACCAGTTGCTCCGGAGAAAGCAGCCTGGCCGGGAGGCGCGCGCACTTCTGTTCATTGCGCAGTTCCCTCCTCGATATGGTCGGACCAGAAGATGTCCATGGGCTCGCCGTAGAGCAGGGGGCCCGCATAACGGAAATGCATCCCGTGCATGGCGTAGTCGCCGTTGGGCCACCGAAGGACCGCCGGGCCGCTGGTGGTCTGATAGACCCGGTCCCGGTAGCCCACGACAGGCCAGGAAAACACGGAGACGATCAGCAGCAGCACCAGCGCCGCCCGGGCCGCCGTGCCCAGC
>CALXCT010000005.1 GCA_944386865.1 uncultured Oscillospiraceae bacterium | reverse complement strand
GCGGCGAGGAGACCGCCCTGATGACCTCCATCGAGGGCAAGCGGGGCGAGCCCCGTCCCCGTCCGCCCTTCCCGGCGGTGAAGGGCCTGTTCGGCAAGCCCACCATCCTCAACAACGTGGAGACCTGGGCCAATATCCCCCGGATCAGCCTCAACGGCCCGGAGTGGTTCGCCTCCATGGGCACCGAGAAGTCCAAGGGCACCAAGGTCTTCGCCCTGGGCGGCAAGATCAAGAACACCGGCCTGGTGGAGATCCCCATGGGCACCACCCTGCGCACCGTGGTGGAGGAGATCGGCGGCGGCATCCCCAACGGCAAGAAGTTCAAGGCCGCCCAGACCGGCGGCCCCTCCGGCGGCTGCATCCCGGCCGAGCACTTCGACGTGCCCATCGACTATGACAACCTCATCGCCATCGGCTCCATGATGGGCTCGGGCGGCCTGATCGTCATGGACGAGGACTCCTGCATGGTGGACATCGCGAAATTCTTCCTGGAGTTCACCGTGGACGAGTCCTGCGGCAAGTGCACCCCCTGCCGGATCGGCACCCGCCGGATGATGGAGATCCTGGAGAAGATCACCCAGGGCCAGGCCACGCTGGAGGATCTGGACAGGCTGGAGGCCCTGTGCTACCACATCAAGGACAACTCCCTGTGCGGTCTGGGCCAGACGGCCCCCAACCCGGTGCTGTCCACCCTGCGCTACTTCCGGGACGAGTATGTGGCCCACATCGTGGAGCGGCGCTGTCCCGCCGGCGTGTGCAAGGCGCTGCTGGCCTACGAGATCCAGCCCGACAAGTGCAAGGGCTGCACCGTCTGCGCCCGCCAGTGTCCCACCGGCGCCATCACCGGCACCGTCAAGCAGCCCCACACCATCGATCAGAGCAAGTGCCTGAAGTGCGGCGCCTGTATGGACCTGTGCCGCTTCGGCGCCATCATCAAGAGATAAGGGGAGGGAGACTGCATCATGGAGAATATCACCATTAAGATCAATGGGCGGGACGTGAGCGCTCCCGCCGGCTCCACCATCCTGGAGGCCGCACGGCTGGCCAACATCGAGATCCCCAGCCTGTGCTACATGAAGGAGATCAATGAGATCGGCGCCTGCCGCATCTGCGTGGTCGAGGTCAAGGGGGCGCGCAGCCTGGTGGCCGCCTGCGTCTATCCCATCAGCGAGGGGATGGAGGTATGGACCAACACCCCCCGGGTGATGGAGGCCCGGAAGAAGACCCTGCAGCTGATCCTGTCCAACCACAAGAAGGGCTGCCTGGCCTGCGTGCGCAACGGCAGCTGCGAGCTGATGGACCTGTGCCGGCAGTACGGGGTGGACGACGCCCACCTGTACGACGGGGAGATGACCCCCTCCGAGGTGGATACCTCCGCCGTGCATATGATCCGGGACAACGGCAAGTGCATCCTGTGCCGGCGCTGCGTGGCGGTCTGCAAGGAGACCCAGGGCATCGGCGTCATCGGAGCCAACGCCCGGGGCTTTGCCACCCACATCGGCTCCGCTTTCGAGATGGGGCTGGGGGAGACCAGCTGCGTCGCCTGCGGCCAGTGCATCGCCGTGTGTCCCACCGGCGCCCTGCGGGAGAAGGACTTCACCAAGGAGGTCTTCGCCGCCATCCACGATCCGGAGAAGATCGTCCTGGTCCAGACGGCCCCCGCCGTCCGGGCCGCCCTGGGCGAGTGCTTCGGCCTGCCCATCGGCACCGACGTGCAGGGCAAGATGGCCGCCGCCCTGCGCATGCTGGGCTTTGACAAGGTGTTCGACACCAACTTCGGCGCCGACCTGACCATCATGGAGGAGGCCAACGAGCTGGTGGAGCGCATCCAGAACGGCGGCGTGCTGCCCATGATCACCTCCTGCTCCCCCGGCTGGGTGAAGTACTGCGAGCACTACTACCCCGAGATGCTCCCCCACCTGTCCACCTGCAAGTCCCCCCAGCAGATGTTCGGCGCCATCGCCAAGAGCTACTGGGCGGAGAAGATGGGGGTGGACCCCAAGAAGATCGTCATGGTGTCCGTCATGCCCTGCACCGCCAAGAAGTTCGAGATCGGCCGGCCGGGCGAGGCGGCCAACGGCATGCCCGACGTGGACATCGCCATCACCACCCGGGAGCTGGGCCGCATGATCGAGCGGGCGGGCATCCGGTTCACCGAGCTGCCCGACGAGCCCTTTGACGATCCCCTGGGCTCAGGCACCGGCGCGGCGGTCATCTTCGGTGCCACCGGCGGCGTGATGGAGGCTGCTCTGCGCACCGCGGTGGAGACCGTCACCGGCGAGACCCTGGGCAGGCTGGACTTCACCGACGTGCGCGGCGTGGACGGCGTCAAGGAGGCCAGCTACACCGTGGGCAGCCTGACCGTCAAGGTGGCGGTGGCCTCCGGCCTTGCCAACGCCCGCACCCTGCTGGAGAAGGTCAAGAGCGGCGAGGCCGACTACACCTTCATCGAGATCATGGGCTGCCCGGGCGGCTGCGTCAACGGCGGCGGCCAGCCCCAGGTGCCCTACGGCATCCGCAACTTCGTGGACATCCGGGCCGAGCGGGCCAAGGTGCTCTACGAGCTGGACAAGAACAACCCCGTCCGCAAGTCCCACGAGAATCCGGACATCCAGGAGCTGTACGCCAACTTCCTGGGCAAGCCCGGCTCGGAGAAGGCCCACCATCTGCTGCACACCGGCTATGTGGCCCGGACGGTGAACCCCAAGTTCTGAGCCCGGCGGAACAGCGCTTCAAGTGAAAAAAGGGGCCGCGGCGCTTTTGCGCCGCGGCCCCTTTCCGCGTCTTTGCGGCGCTCCCGCCGGCGGCGGGGGCGGCTGCATCCCGTTTCCTTTGCAGACACGGGCCATTCCCGCTCCGGGGGCATTCCGGCCCGGCGGGGCCCTGGGCGGAGCGGCCGGAACACAGAGAAGGGCGGGCCCGGCACCAAAGTGCCGGGCCCGCCCCGGATGTTTGAGGATGAGCGGGCGTTCAGCGCAGGAAGCCGCTGATGATCTGCTCCTCCGCCTCCTGCTCGGTGAGCCCCAGGGTCATCAGCTTGATCAGCTGCTCCCCGGCGATCTTGCCGATGGCGGCCTCGTGGATGAGGCTGGCGTCCAGGTCGTTGGCCGTCAGCTCGGGCACGGCGGTGACCCTGGCCTGGTCCATGATGATGGAGTCGCACTCGGTGTGGCCCGCGCAGGGGGCGTTGCCGATCACCCGGCTGGCGTAGTGCTGGGTGCTGTGCCCCTTGGCCACCGTGCGGGAGACCACGTCGGTGCTGGCCCCCTCCCCGTCCAGGGTGACGGTGAAGTCGGTCTCGGCCCGCTGGTCGCCCTCGGTCATCAGGGCCTCCCGGATGACCAGCCGGGCGCCGGCGGCCAGGTGGGCGTCGGTCTTGCGCAGGGTGTCGTCCACCCCGCCGATCTGGGTCATCTCCATCTCCATCACGGCGCCCTCGGCCAGCTCCACCACGGTGGTGGGGTTCATCACCCGCTTGCCCGCGCCGTCCCCGTCACCGTAGTGCTTTTCCACATAGCGCACCTTGCTGTTCTTCCCCACCTTGAAGCTGTGGATGCCGTCGTGCTGGCTGTCCCCGGCCCCGCAGTTGTGGATGCCGCAGCCGGCGATGATGACCACGTCGCAGTCCTCGCCGATGATGAAGTCGTTGTACACGTTCTCCTTCAGGCCGCTCTGGCTGAGCACCACCGGGATGTGCACGCTCTCCTTCTTGGTGCCCGGCCTGATGAGGATGTCGATGCCGGGCTTGTCCGTCTTGGTGACGATGTCGATGTTGGCCGTGGTGTTCCGGGCGGCGGACTGGCCGTTGGCCCGGATATTGTACGCCCCCACGGGCAGGCTGTCCAGGTCGGCCACAGCCTTGAGCATATCTTTCTGGATCTGATCGATCATGGTATTCCGCCTCCTTTATTCCATCTTGTCGGTGAGCACCTTGCAGGTGCCGGAGAGCAGCTCGGGCAGGATCTCCTCCCGGGTGCCCACCCGGCTGATGCGCCCGTCGGCCACCATCACGATCTTGTCCGCGATGTTCAGGATGCGCTCCTGATGGCTGATGATGAGGATGCTGCCCCGGGTCTGCTCGTACATCTTCTCGAAGACCCGGATGAGGTTCTGGAAAGACCACAGGTCGATGCCCGCCTCCGGCTCGTCGAAGATGGACAGCTTGGTCCCCCGGGCCAGCACCATGGCGATCTCGATGCGCTTCATCTCGCCGCCGGACAGGCTGTCGTTCAGCTCCCGGTTCACATAGTCCCGGGCGCACAGGCCCACCTCGCTGAGCATCTCGCAGGCGGCGGCCACGCTGGTGTCCTTCCCCGCCGCCAGGCTCAGCAGGTCCTTCACCTGCAGGCCCTTGAAGCGCACGGGCTGCTGGAAGGCGTAGCTGATGCCCTTGCGGGCCCGCTCGGTGATGCTCAGGCCGGTGATGTCCTCCCCGTCCAGAAAGATGCGCCCCTCGGTGGGCTGGATGATGCCGGCGATGATCTTGGCCAGGGTGGACTTGCCGCCCCCGTTGGGGCCGGTGACGGCCACGAACCGCTCGTCAAATTCCAGATTGATGTCCCGGAGGATCTCCTTGTTCCCCTCCACCTCAAATCCGATGTGTTCCAGTTTCAGCATGGCGTTTCCTCCCAT
>CALXCT010000004.1 GCA_944386865.1 uncultured Oscillospiraceae bacterium | reverse complement strand
TCCTCCAGGCCGCCTTCTTCAAGCTGGCCAACATCATCCCCATCGACGACGCGGTGAAGTATATGAAGGCCGCCATCGTCAAGACCTACGGCCACAAGGGCGACGACATCGTGGCCATGAACCAGGCCGCGGTGGACGCGGGCCTGAGCTCCCTGGTCAAGCTGGAGATCCCCGCCGACTGGGCCCAGGCGGAGGACCACACCGCCGCCCCCGTGGTGCACACCAAGCGCACCGACCTGAAGAACTACGTGGAGGACGTGCTCATCCCCGCCAACAACATGAAGGGCGACCAGATCCCCGTCTCCAAGCTGATGCCCGGCGTGGACGGCACCATCCCCCAGGGCACCGCCGCCTTCGAAAAGCGCGGCGTGGCGGTGGACGTGCCCGTGTGGCTGCCGGAGAACTGCCTGCAGTGCAACATGTGCTCCTATGTCTGTCCCCACTCGGTCATCCGGCCCTTCGTGCTGGACAAGGCGGAGCGGGAGGAGGCCCCCGCGGAGCTGGTCACCGTGCCCATGCAGGGCAAGGGCTGCGAGGAGTACCAGTTCGGCATCGCCATCTCCCAGTATGACTGCACCGGCTGCGGCTCCTGCATCAACGTCTGCCCGGCCAAGAAGAAGGCCCTGGTGGCCGACCGCTTCCTGAACCAGCGCGACAAGCAGGTGGCCTTCGACTACGCCGTGGCCCGCGTCCGGGACAAGAAGCTGCCCTTCGATCCCTTCACCGTCAAGGGCTCCCAGTTCCGGCAGCCCCTGTTCGAGTTCTCCGGCGCCTGCGCCGGCTGCGGCGAGACCCCCTACGCCAAGCTGATCACCCAGCTGTTCGGCGACCATATGTATATCGCCAACGCCACCGGCTGCTCCTCCATCTGGGGCGGCAGCGCCCCCTCCACCCCCTACACCGTGAACAAGAAGGGCAAGGGCCCCGCCTGGGAGAACTCCCTGTTCGAGGACAACGCCGAGTTCGGCCTGGGCATGGCTCTGGCGGTGAACCAGCGCCGGGCCAAGGCGGTGGAGCTGGCCAAGGTCATGTGCGCCTCCGACTGCACCCAGTGCCCGCCCGAGGTCCGGGACGCCGCCAAGCTCTGGCTGAAGGAGCGGGACGGCGATCGCTCCGGCTGGGCCAGCGCCGAGCTGGTGCGCTCCATCCGCATGGAGCTGGAGCAGGACTCCTACGCACCCCGGGACTACCCCCTGCTCAATGAGATGTACAACATGCGCGACATGCTGGAGAAGAAGTCCATGTGGATCCTGGGCGGCGACGGCTGGGCCTACGACATCGGCTACGGCGGCCTGGACCACGTGCTGGCCTCCGGCGAGAACGTGAACGTGCTGGTCTTCGACACCGAGGTCTACTCCAACACCGGCGGCCAGGCCTCCAAGTCCACCCCCACCGGCGCCGTGGCCCAGTTCGCCGCCGCCGGCAAGGGCGTGCGCAAGAAGGACCTCGCCCAGATCGCCATGCAGTACGGCTATGTCTACGTGGCCCAGGTGGCCATGGGCGCCGACTACCAGCAGACCATCAAGGCCCTGAAGGAGGCCGAGGCCTACAACGGCCCCTCCCTGGTCATCGCCTACTCCCCCTGCATCAACCACGGCATCCGGGTGGGCATGGGCAACTCTATGGCCGAGATGAAGAGCGCGGTCAAGGCCGGCTACTGGCACCTGTTCCGCTACAACCCCGCCCTGATCCAGGAGGGCAAGAACCCCTTCACCCTGGACAGCAAGAAGCCCACCGGCGACTACCTGTCCTTCATCAAGGGCGAGGTGCGTTACTCCTCCCTGGAGCGCGCCTTCCCCGAGCGGGCCAAGGTCCTGTTCGACCAGGCCCAGGAGGAGGCCAAGGAGAAATACGAGCATCTGGAGCGCCTGTCCGCCCTGTATCAGCAGCCGGAGGACTGACGGCATCATCCAGCGCGTTTGCCGCGGCCGGCCCGGAGCTTCCGGGCCGGCCGCTTTCCTTTTGAGGCGGCCTGTGCTACAATGGTGCGGAAGAAGCATCTCCGCCGGGCGGCGTCCCGGCGGGCGCCTCGGAAAGTCTGGAACCGGGAGAGTGAGCCCCATGTCAGATACCATCGCCGCCGTCGCCACCGCCCCCGGGGCGGGGGCCATCGGCATTCTCCGCCTGTCGGGACCGGAGTCGGTCTCCATCCTGGAGGGGGTGTTCCGCCCCCTGTCCGGCCCGCCCATGTCCCGGCGGCCCGACCGGCAGCTGGTCTACGGCGAGCTGCTGGACGGGGAGGGGGCCGTCATCGACCGGTGCCTGGCCACCGTCACCCGGGGGCCAGGCAGCTATACCGGGGAGGACACCGCGGAGCTGCAGTGCCACGGCTCGCCCACCGTGCTGGCCATGGGGCTGGAGGCCCTGTTCGCCCGGGGCGCCCGGCAGGCCGGGCCGGGGGAGTTCACCAAGCGGGCCTTTCTCAACGGGCGGATGGACCTGACCCAGGCGGAGGCGGTGGTGGACCTGATCGACGCCCAGACCCGGGAGGCCGCCCGCCAGGCGGCGGGCCAGCTGGCCGGGGCGCTGTCCGGCCGGATCGGGGGGATCTACGACTCCCTCACCGACCTGATGGCCCACTTCCACGCGGTGCTGGACTATCCCGACGAGGACATCGAGCCGCTGGAGGCCGAGCAGATCGAAGCCGCCCTGCGCGCCGCCGTCGGGGAGCTGAAGGCCCTCCGGGACACCTACCGCCGGGGCAGGCAGCTGACCGAGGGGGTGCCCTGCGCCATCGTGGGCCGGCCCAACGCGGGCAAGAGCACCCTGTTCAACGCCCTGGTGGGCTACGACCGGGCCATCGTCACCTCCGTCCCGGGCACCACCCGGGACACGGTGGAGGAGCGGGTGCGGCTGGGGGGCGTGCTGCTCCGGCTGATCGACACCGCCGGCCTGCGGGAGACGGAAGACACGGTGGAGCGCATCGGAGTGGAGCGCAGCCGAGCGGCCATGGAGCGCGCGGAGCTGATCCTGGTGCTGTGGGACGGCTCATCACCGGTCACCGAGGAGGACGGGCAGCTGCTGGCCCGGGCGGTGGAGCTGGCCCCCACGGTGCTGGTGCACACCAAGGCGGACCTGCCCTCCGCCCCGGTGCCCTTCCTGAGTCTGGACCCCATGCCGCCGGTGGTGGAGCTCAGCGCCCGGACGGGGCAGGGGCTGGCTGAGCTGGAGGCGGCCGTCGCGGCCCTGTTCCCGCCGGAGCGGGCGCGGGCGGCGGGGGAGCTGCTCACCAACGCCCGGCAGGCCCAGGCGGTGGAGCGGGCCGCTCAGGCATTGGAGCGGGCGGAGGAGGCCCTGGCGGGGGGGATGACCCCCGACGCGGTGCTCACTGAGGCGGAGCTGGCCATGTCCGCCCTGGGGGAGCTCACCGGCCGCACCCTCCGGGAGGACATCACCGCCCGGATCTTCGAGCGTTTCTGCGTGGGGAAATGAACAAAAGGAGGGGGCCTGTACGGATCGCGTACAGGCCCCCGGTTTTCATGGGATCCAGATCGCTCAGCGGATGAAATTGGTGAACGCCTTGCGCACCGGCTGGGGCGCGGGCACCGCGTCCTTGCCGTAGTCCACCAGCTTCATCAGCCAGGCCATGTTCCGGCCCAGCACCTGCATGATCTGCACGCCCTCGGCGTCCTCCTCCGCCTGGCCGGGCTTGAGCCCGTGGATCACGTTCCAGTAGTTGGAGGTGGGCATGAGCATCTCGGAATAGGTGATGTAGTGGTTCATGCCGTCCACGCTGGGGATGCCCCCCGAGCGGCGCACCGCGGTCACCGCCGCGGCCACCTTGTGGCGCAGCAGGCCGCCGTTGTTGCCGCAGACATAGGTGGCCCGGTCCAGGAAGGCCTTCATGGCGGCGGACATGCCGGCGAAGTGCACCGGGCTCCCAAACAGGATGCCGTCCGCTTCCTTCATCTTCTGGACCCACAGGTTCAGGCCGTCCCCCTGGAGCACGCACTTCTCATCCCGGTTCCGGGCGCACATATTGCACCCCATGCAGCCCCGGACGGGCTGGCCGCCGATGTGGACGATCTCCACCTCGATCCCCTCTTTTTCCAGCTCATCGGCCACCATGCGCAGGGCATGGTAGGTATTGCCCTCGGGACGGGGGCTGCCGTTGAACGCCACCACTTTCATTCTGATCGCTCCTTTGTGTCATTGTTTGGCGGGGGCGGTGCCCCCGTATCGTTCCGCCGCCTATCATACTGCCGTTCCCCCGCCCCTGTCAAGGCATTTCAGCCCTTGGGATGACTGCTTTTCCTTGACTTTTCCGGGGAGACTGCGTACAATGTGTTATACTGACTTTATAGAAAAAAGGATGAGGGACTAATGGCCAAAGACAAGAAGCAGGTGGAGCAGATCACCGACATGGAGGTGGACTTCGCCCAGTGGTACACCGACGTGTGCAAAAAGGCGGAGCTGATCGACTACTCCTCCATCAAGGGCATGTTCATCTACCGCCCCTACGGCTACGCCATCTGGGAGAACATCCAGGCGGAGCTGGACCGGCGGTTCAAGGCCACCGGCCATGAGAACGTGTATCTGCCCGTGCTCATCCCCGAGAGCCTGCTGCAGAAGGAGAAGGACCACGTGGAGGGCTTCGCCCCCGAGTGCGCCTGGGTCACCCACGGCGGCAGCGAGAAGCTGGAGGAGCGCTGCTGCGTGCGCCCCACCTCCGAGACCCTGTTCTGCGAGCACTACGCCAACATCATCCATTCCTGGCGGGACCTGCCCAAGCTGTACAACCAGTGGTGCTCCGTGCTGCGCTGGGAGAAGACCAGCCGCCCCTTCCTGCGCCACCGGGAATTTTTGTGGCAGGAGGGCCACACCATGCACGCCACCGCCGAGGAGGCCGTGGCCGAGACCGAGCAGCAGCTGGAGGAGTACGCCACCTTCTGTGAGGACGTGCTGGCCATGCCGGTGGTCCGGGGGCTGAAGACCGACAAGGAGAAGTTCTCCGGCGCCGAGCGGACCTACACCATCGAGTGCATGATGCACGACCGCAAGGCCCTCCAGTCGGGCACCAGCCACTACTTCGGGGACGGCTTCGCCCGCGCCTTCGACATCACCTACACCGGCAAGGACAACCAGCTGCACTATCCCCACCAGACCAGCTGGGGCCTGTCCACCCGGATCATCGGCGGCATCATCATGACCCACGGCGACAACAACGGCCTGGTGCTGCCCCCCCGCATCGCCCCCATCCAGGCCATGGTCATCCCGGTGGCCATGCACAAGGAGGGGGTGCTGGACGCCGCCCGGGCCCTGCTGGA
>CALXCT010000003.1 GCA_944386865.1 uncultured Oscillospiraceae bacterium | reverse complement strand
GTCATTCCGTTCCCTGGTCTGACTGGATTCAATTCTTCTGGGCGGGCTCCAGTGAGATGCCGCTGACGTTGACGTTCACAGCCTGCACGGACAGGGAGCTCATGGACTCCACACTGCTGGAAACGGCCTCCTGCACCGCCTTGGCCACCTCGGGGATGGAGTATCCATAGCGGATCATGACGGAGATCTCGATGGTGACCTGGTCACCCTCGGTCTGCACCCGGACGCCCTTGGCCAGGTTCTTCTTGCCCAGCAGTTCCGCGATGTCAGAGCCCAGGTTGGCAGCCAGCGCGCTGACTCCCTCCACCTCCAGGGCGGCCGCAGCGGCGATCACTGCCAGCACATCCTCGCTTATATGGATATTCCCCAGCTCATCCGCGCGGGAAATGTATTCTCTCGTCTCGCTCACGGGAATCACGCTCCTTCTTGTAGTACAGCGGTGATACGAAATATCAAGCAGTTACATTGTACCACAATTCCGCGAAATTACAACCAGTTTTTTCTCCCCGGCAGGATCCTTTACTCCGCCGGGATGATCTTGATCTGGTCGCTGGTGAATCCCGTCTCGCTGACGACGATATCCATGATCTTGGCCGTTCCACCCGCGTCCAGGCCGCTCTCAGGAGCGGCCACCACCACACTGATCCCGTCCTCGCCTATGAAGGCCACGCAGTCGGTATACCCCTTCGCCATCACCAGGTTCTCGATCTGAGCCTCTGTGACGGTGTTGCTGGCCATAGTCTGGATGCTGGCGTTTGCCTGGTCCAGCGTGGTCTGGTCCACCCCTTCGCCTGCCGCGGCGTCCTGGAGCAGGGACAGGGCGCTGTCCCTGGCCTGCTGGCGGTTGAGCCGGGCCGCGTCAAAGTAGTCGCTGCCGGACGCGTTCTGCTCCTGCTGCTCCTGCGTGCCCGTCAGCAGCGGGTCCTGGGTCTGGGCGTCCACCAGGGCCGCCTCGCCCAGCGTCTTTCCGGCCTCCGCCGTGTCATCCGGATAGTTCCAGTTGAGATATACCGCCGCGCAGACAAACAACACGATGGCCGCCACCACGGCGTTCCGCTTCCAAAGTTTCATGATCTTTGCTCCTCACTTTCCCTTACAAATTGAAATTTTATCGGAATTCAGGCCGGTCAGCGCGGAGACGGCCTGGATGACCTTCAGCTGCACGGCGGGCTGGTCGCCCCCCTCACATACGATCAGCGCGCCCTGGAACACCGGATAGATCTCCTGGAGCGTGACCGTATCCTCCTGTCCGGAACCCCGGGACACCACCACCGGGGTCGTGGTGGTCTGAATGCTGCTCTCCCGCTGCTCGGTGAGCACGTCTTCCGCCAGCACCTGACGGCTGCCCGCGCGCAGCGTCAGCACCGCCGTGACCGACCCCACCCCCTCCACCCGGGAGAGGGCCTGCTCCAGCTCCCGCTCCAGCCCATCCAGGTCGAACTGCGCGGTCTCGCTCTGAGCAGGCACCGATGCCGTTCCCTCCCCGCCCAGGTCGGGGAGCAGCATCAGCACCAGCCCCGCCGCCAGTACCAGCAGCAGCCACTTGTATTTCATCCACAGTGCCTTCCCCCGGCCCGTCCACTGCCGCCAGGGCATCCGTTCCCAGTTCATCCTTCGCTCCCCTCCCGATAGTCCTGACGCTGTGCCGGGATGTCCAGCTCTGACTCGATCAGCCCGGCCAGCTCCTCTCGCTGCCCCGCGGTCAGACTGCCGCTGATCTCCGCCCGGTCCGGCAGGAGCAGGCCGTCCTCTCCGGTCCGGCACCACACCTGCACCCGGCACTGCGCGCCAAGTTCGGCCGCTTTGTCCACAATATATGCCGCCGTCTGCTCGGCTATGATATCTTCCAGGACCTCCTGGGATGCGCGCTCCCGCTCCTCCAGGTCGCTCTGGACATCAGCGCGGTACGCCTCCAGCTCCGGCAGCCCGTTCCCTCCCAGCAGCCCCGCCGCCGGTCTCAGCACCACCAGGAGCATCAGAAGCCCGCAGATCAGGCGCACGATCTTCTTCACCGCCCCCTGGGGGCAGAGACTCAGGGCGGCTGAGGTCAGGATGGCCACCGCCGTCACCGCCAGGATCCAGTCTTTCAGCGCTTCCATCATCTCACCGCCAATGTCACTGCGGACACCATGGAGACCAGCAGCAGGAAGGCGCACGCCCCGGTGACGCCCAGCACCAGTCCGAAGGCCGCTCCCAGCCGGTCGATCAGCCCGGTGACCCATTTGTCCCCCACCGCGGCGGACAGCGCCCCGGTGAGCTTATAGGCCAGATAGTGGACCCCCAACTGCAGGAAGGGCACCACACACATGCCCAGCACCGCCAGCATGCCGAACACCCCCACCGTCCCCTTGAGGATGCCAGCCCCAGCCAGCACGGTCTCGGCGGCGCCCGACAGGATACCGCCCACCACCGGCACCGCGCCGGACAGAGCCAGCTTGGCCGTCTTCAGCGCCAGCGCATCGCTGCCGCCGGCAATGGCCCCGCTGATAGTCAGGTATCCGATGTAGCCCAGCAGCACGGCGGACAGCAGCACCGTGGCCAGCCACTTGCACAGCTCCCCGATCCGGTCCAGGCCCTCGTTCCCTGTGGCGGCCGCCGCGGCGCTCAGGGCCACATAGATATAGACGAGGGGTAATAGCAGGCCGTCGATGAGGGCAAGGAGCATATCGGAAAACAGCATGGCGGCCAGCTGCCCCGCCGCCGCCCTGGCCGGCGCGCCCGCGGCTGCGCACAGGGCGGTCACAGTCGGGAGCAGCGCGTGGGAAAAGGCCTCCATCTCCCCGATGGTCTCCCTGCCCATGCCGATCAGCTTCCCCGTGTCCAGCAAAGCCACCGCGGTGATGCCCAGCACGCCGACCAGACGGCTGATACCCGCAGTGTCCCCGCCCGCCGCGCTGAACGCCTCCTGGAGCAGCCCGCACAGCAGCACCACCGCCAGCAGGCGCACACAGCTGGCCGCGGCGCCCTTCCAAACCTTGGAGAGGCTGTCCGTCACTCTGTCCCACAGGGATGCCAGGCCGCTGTCCAGGTCCACGCCGTTCTCCGCATCGAAGTCCACGCCGTACTCTCCCGCAGCCCGGATCACCTCGTCCACTCCCGCCGCCTCGGCCTGGGCCTGCTCCAGCTCCGACGCGAGGGCGGAGACGGCCAGGCAGGGCAGCAGCAGGGCCACCAGGGCCAGTGTTCTCCATGCCTTCACATCAGTCCACCGATCCCTTCGAACACCGCCAGGATCAGGGGCGCGGCCAGCACCAGGGCCAGCAGGCTGCCCGCCAGCTCCACGAACGCCGCCACACCGCCCTCCTTGGCGTCCCGGCACAGCTCGGCGGTCACCCGGGTGACCGCCGCCGTCCCCACCGCCTTCCACACCGGCGCCAGTACCTCCTGCTCCAGCCCGGACGCGGCCGACAGTCCCGCCAGCAGCTCCGCCAGCGGACCAACGGCCCCCGACAGCTCCAGCAGGATCAGCGCACCCGCCGCCACCCCCACCAGCAGGGCGAGCTCGGGCACCGAGCGCTTGAGCACCGCGGCGCACAGCACCGCCGCACCGGCGGTCACCGAGATCTTGATGACCTCCTCCATGTTCAGAGCTGGAACAGGTTCTTGACCAGATCAAACAGACTGCTGATCTGCTCCACCACCATCATCAGCACCACCACCAGCCCGGCCAGCGTGGTCATCATGGCCTGCTCGTCCCGCCCGGAGCGGAGCAGCACCTGATTGAGCACCGCCACCAGGATGCCGATGGCCGCGATACGAAAAATCAGATCTACATCCATCGTGTTCTCTCCCGCCTCTCAAAATAGTAAAATGGCCAGCGCGGCCCCCGCGGCCGTTCCCACCGCCTGGTACACCCTGCTCAGCCGGTCCCGGTCCTCCTGGGCCTTCGACCGCAGACCGGCCAGCTCGGTGCGCACCCTGGCCAGCACCCGGCACTGCCCCGCGCTGTCGTACCGTCCCAGCACGCCTCCCAGCTTCAGCAGCAGGGCTGTTTCCTCTCCGGTCAGCGCCATGCCGCTCTGCTCCAGCGACTCCCGCCAGATCTGCTCCATCCCCCGCCCGTCCTGCCGGGACAGCGCCCGGGCGCACAGTCCGAAAAAGGTCCCGACCACGCCCCGCTGCCCGTCAGCGAGGCGGCCGAGCAGCTCCGGCATATCGGTGTCCGCGTAGGACAGCTCCCGCTCCATCCGCTCCAGCGCGGCCTCCATCTCCCACAGCACCGTTACCCGCCTGCGCAGGCGCTGCGCTGCCTGAAATCCGCATCCGGCGCTGGCGCACACCAGCAGCAGCGCCCCCGCCGCCCTCAGCATGGCCGCCCCTCCCCGTCCCGCACCAGATACCGCCGGGCAAGGCCGTGCCCCTCGATGAGGATGAAGCGCTCGAACAGGCCCTCGGCCAACAGAGTCCGGTACAGCGGCCTCCGGGCCAGCTGCTCCGGCGCGGTGCCGTGGGCGGTGGCCAGCAGGCTGGCACCGCAGCCCGCGGCGGCCAGCAGGGCGTGCAGGTCCGCCTCAGCAGTGATCTCGTCCACGGCCAGCACCTGGGGGTTCATCCCCCGCAGCAGGAGCATCAGCCCCTCCGCCTTGGGACATCCGTCCAGCACGTCGGTGCGCGGGCCCAGGTCCATCTGGGGCATCCCCCGGTAGGTGGCGGCCAACTCCCCCCGCTCATCCGCCACGCCCACCCGGAGGGCGGCGCCCCCCTCGCCCTGGGACAGTGACCGGATCAAATCCCGGAGCAGGGTGGTCTTCCCCTGGCCCGGCGGGGACAGGATCAGCGTGCTGCGGAGCCTGCCGCCGTCCAGCAGCCTGTCCAGCAGGGGCCCGGCAATGCCCCGCACCTCCCGGGCGATGCGGATTGCCATGGAGCTGATGTAGCGGAAGGACTCCATCTCCCCGCCGCGCACCACCGCCGTGCCGCAGATGCCGATGCGATGCCCGCCCCGCACGGTAAGGAAGCCGCTTCGCATCTTGTCCAGCACGGTGTGCACCGAGGACTGACTGGCCAGCTCCAGCACGAAGCGCAGGTCTCCCTCAGTCACCGGGCAGCCGCCCGGCGGGGAGAGCTCCTCCCCACCTACGTTGACCGACAGGGGCCGCCCTACCCGCAGCCGGATCTCCTCCGCCTGCTCCCGCTGGGACTGGGGCAGCGACGCGATGCTCTGCCGCAGCGGGCCGGGCAGCAGACCCGCCGCCTGTTCCAGCCGTCCCTGCCACTGTGTTCCCATTCCCTCCACCGCCTTTCTGTTTGCCCCATCCTATGTGGGGTTGTCCCAGAATATTCCGGCTTTTGGACAGCAAAACGCCCCGGAGACAGCTTCTGTCTCCGGGGCGTCGCACCTTGGTATCTTGTCTGGACCGCTCAGCTCTTTCCGTGCTGGCGGGCGGCCTGCAGGGTGTTGACCATCAGCATGGCCCGGGTCATGGGGCCCACCCCGCCGGGCACGGGGGTGATGTACGCCGCCTTGGCGGCCACCGGCTCAAAGTCCACGTCGCCGCACAGCTTGCCCGCCTCGTTGCGGTTCATGGCCACGTCGATGACCACCGCGCCCTCCTTGACCATATCGGCCTTCACCAGGCCCACCTTGCCCACGGCGCTCACCAGGATGTCCGCCCGCCTGCACTGGGCGGCCAGGTCTGGGGTGCGGGAGTGGCACACCGTCACGGTGGCATTGCGCTCCAGCAGCATCAGCGCCTGGGGCTTGCCCACGATATTGGACCGGCCAAGCACCACGCAGTGGCGTCCCTCCGGCTCGATACCGTACTCGTCCAGCATCCGCATCACCCCCGCCGGGGTGCAGGGGCGGAAGCCGGGCTCGCCGGTCATCAGCCGGCCCACGTTCATGGGGTGGAATCCGTCCACGTCCTTCTCCGGCGAGATGGCCAGCAGCACCTGCTTCTCATCCAGCTGAGCGGGCAGGGGCAGCTGGACCAGGATGCCGTCGATATCGGGCCGCCCGTTCAGCTCCCCGATCAGTTCCAGCAGCTCATGCTGGGTGGTCTGCTCGGGCAGTGCGTACTCCTCGCTGTAAATGCCGCACTCGCCGCAGTCCCGTTTCTTCCCGTTCACGTAGACCCGGGAGGCGGGGTTGTCCCCCACAATGATCACCGCCAGCCCGGGCCGGTCGGTCATCTCCTCCACCTGACGGGCCACCTGAGCCTTGACCTTGGCGGCCAGTTCCTTTCCGTCGATCAGCAGCGCCATGGCGCGATCACTCCTCTCCGTTATTTTCCTGTTTTTTTGTCTCCCCGTCCTGCTCCGCCGCCAGCTTCCTGCGGTTCACATAGAGCCGGGACGGGTCGTGGCTGCGGAATCTCAGGCAGTAGACCAGCAGTCCGCCTGCCACGATGACCGACAGCAGCGCCACCAGCTGGGAGGTGCGGATGGGGTTTCCAAAGAAGGTCAGGCCGAAGAAATACAGGCTGTCCGTCCGCATCCCCTCGATCCAGAACCGCCCCAGTCCGTACCAGAACAGATAGAACAGAAAGCACTGTCCGTCGAATTTTCTGGCCCAGCGGCCCATGGCATACACCAGCAGCAGGCCGATCAGATTCCAGAAGGACTCATAGAAGAAGGTGGGGTGCACCCCCAATGTACCGTCCAGGATGGCCTGGCAGGTCTGGCTGTCCGCCAGGCCGTGGTCCAGCAGATAGTTGGCGATGCGCTCCGAGCACATCCGCCAGGGGACATCCGTGACCCCGCCGAAGGCCTCCACATTGAAGAAATTTCCCCAGCGGCCGATAAGCTGTCCGATGAACAGGCCGTGAACCCCCAGGTCCGCGAAGGCCAGAAAGCTGGTGCCCCGCACCCGGGTAAAGATCAGCAGGACGATGGCCGAGGAGATGATGGCTCCATAGATGGCCAGCCCGCCGTCGCTGTACCGCAGCATCCGCAGCCAGTCCAGGCTGCCGTCCGCGTTGCGGTAATAGTCCAGGTTGAACACCACATAGTACACCCGGATGGCCACGATGGCGGCGGGCACGGCGAAGATCATCAGGTCGATGATCTCGTCGGACTTGACCCCGAACCGGACCGACCAGCGGCAGCACAGGGCCACCGCCAGCAACAGGCCGCAGGTGATGATCAGGCCGTACCAGTACACCGGGCGGCCGAACAGGGTAAAGGCCACCCGGTTGAGCTCAAAGGACAGCCCCAGGCCCGGGAAGGTGACGACGTTGATCATGCCTCTCCCCCCTTCGGCCGGATGACCGACAGGGCCGAGGCCCCATCCTCCGCGGCCCGGAGCAGCAGCTGCCGGGCATCCTCCTCCCGGATGCTCTCGAACAGCTCGGGGAAGGTCAGGTAGTCATAGCCCCGGAAGAAGCCTTCCGCCTGCTCCACACAGAGATTCTGGAAGGAGTTGAGCTGGCGGACCATGCTGCCGTAAGCCGCACGCTTCAGCCGCTGCCACAGCGCGGGGTCGATCCCCTCCCGGCCCAGCCGGCTGGCCTCCTCCACCAGGGCGCGGCACACCTCCTCCGGGTCCCGGCTCTCGCCGCCGGCGCAGAGGAAGGCACAGCCGGGGCACGCCTCGTACCCGTAGCTGAAGCCGTCGTTGATCTTTCCCTCCCGGTACAGCCGGGCATACAGCGGGCTGGAGCTCCCCAGCCAGGCCGCGCAGGTCAGCTCGCCCAGCAGCCTGCGGCGGAGGAACTGCTCCCCCTGCTGCGCCGCGGGCAGCTTCACGCCGAACAGGAACTGAGGGGCGGACACCTCCATCCGCTCCTCCATCCGGTCCCGGCACACCGTCTCCGGTTCCTCCGGACCGTAGTCCCGCCGGATCTCCGCGCCCCGCTCCCGGGGCAGGACCTCCTCCGCCAGGCGCACCACCCGCTCCGGGTCCACGTCGCCCGCCACGCACAGCACCATGTTGTCCGGGCTGTAAAAGGCCTTGTGGCAGCGGTAGAGGGTGTCCTCCGTGATGTGGGAGATGGACTCCACCGTCCCGGCCACGTTGGTGCGGATGGGGTGGTGATGGTAGAGGGCCGTCATCAGGTTCACATAGACCCGCCAGCTGGGGTTGTCCTCGATCATGCGGATCTCCTGGCCGATGATCCCCTGCTCCTTGTCCACGCTCTGCTTGGTGAACCAGGGCACCGACACGAAGGAAAGCAGGATGCGCAGGTTGTCCTCAAAGTGCTGGGTACACTCAAAGTAGTAGCCGGTGATGGCCGAGCTGGTGAAAGCGTTGGGCGACGCGCCGTTGGCCGCCAGCTCCTGAAGGGCGTTGCCGTCCTTGGTGTCGAACATCTTGTGCTCCAGAAAATGGGCTACGCCCGCCGGGGTCTCCTGCCACACGCCGTCCAGCCGGAACCTCGTGTCGTTTCCGCCGTAATTGGTGGCAAAGAAGGCATAGCTCTTGCCGAATCCGGGCTTGCGGTCCACAAAGACGGTCAGCCCGTTGTCCAACTCGGAGCGGAACACCGTCTCGCCGAGCTTGGAATAGGTGAGCCGCTTCATTGCTCCACCCCCTTCAGGAAATAGGTGGTGTCCAGCTCCACCAGGTTGGCCGCCCGGACCACGTCCTGGCGGGTGACCGCCTGGATCTGCCGCGCAAACTCCTCCGGCGTGACCGACACCCCCGCCAGGTTGCGCACCAGCCAGTAGTCCTCCAGAAGGCCCTGGCTGTCCAGCGTCTTTTGGGCGGAGCTGACCAGCCAGCTCCGGGCGGCATCCAGTTCCCAGTCCTCAAAGGCACCCGTCCGGCACGCCTCCAGCTGGGCCAGGATCTCGTCTCTGGCCTGCCGAAATTTGTCAAATTCGATGCCGGAGGAGACCATCAGCACCCCCTTGATCTTCAGCAGCATGGAGCTGGCGAAATAGCACAGGGACAACTTCTCCCGCACATGGAGAAACAGCCGGGAGGAGGTGGTGCCGCCGTAGAGGGCGTTGAACACCGCCAGCGCGGGATAGTCGGGCGAGGTCAGGTTCACCCCGCCGGTGCGGAAGCCCAGCGCCAGCTTGCCCTGGGTGACCTCCATGGTCTCCTCCACCAGCCGGGGCTGGCCCGCGTGGGGACGCACCTGACAGGCGGGCAGCGGCCCTCTCTCTCCCCGGGGAAGGCCCGCGAAGGCCTCCCGAAACGCCGCCTCCACCCGTTGTGCCGGCGCGCTGCCGCAGTAATAGAGCTCCACCCGCGCCCCGGCCAGCAGCGCCTGGTACCGCGCCCACAGGCTCTGGGGCGTGATGGCCTCCACCCGGGCCTCCGAGCCGTACTTGCCCACCCGGAAGTCCTCGTCGGGGCACATCTCCTCGGACAGCCTGCGGATGGAGTACTGCTGCTTCTCATTGACGATGCCCCGGATGCGGTCCAGCAGGTTCTCCTTTTCCCCGGCGGTATAGTCCGGGCAGAAGGCCCCCGCCTCAGTGTAGGGCTCCAGCAGCAGCTCGCCCATCAGCCGGGCGGCGGGCTCCAGGATCACGCTGCCGTCGGGCGTGTAGGCGTCGTCCAGCACGCTGGCCCAGAACCCCACCGCCTGGGTCTCCCCCTCCTTGCGCACCGCCGGCTCGATCTCTCCGCCATACAGCTCGTCCAGCGCGGCGCTCAGCTGCTGCATATCCAGGTGCTTTGCCGTGCCCCGGCGCAGCACATAGGGGATCAGCGCGTTCTCCGCCGCCGTCTCCTCCCGCAGGGGGGCAAGCAGGTTGACGCTCATCATGCTGGATTTGAATTTATCCGTGTGTACCGCAGTCAGGCTGACGCCGGGCCACAGCTCTTTCCTTATCACTGTCAGCATCTGGTCTTTCCTTTCTGATCTTCCGTAGGGATGTGCCCTACATTATATCCTTTTTCCCGCCCCGGCGCAATCCATTTCCCGAAAACCGCCGCCGGCCTCCCTCATTTTCTCCCTCCCCGCCGCCTGCTATGCGGTTTTTTCCTTGGGAGGCAATTTGCTCTTGACTTTTTCCCTGAATTGTGGTACGCTTTCTGCTTGTAAAGTTCACTCGCTTTACAGAATGTCCTTTTGGAGGTGCCGGAATGAAAAACCAGGCTTACCGCATGGCCATGCTGTTCGATTTCTACGGTGAGATCCTCACCGACCGTCAAAAGGAATTCTATGACCTCTACTACAACGAGGACCTGTCTCTGGCTGAGATCGCCGAGAACTACAACATCACCCGCCAGGGCGTGCGGGACGTGATCGTCCGGGCGGAGGCCACTCTCACCGAGCTGGAGGACAAGACCGGGCTCATCAAGCGTTTCTACGCCATGCAGCCCCAGATCCAGTCCATTTTCGACGCGGCGGAGGGCATCCTTTCCCTCAACCGGAAATATGACGACCCCGAGCTGGAACGGCTGGCCCTGGAGATCCGCACCGCCGCGCAGAACCTGAAAGAGGAGTAATCCATGGCATTTGAAGGTTTGACCGAAAAGCTGTCCGCCGCGTTCAAGAAGCTGCGGGGCAAGGGCCGCCTGTCGGAAGCCGACGTGAGAGAGGCCATGCGGGAGATCCGCCTGGCGCTGCTGGAGGCCGATGTCAGCTACAAGGTCGTCAAGGAGTTCACCGCCAAGGTCACCGAGCGGGCCGTGGGTACGGACGTGCTGGAGAGCCTCTCCCCCGCCCAGATGATCGTCAAGATCGTCAATGAGGAGCTCACCGCCCTGATGGGCGGCGCTGAGAGCAAGCTCACCATCGCTCCCAAGCCCCCCACCGTGGTCATGCTGGTGGGCCTGCAGGGTGCGGGCAAGACCACCAACGGCGCAAAACTGGCCGGCCTGATGAAGCGAAACGGCAAGCGGCCTCTGCTGGCCGCCTGTGATATCTACCGTCCTGCCGCCATCCAGCAGCTGGAGGTCGTGGGCGGACAGCTGGAGATCCCCGTCTTCCAGATGGGGCAGAGCGATCCGGTGGCCATCGCCAAGGCCGCGGTGGAGCACGCCTACAAGCACGGCAACGACATGGTCTTTCTGGACACCGCTGGCCGTCTGCACATCGACGAGGCCCTCATGGACGAGCTGAAGGCCATCAAGGCCGCCGTCTTCCCCACGGAGATCCTGCTGGTGGTGGACGCCATGATCGGCCAGGACGCGGTGAACGCCGCCAAGGCCTTTGACGACGCGCTGGACATCACCGGCGTGGTGCTCACCAAGCTGGACGGCGACGCCCGGGGCGGCGCGGCCCTGTCCATCAAGGCCACCACCGGCAAGCCCATCAAGTTCGCGGGCACCGGCGAGAAGCTGGACAACATCGAGGTTTTCCACCCCGACCGGATGGCCAGCCGCATCCTGGGCATGGGCGACGTGCTCTCCCTCATCGAGAAGGCCGAGCAAAACTTCGACATGAAGAAGGCCCAGGAACTGCAGGAAAAGCTGAGGAAAAACCGCTTCACCCTGGCGGATTACTACGACCAGCTGGTCCAGCTCAAGAGCATGGGCTCTCTGAGCGATATCATGGGGATGCTCCCCGGGGTCAATCCCAAGGATCTGGAGGGCGCCTCCATGGACGAGAAGATGCTCTCCCGGACGGAGGCCATCATCCTCTCCATGACACCCGCCGAGCGGGAAGACCCCAAGCTGCTCAACAGCAGCCGAAAAAAACGCATCGCGGCGGGCAGCGGCACCCAGGTGGTGGACATCAACCGCCTGCTCAAGCAGTTCGAGCTGATGCAGTCGCTGACCAAGCAGTTCGCCGGCGGCAAGATGCCCCGGGGCATGCGCGGCATGCTGGGCGGCATGGGCGGAAAGCGCGGGCGCGGCTTCGGCGGCCTGCGGTTCTAAATGTTGGTTCGCGCATCCCTGATGCGCTTCCATAGTTACCAATGACGATTCATTTGGAGGTGAAATACATGGTTAAAATCAGACTGCGCAGAATGGGCGCCAAGAAGGCTCCCTTCTATCGTATCGTGGTGGCCGACTCCCGCTATCCCCGCGACGGCCGCTTCATCGAGGAGCTGGGCACCTACAACCCCCTGACTTCTCCCGCTGAGATCAAGGTGGACGCCGAGCGCGCCCAGGCCTGGATCAAGACCGGCGCTCAGCCCACCGAGACGGTGAAGGCCCTGCTGAAAAAGGCCGGCGCCATCTGACTGAGGAGGGCAGCATGAAAGAGCTTCTTGCCTATGTCGCCAAGAACCTGGTGGACCATCCCGACGCGGTGACCGTCAACCAGATCGACAGCGACGGGGAGACGGTTCTGGAACTGCACGTCGCCCAGGAGGATATGGGTAAGGTGATTGGCCGTCAGGGCCGGATCGCCAAGGAGATCCGTACCCTCATCCGCTCTGTGGCCCAGCGTTCCGGGAAGAAAGTCTTTGTGGAAATCGTGGATTGAAAATGGCGCGGGTCACCCCGCGCCATTTTCTTCGCACTTCCCTCTCCCCCAAAAATGCCCCTGAATGGAGGTCCTGTCTTTATGAAACAGCCCTTTCTGGAAACCGGAAAGATCGTCAATACCCACGGCATCCACGGTGAGGTGAAGATCGTCCCCTGGGCCGACTCCCCCGACTTTCTCTGCCGGTTCAAGACCCTGTATGTGGACGGCTCGCCCTATGAGGTGCGCTCGGCCTACGTCCACAAGTCCAATGTCATCGCCCGCCTGGCCGGCGTGGACTCCATCGACGACGCCATCGCCCTGAAGGAGAAGGTGGTCTCCATCGCCCGCGCCGAGGCCCAGCTGGAGCCCGGCCAGTTCTTCCTCACCGACCTGATGGGCTGCCAGGTGCGGGACGCGGACACCGGCACCGTTCTGGGCGAGATCGTGGATATTCTCACGCCCCCGGCAAATAATGTCTATGTGGTGCGGGGCAGGCAGGAGTTCATGATCCCCGCCGTGCCTGAATTCGTGCTGGAAACCAATGTGGACGAGGGTTACCTCACCGTCCGTCTGATCGAAGGGATGATGCCGGATGTACAGGATTGACATCATGACCCTGTTCCCCGAGACGGTGGGCGACATGATGAACGAGTCCATCCTGGGCCGCGCCCAGGAGCGGGATTTCATCCGCATCGAAGCGCACCAGATCCGGGACTACACCCTCAACAAGCAGAAGCAGGTGGACGACTACCCCTACGGCGGCGGCCGGGGCGCCGTCATGCAGGCCGACCCCCTCTACCAGTGCTGGGAGCATGTGCGCACCCTGGGGGAGGGCCCCGCCCGCACCATCTACCTCTCCCCCTGCGGCAAGACCTTTACCCAGGCGGACGCCCGGCGGCTGAAGGAGGATTACTCCCACCTCATCTTGGTCTGCGGCCACTACGAAGGGGTGGACCAGCGCTTTATCGACGAGTGCGTGGACGAGGAGATCTCCCTGGGGGATTTCGTCCTCACCGGCGGTGAGATCCCGGCCATGGCCGTGGCCGACGCGGTGGCCCGGCTGGTGCCCGGCGTACTCCCCGATGAGGAGTGCTTCGTCAATGAGAGCCACTGGAACGGCATGCTGGAGTATCCCCAGTACTCCCGGCCCGAGATCTGGCACGGCCGCGCCGTCCCCCCTATCCTGCTGTCCGGACACCATGTCAACATCGCCCGCTGGCGGCGCAAGCAGTCCATCCTGCGCACCCGCCAGCGCCGTCCCGACCTGTATGAAAAGCTTGACCTCTCCTCCAAGGAGGACCGCAAACTGCTGGCCGAACTGGAACAGGAGCTGAACGGACCCCAGGGCGGCTGAAAAACCCTGTTTTCTCCTTTACTTTTCCAGGCCGTTATGGTAAGATAATTGCAATCTCATCTAAATTATTATGTTTGGGGATGTTGATAATGTCATATAAGATCGTTGTCGACAGCTGCTGTGATCTCAATGCGGAACAATTCGCCGATCCCTGCTTCACGCGGGTGCCTCTGACCATCCGGGTAGATGACCACACCTTTGTGGACGACGCCGCCCTGGACCAGAGCCGCCTGCTCTGGCAGATGAAGGCCAGTCCCAACGCCCCCTCCACCGCCTGCCCCTCTCCCCAGCAGTACATGGACGCCTATGACTGCGGCGCGGACGATGTGTATGTGGTCTGCCTGTCCGCCATGCTCAGCGGCTCCCATAACAGTGCTGAGCAGGGCCGCGTGCTTCTGCTGGAGGACAAGCCGAACATCAACGTCCATGTGTTCAACTCCTGTTCCGCCTCTGCCGGCGAGATGCTCATCGCCCTGAAGATCCGGGAGCTGGCCGGGTCCGGGCTGCCCTTTCAGCAGGTGGTGCGTCAGACGGAGCAGTATATCTACGAGATGCAGACCCTGTTCGTGCTGGAATCGCTGGACAACCTGCGCAAGAACGGGCGGCTGACCCGGCTGCAGTCCATCGTCACCGGCACCCTGCGGATCAAGCTCCTCATGGGGTCCACCCCGGAGGGCGAGATCTGCAAGAAGGGTCAGGCCCTGTCCATCAAACAGGCGCTGAACAAGATGGTGGACCTGATCGCCTCCGACGAAAAGCACGTGGGCAAGGTGCTGGGGCTGTGCCACTGCAATTGCCTGGACCGCGCCTTCTACCTCAAGCGGATGCTCCAGGAACGCTGCCAGCTCAAGGATGTGATCATCAGCGAGACCCACGGGATCAGCACCGTCTACGCCAACGACGGCGGCATCGTGGTGGCCTACTGATCCTCTGCGAAAAAACGCCCCCGGTCCATGGTGAACTGCTCCAAATTGTGCGGACAGTACAAAAAAGCGCCCTGGTAGGAAAAATAAGTTTTAGGTGGAGAGGCGCCGCGCCAGCGGAGCCTCTCCAGTTTTTAACTGGATACGTTCATAGTTATAAA
>CALXCT010000002.1 GCA_944386865.1 uncultured Oscillospiraceae bacterium | reverse complement strand
GCAGGCGTCCCCAGGCGGCGGCGCTCTCCCAGGTCCGCTCCTCCGCCGGGGCGCCGATCTGGGCGAAGAGCTTGTCCATGCTCTCGGGCATGAAGGGGATGAGCAGCACGGCGCAGATGCGGGTGGCCTCCAGCAGGTTGTACATCACATGGGCCAGACGGGCGCCGTTGGCGTCCATATCCTTGGCCAGCGCCCAGGGCATGGTCTCGTCGATATACTTGTTGGCCCGCTGGATGACCTTGAACACCTCGTCCAGCGCCTTGTGGGGGGCGAAGGCATCCATGGCGGCGGCATAGCGCTCCCGCAGGCCGGAGGCCAGCTGCTTCAGCTCGGTGTCGAAGGGTTCGGGCGCGTCCCACTCCCGGCAGCCGGCAGGCAGGACGCCGCCGAAGTACTTGCCCACCATGGCGGTGGTGCGGCTGACCAGGTTGCCCAGGTCGTTGGCAAGGTCGGTGTTGATGGTCTGGATGAGCAGCTCGTTGGAGAAGTTGCCGTCGCTGCCGAAGGGGAAGGTGCGCATGAGGAAGAAGCGCAGCGCGTCCACCCCGAACTTCTCGGCCAGCAGGTAGGGGTCCACCACGTTGCCCTTGGACTTGCTCATCTTGCCGCCGTCCAGCAGCAGCCACCCGTGGCCGAACACCTTCTTGGGCAGGGGCAGGCCCAGGCTCATGAGCATGGCGGGCCAGATGATGGAGTGGAAGCGGACGATCTCCTTGCCCACGATGTGCACGTCGGCGGGCCAGAACTTCTCAAAGTCGTGGTACTTGTCGTTGTCATAGCCCAGGGCGGTGATGTAGTTGGACAGGGCGTCCACCCACACGTAGACCACATGGCCCGGGTCGAAGTCCACCGGAATGCCCCAGGTGAAGCTGGTGCGGGAGACGCACAGGTCCTCCAGACCGGGCTTGATGAAGTTGTTCACCATCTCGTGCACCCGGCTGCGGGGCTCCAGGAAGTCGGTGTTCTCCAACAGGTCCTGGATGCGGCCGGCGTACTTGGACAGGCGGAAGAAGTAGGCCTCCTCCTCCGCGTCCTGCACCTCCCGGCCGCAGTCGGGGCACTTGCCGTCCACCAGCTGGGACTCGGTCCAGAAGGACTCGCAGGGCTTGCAGTACTTGCCCTTGTAGACCCCCTTGTAGATGTCCCCGTTGTCGTACATCTTCCTGAAGATCTTCTGGATGGCGGAGACGTGGTAGCTGTCGGTGGTGCGGATGAAGCGGTCGTTGGAGATGTTCATCAGCTTCCACAGGTCCAGCACGCCCCGCTCTCCGGTGACGATCCGGTCCACGAACTGCTGGGGAGTGACCCCGGCCTCCCTGGCCTTGTCTTCGATCTTCTGGCCGTGCTCGTCGGTGCCGGTGAGGAACATCACGTCCTCCCCCTTCAGCCGGTGGTAGCGGGCCAGGGCGTCGGTGGCCACGGTGCAGTAGGTGTGGCCGATGTGCAGCTTGTCGCTGGGGTAGTAGATGGGTGTGGTGAGATAATATTTTTCAGACATGGGGGATACCTCCTGAATGTTCAGTCTTCGTCGTCGTCATCGCCGCGGTCCCGGTCGGGAGGGAGCGGGGCGGGCGGCCAGGGAAGGCCCGCGCCGTTGTGCAGCAGCACGAAGGACAGGCCCAGCAGCCACAGCAGGCAGGCCAGATAGAGCAGGATGGACCACAGCGCGGGCCCGTCGGCCAGGGCCACCAGAATGAGGTAGACGGCCAGCAGGGAGAAGTACAGCGCCCGGGCCGGGCGGGCCTGCCGCTGGAAGGAGAGGGCGGCGTACTGGTACAGGGCCAGCATTACGCACAGCACGGCCAGCAGTTGGTAGACATAGGATTGCAGCACCGGGTGATTGCTCGCCGTCCGGTAGGACAGCACCAGCCAGTAGCACGCCCCGAAGCCGGGCAGCAGCACGGCGGGGGAGCGTTCGCCCCGGCCCAGGCCGTAGTAGCTGTTGCGGGTGAGCAGGATGAGGGACACCGCCCCCGCCAGGCAGAACAGCACGCCCAGCATGGGCTGCAGCACGCCGGGCAGCAGCAGGGACATGGGGTTGCGGCCCAGGGCGCGGAGGGAGGCGGCCTGGGCGGACAGCTCAGGCCAGTCGTTCACCAGGAAGTCCTGGGCGATCCAGGCCCCGGCGGCGATGAGCAGAAAGCCCGCGGCGTTGCCCATGGCCCGGAAACCGGGGTCGTGGCACACCAGTGCGTCGTCATACCCCCGGAAGGGGCGCAGGGCGCCCCGGCACAGGAGCAGCAGCACGGCGGCCGCCGCCAGAGAGAACAGGATCAAAGCCAGGGCGGAGGGGGCCCAGGGGATGGCCAGGCCGGTGTCCGGCTCGAAGCCGGCGGCCAGCTGCACCCGCCGAAGGGCGAAGCCGACGATGCCCGCGGCCAGCGCCAGAAGGGGGAGGAGCACGTCCTTTTTCATGGGATCATCCTTTCCGTGAGGGGACCGCCCGCCGGGGGCGGCGCGGGGGATCAGCCCTGTGCGGCCTGGGAGGCCAGATACTCGTCGTAGGTCATCTTCCGGTCGATGAGCTTGCCGTCGCTGGTGAAGTCAAAGACCCGGTTGCACACCGTCTCGATCAGCTGGTGGTCGTGGGAGGCCAACAGGATGTTGCACTTGACGGCCTCCAGCCCGTTGTTCAGCGCGGCGATGGACTCCAGGTCCAGATGGTTGGTGGGCTGGTCCAGCATGAGCACGTTGGCCCCGGAGAGCATCATCCGGGAGAGCATGCACCGCACCTTCTCGCCGCCGGAGAGCACCTTCACCGGCTTGTACACCTCGTCGCCGGAGAAGAGCATCCGGCCCAGGAAGCCCCGGAGATACTGCTCCTGGGGATCGGGGGAGAACTGGCGCAGCCACTGCACCAGGTTGTCCTCGCAGCCCTCGAAGTAGGGGGTGTTGTCCTTGGGGAAGTAGGAGAAGGTGGCCGTCTGGCCCCACTTCACCGTGCCCTCGTCGGGCTCCAGCTCCCCGGCCAGGATCTTAAAGAGGGCGGTGTGGGCGTTCTCATTGTCGCCCACGAAGGCGATCTTGTCTCCGTGGCCCACGATGAAGGATACCTTGTCCAGCACCTTCACCCCGTCGATGGTCTTGCTCACATCGGTGACGAACAGGATGTCCTTGCCCACTTCCCGGTCGGGGGAGAAGGCCACCCAGGGGTAGCGGCGGGAGGAGGCGGGCATCTCCTCCACCGTCAGCTTGTCCAGGAGCTTGCGCCGGGCGGTGGCCTGCTTGCTCTTGGACTTGTTGGCCGAGAAGCGGGAGATGAAGTCCTGCAGCTCCTTGATCTTCTCCTCGTTGCGCTTGTTCTGGTTCTTGATCAGCTGCTGCACCAGCTGGGAGGACTCATACCAGAAGTCGTAGTTGCCCACGTACATCTTGATCTTGTTGTAGTCGATGTCCACGATGTGGGTGCACACGGTGTTGAGGAAGTGGCGGTCATGGCTGACCACGATGACGGTGCCCTCAAAGTCCAGCAGGAAGTCCTCCAGCCAGTTCACCGCGTCGATGTCCAGGTTGTTGGTGGGCTCGTCCATCATCAGAAGGTCGGGATTGCCGAACAGCGCCTGGGCCAGCAGCACCTTCACCTTCAGCCGGGCGTCCAGGGTGGCCATGTCGTTGTAGTGGTACTCGGTGCCGATGCCCAGGCCCTGGAGGATGCGGCTGGCGTCGGACTCGGCCTCCCAGCCGCCCAGCTCGGCGTACTCCTCCTCCAGCTGGCAGGCCAGCATCCCGTCCTCGTCGGTCATCTCCTCCTTGGCGTAGAGGGCCTCCTTCTCCTTGCCGATGTCGTACAGGCGCTGGTTGCCCATGATGACCGTGTCCATCACGTTGTAGGCGTCGTAGGCGTTCTGGTTCTGCTTGAGCACGGACATACGCACCCCGGGCTGGATGACCACCTCGCCGGAGGTGGAGTCCAGCTGGCCGGACAGGATCTTCAGGAAGGTGGACTTGCCCGCCCCGTTGGCGCCGATGATGCCGTAGCAGTTGCCCCGGACGAACTGCAGGTCCACGTGGGAGAACAGCGGGGTGCCGTCGTAGTTCAGGCTCAGGTCGGTGACAGTGATCATGAAAACAGATGCTCCTTTAGTCGTATAGTAGGGCCGCCCCTGTGGGGCGGAGGGTTGCGAAACGATGCAAGAATACATTATAACAGAAAAAACAGGAAGTGAACAGAGAAAAAACCGCCCCGGAGGGCGGTTTTTTTGGGCGTGTCGATGGGAAAGGGACGCATCAGGGGGCGTCCGCCGGGGCGGAGGTATCCTGGCTGCCGTCGGCGGGAAAGAGGTTGCGCAGGGCGAACAGGCAGTACAGGGTCCAGACAATAAGCACCAGCGCCGCCGCCAGCACCAGCCAGGTCACGGCGGAGTAGTCCAGAAGCACGGGGTAGAGGACGGGCAGGGACAGCAGGGTGTCCAGCACCGCCTGGGTGTTGCGCAGCTGCGTCATGGACCGGTCCAGCCGCCGCCCGGGGGGCTGGACCCGGGCGGCCAGCCCGGCCAGGTCGTGGAACAGCTGGAAGTCGAAGTAGACCCGGACCAGCCGGACGATCAGCAGGGGGACGGTGAACAGCTGGCCCTCCAGGGGGAGCAGCCAGTCGGCCAGCGCCCACACCCCCAGACCCAGGGCCAGGGGGCGCAGCAGAGGCAGGGAGGGCAGCTCCTCTCCCAGCTTGCCCACCCCGTCGGCCAGCAGGAACCAGCCCACGAAGTCGGGCAGGATGTCCACCGGCCCGAGGTTGAAGTTCAGGTAGATCAGCACATAGCCCCAGGCCAGCTGGGTGAGGACCGGGCGGATGGGACGCTCCGGGCTCATGAGACCACCTCCCCGAGATCAAAGTACTCCGAGTGGAGGGGAAGGTAGGCCACGGGAGACTGCCCGCCGTCCGGGTCCTCCCGGGCCAGGGCAAAGGTGAACTGAATGTGGTCCACCAGGGTCCCGTCGTCGGCCTCCAGCTCGCCCACGGCGATCCGTGTGGAGAGCACTCCGTCGCCGTAGGCATCGGACGGCATGGGGAAAAAGCCGGAGGTGGGGTCATTGGCGCTGATGAGCTGGCGCTCCCCGGCGAAGACGTCGAACTCGTAGTGTCCGAGATAGTCCGCATCGGCAGATGCGCCGGGATACCGGATCTCCAGACAGCCGTAGGGACGGCTGGAGGCGAACTGGGCGTCCAGGTCGGGGGAGACGGTGAGGTTGTTGCCGAAGCCGCAGATCATGGCGCTGTGGTCATTGGGCTGGGCGTGGAGCGTCTCATCGGAGAACAGGCTGATGCGCTGGATCAGCAGGGCGGACTCCAGCCCGTCCTGGGGAGCAAAGTCCAGCCGGGCCAGGTCGTATCCCGAAAAGTACCGGTACCCCCAGGCAAAATCAAAGGAATCCAGGTCGGACAGCTCCGCGGGTTCGCTCACCTCCCTCGGTTCCACCAGCCAGCCGCCATCTTCGCAGGTCAGCGCCACCTGGTGGACCAGCCAGCAGACGTGGGGGTGGGACTCCTCGTCGGCGTATTCATAGAAGAAAGCCATCGCGGCGGTATATCCACCCTCTGTCTCGGCCAGGTTCAGCACCAGATAGGGGGACAGGGAACCGGACAGCCACCGCCGCTGCTCCAGAGTGCGGTCCGGGTCATCCGCCAGGAACACCCCCATGTCCAGATAGTAGTTGCCCCACTCCCAGGTCTCGTCATTGCGCTCCAGCAGGGTCTGGTACAGTGCCTGCTGTGTCTCGCTGTCAGACACGGCGGCCAGGAAGTAGGCGTTGTTGTTCACCACCGCCTTGCCGTAGCAGTCCAGCGCCCCGGCCACGGTGGCGGGCCGGCAGCTGCGGGCCAGGGCGAAGTCCCGCAGCAGCACCGTGCTGAGCTCCTCCCGGCTCAGCTGGGCCCGGGCGTCGTGGTCGGAGACGGCGGGCAGGGAGACGGCCCAGGCCGAGCCGGTGAGGCAGGCGGGGGCCAGGATGAGCACCATGCACAGGGACACCAGCGCCATCCCCCGGGGATAGCGCTTGAACCGGGCGATGGCCTCGATGCGGACCTTGATCCGCCGGGCGCCGTTGGCCATGGAGGTGGTGCCCGGCACCCGGGCGTGGCGGTCATCCGCCATGGACAGCAGGATGCGGCCGTAGTCCCGGCGCTGTTCCCCCTCCAGCCGCTCCAGCACCCGCTGGTCACACAGGGCCTCGGCGTCGTTGCCCACCCGGTCGAACACCATCCACAGGAAGGGGTTGCACCAGTGCAGGCAGCGCAGCAGGCAGCACAGCAGGTTCAGCCACAGATCGCCGTATTTCAGGTGCAGCAGCTCATGGAGGATCACCTTGTCGTCCACCTCCCGCCCCCGGGGCAGCACCAGCACGGGATGCAGGGGAGCGCAGACGAAGGCGGAGGCCGGCTCGCCCTCGGCCACCCGGGGCAGGGGCAGAGCGTACTGCCGGGCCACCCGCGCCACCTGCTCCGCCCGCTCCGGCGCGGGGGTCAGGCGGGCGCGCAGCCGGAGGTAGCCCAGGAAGAACCAGAACAGAGCAAGCACGACCCCGGCGGCGTAGAAGACGAACAGCCAGTCTGTGACGCTCCGGGGGGCGGCGGTGAGCCAGGGGAAGGGGGCGGTGAGCCGCAGGTCGCCCCACAGATCGGTGAAGGCGGAGCTGAGGCGGGACTCCGCCAGAGCCCGGGCGGCGGACAGCCACTGCTCCAGGGGGAGCAGCTGCTGCCCGGACAGCCCCGCGGGGACCGCCGCCCGCAGCGCGAGGATCGCCCACACCCCGTACTGCCACCGGGGGGTGAGCTTGTCCCGGAAGATGGCCTTGAGGATCAGCAGCAGGGCGGCCACCAGGGAGAGGGTGAGGGTCTGGTAGAGAAAGGCCCAGATGTCATGCACGGCTCACACCTCCATCTCGTCCAGCAGGCGGCGGAGCTCTGCGCGCTCCTCGGCGGACAGGGAGCCGTCTCGCACGAAGGCGCTCACCAGCGCCCCGGCGCTTCCGTGGTAGGCCCGGTCCAGCAGGGAGCGGCGCTGGGTGGCGGCGCATTCTTCCCGGGTCACCGCCGCCCGGTAGCGGTGGGGGGCGGCGGCGCGGTCGATGGACACCGCGCCCTTTTTCTCCAGCCGGGTGAGGTAGGTGTGCACCGTGGTGCGGCTCCACCCCTTCGCCTCCCGCAGCGCGTCGGCCGCCGGGCCCAGCTCACAGCTGCCCCCGGCGCCCCACAGAATCTCCATCACCGCCCACTCGTTGTCGGTAAAGGTCATGACGCTCGCCTCCTACACTTGTAGTATCTGCTTTGATACTACACTTGTAGAAGTGTTTTGTCAAGAGGGACGGGGAAAAAGCGGGGACAGGGCAGGGACGCTTGCACTCCGGGCGGGAGTATGGTACAATAACAAATCAAAGCGGGAGACCGCGCAAGGATTTGAGGTCGCGCCGGGAGAGCGGCGTTTCCGGACGGGTGTCTGTGACGGGGACCTTGGATCGGACACGAAGGAGAGGAAACGACACATGGAAATCAACGGCGAGATCGTCAACGACGTGGTGCGTTACGACGAGATGAACCTGTCCCCCGAGATCATGCGGGCCATCGAGAAGAAGGGCTATGTTCAGGCCACCCCGGTGCAGGCGGGGGCCATCCCCTATTTTATGGAGTGGAAGGACGTCATTGCCAAGGCGCCCACCGGCACGGGCAAGACCTTCGCCTTCGGCATCCCCATGGTGGAGCACACCGACCCGGACAGCGCCGATGTGCAGGGGCTGATCCTGGCCCCCACCCGGGAGCTGGCCATCCAGATCCGGGACGAGCTGCGGGACCTGTGCGCCTTCAAGGAGGGGGTGCGGGTGGTGTGCCTGTACGGCGGGCAGCCCATCGACAAGCAGATCACCCAGCTGAAGAAGAACCCCCAGATCGTGGTGGCCACGCCGGGACGGCTGATGGACCACATGAAGCGGCGCACCGTCCGGGTGGACAAGGTGCAGACCGTGGTGCTGGACGAGGCCGACCGGATGCTGGACATGGGCTTCATCCAGGACGTGACCCGCATCCTGGACCTGGTGAAGAACAAGCGCAACGTGGGCATGTTCTCGGCCACCATCTCCCGGGAGGTGATGGACATCTCCTGGGTCTACCAGCGCGACCCGGTGGAGATCACCGTCCGGGCGGACGAGCAGAACAAGCCGGACATCACCCAGTACGCCATCGCCTGTGAGCGGGGCACCAAGGCGGAGGTGACCGCCCGGCTGCTCAAGGGCGGCGGGTACGAGCGGGCCATCGCCTTCTGCAACACCAAGAACATGACCGACCGGCTCACCGGCCTGCTGGGCATGCAGGGGATCAAGTGCGAGGGCATCCACGGCGACATCCAGCAGAGCCAGCGGGAGCGCACCCTGAAGCGCTTCCGGGACGGGCAGCTGCAGGTGCTGGTGGCCACCGACGTGGCCGCCCGGGGTCTGGACATCGACGACGTGGACGTGGTGGTCAATTTCGATATGCCCGACCAGAACGAGGACTATATCCACCGCATCGGCCGTACCGGCCGGGCCAAGAAGCACGGGGTCGCCTTCGTGCTCACCAGCACCATCACCGACGAGATCCGCCTGGACGAGGTGCGCAAGCAGACGGGGAACACCATCCGCAGGGTGACCCTGGATGCCGGGGGGCGCCCGGTGCCCGTGGAGGGCTGAAGCGCCGCCGGGGCGGAGTGGAAAAATTTTTATCCGATTTTTAATCTTTCGTATATGCGGTTTTCAGACCGATGTGGTATCCTAAGGGCACAAAACGAAACTGGAGACAGAAAGGAAGGACTTCCATGGAAAAGAGACTGTACCGCACCGAGGGCCGCGACCGGATGATCAGCGGCGTGTGCGGCGGGGTGGCGGAGTTTTTCGGCATCGACCCCTCCATCGTCCGGATCGTCTGGGCGGTGGGCGCGGTGTGCAGCTTCAGCCTGTTCTTCTGGGTGTATGTGGTGTGCGCCATCGTGCTGCCCCGGAAGAGCGATATCTACCCCGGCTATTAAACAAAAACAAGACAGCGAAACGCCCGCCCCGGCCAAACGGCCGGGGCGGGCGCGGTGTTGTGCGAGGTCAGGTTGCCCTCTCCTCTGCCAGACGGTCCAGCCTGTAGCTGTGCTCCTCCAGGTACAGCTGATACCACTCCTCCGAGGTGGCGAGGACCCGGCCGTCCTCCAGGGTGACGGCGA
>CALXCT010000001.1 GCA_944386865.1 uncultured Oscillospiraceae bacterium | reverse complement strand
CTTCTCCATCACCTCGTCGAAGTCCAGATATTCGCTGGTGATGGCTTCGTACTCCGGTCCCACCTGCTTGCCGGTGCGCTCGTCCACGCCGCCGTTGATGGCGTAGAGCAGGCACTTGGCCAGGTTGGCCCGGGCGCCGAAGAACTGCATCTGCTTGCCGATGCGCATGGGGGAGACACAGCAGGCGATGCCGTAGTCGTCGCCCAGGTCCACCCGCATCAGGTCGTCGTTCTCGTACTGGATGGCGGAGGTCTTGATGGAGATGCCGGTGGCGAACTTCTTGAAGTTCTCGGGCAGCTGCTCGCTCCACAGGATGGTCAGGTTGGGCTCGGGGGCGGGACCCAGGTTGATCAGGGTCTGGAGATAGCGGTAGCTCATCTTGGTCACCATGTGCCGCCCGTCCAGACACATGCCCGCCAGCGACTCGGTCACCCACACGGGGTCGCCCGCGTACAGATCATCGTACTCCAGGATGCGCAGGAAGCGCACGATGCGCAGCTTCATGATGAAGTGGTCCACCATCTCCTGGATCTCTTGCTCGGTGTACTTGCCGCTGGCCAGGTCGCGCTCGGCGTAGATGTCCAGGAAGGTGGAGGTGCGCCCCAGGCTCATGGCCGCGCCGTTCTGCTCCTTCACCGCCGCCAGATAGCCGAAGTACAGCCACTGGATGGCCTGCTTCACGTCCTGAGCCGGCTGGGAGATATCGAAGCCGTACTTGGCCGCCATCTCCTTCAGCTCGCCCAGCGCCTTGATCTGCTCGGAGATCTCCTCCCGCTTGCGCAGCAGCTCCTCCGACATATCGTCCGCGTCGAACTGCTTCTTGGCCGCCTTCTTCTGCTCGATCAGATAGTCCACGCCGTACAGCGCCACCCGGCGGTAGTCGCCGATGATCCGGCCCCGACCGTAGGCATCGGGCAGGCCGGTGAGCAGCTTGTTGCTCCGGGCGGCCCGGATCTCCGGGGTATAGACCTCAAAAACGCTTTCATTGTGGGTCTTGCGGTACTGGAAGATCTTCTTCACCTCGGGGTCCAGGTGGTACCCGTGCTCCTCCAGAGACTGCTCCACCGTCCGGAGCCCGCCGTAGGGCATGATGGCCCGCTTCAGGGGCTTCTCGGTCTGCAGGCCGACGATCTGCTCCAGGTCCCGATCGATATACCCCGCGTCGTGGGCCGTGATGGTGGAGATCACCTTGGTGTCCGCGTCCAGCACCCGGCCGGGGGCCTGACGCTCCTTCTCCAGAAGCTCACACAGCTCCGCCCACAGCTGCTTGGTCCGCTGGGTGGGCCCGCACAGAAAGCTCCCATCCCCGTCGTAGGGCGTATAATTCTTGACGATAAAGTCCCGCACGTTCACTCCGTTGGGCATAGTGACCGCTCCTTTCCCGGTTCAATTCTTCTTTCTGGTGCTATTGTAGCAACCCCGGCCCCGTTCCGAAACGGGCAAATCGGCATAGGGCTATTCCTCCGGGATATATCCAATCTGACCAGAGCGCGGGGCAGAAAAAAGGGGCCGGACGCATGCGTCCGGCCCCGCGGCCTGTGGGTATGGTCTCCGGCTCAGCGCCGCCCCGCCTGGAGGTCGGCCACCAGGGCCTTCACCTGCTGGATGAACAGCCGGTCCTCCCGGGTGAGGCGGTAGCCCTTGCGGTAGATGAGGGTGTCGGTGTAGCGGTTGCCCTCCATGGTGCACTGCTTCTGCAGCAGAGGGTAGCGCTCCAGCACCTGCTTGGGGGTGGGGGAGGCCCACATATAGGTCTCCGGGATGTCGCACAGCAGCTCGAACTGGCTCTGCCGCTCGTAGACCACGATCTCCCGTTTGCTCTCCCCCCGCCGCCGCTGCTCCATGAGGATGGACATGGGCAGGGAGGGCACGGTGGGGTCGCCGTGGCTGATCTCGATGAGCGGCTCCAGGTCGGCCGGCTCCACCTTCTCCTTCCCCGCCAGCGGGCTGGAGCGGGGGACGATCAGGTGGTACTCGAACTGCCAGATGGGGATGGCCGCCAGTTCCTTGCTCTCCAGGTAGCGGAGGAAGTAGTCCTCAAAGTGGTCCTGGTAGCGGATGATGCCCAGGTTGCTGTCGTTCTCCACCACCCGGTCGATGGCGGTCATGGCGTTGGTCTCGTAGTAGTCCACCTTCATCTGGGGCAGGTCGGACAGCTCCTTGACGAAGTCCACGAAGGCCTGGGAGATATAGCAGGCGATGGGCACGGCGATCTCGAAGCGGTAGTCCTGGCGGCGCCGGACCTTGTACAGGTGCTCCACCTCGTCCACATGGGCCAGGATCTCCTTGGCCCGGACCAGGAACTCCTCCCCCTCCTTGGTGGGCACCACCCCCCGGGAGGTGCGGTTGAAGATGCTGATGCCGATCTCGCTCTCCAGCTCCCGGATGGCCTTGCTCAGCGAGGGCTGGTTGAGATAGAGCGCCTCGGCCGCCCGGGAGATGGACTTGCTCCGCTCCACCTCCACGGCGTATTTCAGATGCTGCAGGTTCACGGCGGCATCCCTCCTTCTGCTGCTGACCCGCGCGGGTCTTTTTCTATTATACCCCCAGCACGCCGGAAATCGCAACCAGGATTTCCCTCAGGGCCCGCCCAAGGCGAAAGAAGGGGGGCGCTCCCAAATGGGAGCGCCCCCTGGCAAGGGTCTGCGGGTGCGGACGGCTGCGTCCGCTCACTGTGCGGTCAGCTTGTGGAAATTCATCAGGATAGTGGCCGCCTCGGCCCGGGTGGCAGCCCCGCCGGGGTCCATCAGGTTGCCCGGCTTGCCGCCCATGATGCCGGCGTTCACCGTCCAGCCCAGGGCGTTCAGCGCCCAGTCGGAGATGCTGTCATAGTCGCCGTACTCCCGCAGGGCCATACCGCCCTGGGTGACGTCGTAGCCCTTGCAGACGGCGTAGGCGTACAGCATCACCGCCATCTCCTCCCGGGTGATCTTGCGGTCGGGGGCGAAGGTCCCGTCCCCATAGCCGTTGGACACGCCCTCTGCGCTGGCCCAGCGCACCGCCTCGGCGTACCAGGCGCCCTGGTCCACGTCGGTGTAGTCCATGGCGTAGTTCACCACGGGCCCGCCCTCCATGGCCCACAGCATGGTGACCATCATGCCCCGGGTGAGGCCGGTGTCGGGCTCGAAGGTGGTATCGCTCACGCCGGTCATCAGGCCGTTGCGGTAGACATAGTCCACCGCGTTATAGTACCAGTCGCCCTGGGCCACGTCGGCAAAGGGCAGCGCCTCGGGCGTGGCCTGGGTGAAGGAAGCCTCGACGGTGACCCTGGAGGCGGGCATGGCAAAGGTGTACTGGGTGTCGCTGACCTTGGTCACGGACACAGCATTGCCGCTGCCGTCGGTGACGGTGAGGCTGCTCAGCTCATAGCCCTCGTCGGCCGCCACCGTCAGGGTGACGGTGGTGCCCTTGGCGGCATAGGAGGGACTGGCGGTAACGGTACCGTTGGCCGCCTTCTCCACGGTGACGGCGTAGTTGGTCACTCCGCTGCCACCGCCGGTGAGACGGGTGTAGGTGTAGTCGCCGGTCCCGCTGGCTTCAAGGTCCACACGCGTGCCGTTCAGGGTCACGGTGATCTCGCCGCCGGTGCCGTTTTTCAGATAAATGGTGCGGCTGGCGCCGGTGACAGTGGCGCTCAGGCCGCCGGTCAGGACGGTGACGGTGTCGCCGTCCGCCGCATCGTTCACCGCCTCCTGCAGGGTGGTGTAGCCCACCCCGTTCAGCTGGGCCACCATCTCGCCGGGAGCAGCGGGACCCAGCAGGGTGAACTGGCTGAAGCCGTGGGGGTTGGTGAAGGTCAGGACATTGCTCTCCACCGTGCCGGTATAGTAGTAGGTCCTGCCGTTGGAGGCTGTGTGCCTGACATAGAAGTCGCCGTTCCCGGCAAAGCCGTTGGGCAGGGACAGGGTGACGTCCACGGACTTGGTGATGGGCAGCACCTGAGGCTCGCCCACCTGGACGGCGTTGACGGTGCCGCCCTCCGCATCCAGCACGATGTCGTCTCCCTCCCCCACATTCGCCGTGGTGGCCACGGTGATGTACATGGGGGTGATGTCCAGGGTGACGGTCTGGTTGGTCCCGTCATCCGTGGCCCCGGTGATCTGGATGTCCAGATAGGGCTGGATCACGATGGCCACGGTGTCGGCTACAATGCCATAAACACCGGTGGCGTTCTCCAGCGCCCCCAGCACCGTCTGAGCTCCCTCCACCACAGTGTTCGTGGTGACCTCGTTCTGCTGGGCCTGGGTGCTGGCGGCGGCCTCCAGCGCCTCGCCGATACCGGGCTGGGCGCTACCGCCCTCGTTAGTGTCGGTCAGGGCCTGAGAGAATTCGTTGGCAAAGTTCTTTACATCCTCAGAAATCTCGTCAGAGACATTCACATCTGCGGGGGCGGTGACCACCTGGGCGGGAGTGTCTCCCTTCCGGCCCACCGTGTAGTGGTAGACCGGGTCGCCGCTGTCCACCGCAGCCAGGCCGTCGGCCAGATAGGCGGTGGGGTCAGTGTCGAACAGGCCGCCGGTGACGGTGAGATACTTTGTTTCCGGCTCAGATCCCGGGTCATATACCCCCACAGCGCCGGCAAAGGAGCCGCCGTTGATGGTGATCTTGCCGGGGTAATCATCCCCGCCATATACATAGACGGAGTAGGGTGTATTGCCCTTTGTGTAGCTCCCGCTTTCAATGGTGATGTCCGAGTTCTCGTCACCCCACACCGCATAATACACCGCCCCACTGGCGTCTGCGGTGACGTTTTTCAAGGTCACACTCGCCTCATACACATTGATCCCGCAGATCACTTCCAGGTTCTGTACGGTGGCGCTGGTCTTCCGGGTCCCGTTGCCGATCCAAAGCCCATAGTTGGCTTCGCTGATGATCCTGCCGTTTTGAATGGTGATGTTTTCCCCCTGGAACACCGCCGCGGCATAGGGGACGGTCAGCGTATTCCCTCCCAGGTCAAGCACCGCGCTCTCAGGAAGATTGTACTCGATAAATTCCTCGGGCGCCGGGACTTCATAATTCTGCAGCAACATCACGGTGTCGCCCGCCTCAGCGGCCTCAACGGCAGCGGAGAGGGTGCTGTACTGATAGCCGTTCACCTCGGCCACCAGGGGAAGGGCATAGCCGGAGTAGGTGATGCCGTCCACAGTGAATTCATCCGTATTTTCCATGACAGCCGTTTCCGCGGCGCCGATGTAATAATTTCCAGCGCCATAGTAGGTCGGATGTCCGTAGTAGGCCGCGCCATTGTAAGTGGTGTAAGTCCACTGGCCGCCCTGGCGGATGAGGGTGGTGGTGTTGTTCTCCAGCTTGACGCCGTTCACGGCGAGAGGGTAACCGGCGGTGCCCACATAGCCGCAGATGGGGGCCGCCATGAAGTAGGCCTGGATGTCGCAGCCGGTGACGGCGCACTGCTCCACGGTGAAGGAGCCGCCGCTGGGCATGCCCAGCAGAGCGGAGGCCTTCTGCATGGCCAGCACCCTGGCGTTGGAGACAGTGACCGACTTCAGCGTCAGCGCGCCGCTGTTGTTGGCGGTCACCACGGCGCACATGCTGGTGGCGTTGGTGGCCACGCCCTCCGCCGGTTCCGTCATGGCGATGCTGGCCCGGTCAAAGCTGATGTTCTGGATGGTCAGCGCGCCGTCGTTGCGGCCGATGAAGGCGGAGTAATAGTAGCAGTTCTGCCCGTCACCCGGCTCGCTGGGCTGTGCCGGGCCCCGGAGGCCGGTGGCGGTGGCCAGGCCGGTGACGGTGTATCCGCCGCCGTCGATGATGACGCCGTCCAGCTTCTTGGTGGGCTCCACCGTTTTCCAGGACACCGATCCGTCGGTGCCCGTGACATACTCGATGGTGGCGGTGTCGATGGGAGTCCAGTAGTGGCCGGACAGGTCGATATCTGCCGTCAGGCTGACGGTATAGCCGGCGAAGCTGGTCCCATCATTGACCTGCTTGGCCCACCAGACCAGCGCCTCCGGCGTGGAGATGGTCACGGTCTTGGCATCGGCATCCGCCGCGTAGCCCGCCGGCTGGGCCGTCACAAGGTCGGCCCAGTAGTCATCATAGATCCGGAAGGACTCTGTGGCGTCGTCCCAGTAGGTCTCGGTGTCGTCGATCTGCGTCACCGCCGCCAGCGCCGAGGCGGGCAGCAGGGACAGGACCATGGCCAGCGCCAGCAGGGTGGACAAAAGTTTTCTTCTCAATCCGCGTCACTCCTTTACCAGTTGCGAAGTCGGAAGGATGCATGTCGGTTCCCGGAGGCAGGCGGGGATCATTGCCCCTGTGGGGGCAATGGAGGCGGCCACGGCCGCCTGTCTTCCGCCGTTTTCTTCTCCGACAGTTTCAGTGGGAAACCGCCCTCATTCTACACATTCTGCCGAGCCTTTGCAACTGTTTTTTCAACATTTTCCCCTGCCCTCCGGTTTTTTCCGGCAGGGGAGCGGATCTGCCCGTCAAAGGTCCTCCCCCACCAGAAAATGCCGAAGGGCGCGCCGGGAACGGCAGTCCGTCCCGGCGCGCCCTTTTCTCCCCCGCTCTGCGGGGCGAAAAACGGCTCAGTAATTCTCGCAGTTGAGCTCGAAATAGCTCTGGGGATAGCCGCAGGTGGGGCACACCTCGGGCGCGGCGGTGCCCACCACGATATGGCCGCAGTTGCGGCACTCCCACACCTTCACCTCGCTCCTGGCGAAGACCTGGGCGGTCTCCACGTTGCGGAGCAGGGCGCGGTAGCGCTCCTCATGGTGCTTCTCCACCGCGGCCACCAGCCGGAACTTGGCGGCCAGCTCGGGGAAGCCCTCCGCCTCGGCGGTCTTGGCGAAGCCGTCGTACATGTCGGTCCACTCGTAATTCTCCCCCTCGGCGGCGTGGAGCAGGTTCTGGGCCGTATCCCCCAGGCCGTCCAGCTCCTGGAACCACATCTTGGCGTGCTCCCGCTCATTCTCCGCCGTCTTCAGGAACAGGGCCGCGATCTGCTCGTACCCCTCCCGCTGGGCCACGGAGGCGAAATAGGTGTACTTGTTCCGGGCCTCCGACTCGCCGGAGAAGGCGGCGCGCAGGTTCTTCTCCGTCTGGGTGCCGGCGTACTTGCCCCCCGCTTTTGGCTCCTCCAGCTTCTCAAAGGCGGAGGCGGGCTGGCGGCAGATGGGACAGGTGAAGTCGGCGGGCAGGCTCTCGCCCTCGTAGATATAGCCGCATACTTTGCATTTCCATTTGCTCACGGTCTTGTTCGCTCCTTTTTCCTCGGTTTTTTCATTGCAGGGGATGCGCTCCAGCAGCTCCCGGGCCGCGGCCACGGGGAACTCAGGGGAAGGCGGGTTCTGCACCCACCCCTCCAACAGGGCGCGGGCGTTGGCGCTCTGAGGCAGCATATAGCCCGCCTCCCGCAGCAGGTCCTCGTTCACCAGCCGCACCGACTTGGCCGCGGCGGACAGCAGACGGTAAAGGCCGTCCCGCTCCGTCCCCTCCGCCAGCTGAAGGGCCAGCTTCTCCTGCTTCGCCTTGCTCCCCGCCAGGGCATTGGCCAGGGCCACCACCCCGTCCTGCTTGGGCTGCTGGGGCGGATATTCCTCAGGCACCATGGAGATGGCCCCGCTGGGACAGGCGTCGGCACACACGCCGCAGCCGGTGCATTTGCTCAGGTCGATGATGCTGTTCTCCGTGTCGGTGGCCCCGGTGGGGCAGACGTACAGGCACAGGCAGTCCTTGGTGCAAAGGCGCAGGTTCCTCACGGCAAGCTTCTTCATCGGTCAGCCCCTCCCTTCCGTCTTCTCGAATTTCCACGCGGGCACCTTGCACACCGGACAGATCTCGGGCGGGGTGTCCCCCACGTAGAGGAAGCCGCACACGGTGCACACCCAGACCTGGGTATCGGCCAGCATGGCCTCCCCCTCCCGCTGGTAGCGGCGCAGCAGGGAGTGGAGCATATTGGTCACCTTCTCCCCCCAAACGCAGATGCGCTGGGTGCCCCGGTCGGAGGCCGCCTGGGCGGCGGAGTGGAGGGCGGGATA